>NZ_JBNRIJ010000006.1:56484-149313 GCF_053557675.1 Pseudomonas sp. XP1 | reverse complement strand
CCCGCTCCCACAGGGTAGGTGTTGGCCGCTAGATATCATTTGTCCAGAAAGCACAAACCCCGGTGCGTGGCCGGGGTTTGTGCTGTTACTTCAAGCGAACCTTACAGGGCTGCAATGGCGCTGTTCAGGGTCTGGCTTGGGCGCATCACCTTGGCGGTCAGCTCGGCATCCGGGGCATAGTAGCCACCGATGTCGGCCGGCTTGCCCTGGACGGCGTTGAGCTCGGCGACGATGGTCTCCTCGTTCTCGGTCAGGGTCTTGGCCAGTGGTGCGAAGCGTGCCTGCAGGGCAGCGTCGTCGTTCTGCGCGGCCAGGGCCTGGGCCCAGTACAGGGTCAGGTAGAAGTGGCTGCCGCGGTTGTCGATACCACCGACTTTGCGCGAAGGCGACTTGTTGGTGTCGAGGAACTTGCCGGTGGCCTGGTCCAGGGTGTTGGCCAGCACTTTGGCGCGCGGGTTGTCGTAGGTGTTGCCCAGGTGCTCCAGGGAAGCGGCCAGGGCCAGGAATTCACCCAGCGAGTCCCAACGCAGGAAGTTCTCTTCCACCAGTTGCTGCACGTGCTTCGGTGCCGAACCGCCGGCGCCGGTTTCGAACAGGCCACCGCCGTTCATCAGCGGCACGATCGACAGCATCTTGGCACTGGTGCCCAGTTCCATGATCGGGAACAGGTCGGTCAGGTAGTCACGCAGCACGTTGCCGGTCACCGAGATGGTGTCCTTGCCTTCGCGGATGCGGGCCAGGGAGAACTTGATGGCGTCGACCGGTGCCAGGATGCGGATGTCCAGGCCGCTGGTGTCGTGGTCCTTCAGGTACTTCTGCACCTTCTCGATCATGACGCCGTCGTGGGCGCGGGCGGGGTCCAGCCAGAACACTGCTGGGGTGTTGCTCAGGCGGGCACGGTTGACGGCCAGCTTGACCCAGTCCTGGATCGGCGCGTCCTTGACCTGGCACATGCGGAAGATGTCACCGGCTTCGACGTTCTGCTCGAGAACGACCTGGCCTTTGCTGTCGACCACGCGCACGACACCGTCGGCCTTGATCTGGAAGGTCTTGTCGTGGGAGCCGTATTCCTCGGCCTTCTGTGCCATCAGGCCGACGTTCGGTACGCTGCCCATGGTGGTCGGGTCGAAGGCGCCGTTGGCCTTGCAGTCTTCGATGGTGGCCTGGTAGATGCCGGCGTAGCAGCGGTCCGGGATGATCGCCTTGGCATCCTGCAGTTCGCCGGCGGCGTTCCACATCTTGCCCGAGTCGCGGATCATGGCTGGCATCGAGGCGTCGACAATGACGTCGCTCGGCACGTGCAGGTTGGTGATGCCTTTGTCGGAGTTGACCATGGCCAGGGCCGGACGCTGGGCGTACAGGGCCTGGATGTCGGCTTCGATCTCGGCCTGCTTCTCGGCTGGCAGGTCCTTGATGCGGGCGTACAGGTCGCCGATGCCGTTGTTGGGGTTGAAGCCGACTTCAGCCAAGGCGGCGGCATGCTTGGCCAGCACGTCGTTGTAGAACTCTTCGACGATGACGCCGAACATGATCGGGTCGGAGACCTTCATCATGGTGGCTTTCAAGTGTACCGACAGCAGCACGCCGGAAGCCTTGGCATCGGCGATCTGCTCGGCGATGAAGGCTTTCAGGGCCTTGCGGCTCATGGTGGCGCAGTCGATGACTTCGGCAGCTTTTACCGCGGTCTTTTCTTTCAGTACGGTGGTGTTGCCGTCTTTGCCGACCAGCTCGATGCGCAGGCTGTCGTCAGCTTCGATCAGTGCGGCTTTCTCGCTGCCGTAGAAGTCGCCCTGGGTCATGTGAGCAACGTGCGACTTGGAGTCGGCAGCCCAGGCGCCCATCTTGTGCGGGTGCTTGCGGGCATAGTTCTTGACCGACAGCGGCGCGCGGCGGTCGGAGTTGCCTTCGCGCAGTACCGGGTTCACGGCGGAACCCTTGATGCGGTCGTAGCGGGCGCGGGATTCTTTCTCTTCCGCGGTGGCCGGCTCGTCGGCGTAGTCAGGGATGTTGAAGCCCTTGCCCTGCAGTTCCTTGATCGCGGCTTTCAGTTGCGGTACCGAGGCGCTGATGTTCGGCAGCTTGATGATGTTGGCTTCAGGGGTGGTAGCCAGCTGGCCCAGTTCCGCCAGGTGATCGCCTACTTGCTTCTCTGCGCCCAGTTGCTCCGGGAAGGCGGCGAGGATGCGGCCAGCCAGGGAGATGTCGCGGGTTTCGACGGCGATGTCGGCCGAAGCGGTGAAGGCTTCGATGATCGGCAGCAGCGAGTAAGTGGCGAGGGCGGGGGCTTCGTCGGTGAAGGTATAGATGATCTTGGAACGGGTGGGCATGCGGGTTAACTCTCTGTGTGCTGAGCGTGCTCGAGTCTCGTGGTGCGCAGGGTAGGCGCATCGCCCTGGCAGCGCCATGAGCGGAAAGTCGAGAGGCTGCGAGCGGTGATGGTGGATGCATCAGTCGAGCGTCAAGTGCTGAGCTGCGGTAACAGCCCGGGCTTTACGGCCTTTCATGGCCAAGGGCGGTCCGCATTTTTCCAAGGGATCGCCCCAATGACCCTTCGGTCGCGGCGGAGTATACCAAACCATTCGGGCTAATCAGCAAGGCCAAGTGATATCGGCCCACTTATAAGACCAAAGACTAAGCGGCAATGTGGCGAAACGCCGCAGCGCCGGCGGTGCATTCTTCACAGGCCAGTCGGATCGCCGCACCGCCGCTCCTGCAGCTTGCAGGTCGACAGATGTGGTTTAGGCTCAGTGGATCGCATGATGTCCAATCACACCCGACAGCGGAGTAGTGCAAGCATGGGATACCAGAAAATCAAGGTTCCGACCGACGGCGCGAAGATCACCGTCAATGCCGACCATTCGCTTAACGTTCCTGACAACCCGATCATTCCTTATATCGAGGGCGACGGGATTGGCGTCGATGTTTCGCCGGTAATGATCAAGGTGGTCGATGCCGCCGTGCAGAAGGCCTACGGTGGCAAGCGCAAGATCGCCTGGATGGAGGTGTACGCCGGTGAAAAAGCCACCCAGGTGTACGATCAGGATACCTGGCTGCCCCAGGAGACCCTCGATGCCGTGCGTGATTATGTGGTGTCGATCAAGGGGCCGCTGACCACCCCGGTGGGCGGTGGCATCCGGTCGCTCAACGTGGCCTTGCGCCAGCAACTGGACCTGTACGTGTGCCTGCGCCCGGTGCTGTGGTTCCAGGGCGTGCCCAGCCCGGTGAAAAAACCCGGCGATGTGGACATGGTGATCTTCCGCGAGAACTCCGAGGACATTTATGCCGGCATCGAGTGGAAGGCCGGTTCGCCCGAGGCGAACAAGGTAATCAAGTTCTTGAAGGAGGAAATGGGCGTTACCAAGATCCGCTTCGACCAGGACTGCGGCATTGGCGTCAAGCCGGTGTCCCGCGAGGGCACCAAGCGCCTGGTGCGCAAGGCCCTGCAGTATGTGGTGGACAACGACCGCGAGTCGCTGACCCTGGTGCACAAGGGCAACATCATGAAGTTCACCGAGGGTGCCTTCAAGGACTGGGGCTATGAAGTGGCGCGCGACGAGTTTGGCGCCGAGTTGCTCGATGGTGGCCCGTGGATGAAGTTCAAGAACCCCAAGAGCGGCCGCGAGGTCATCGTCAAGGACGCCATCGCTGATGCCATGCTGCAGCAGATACTGCTGCGTCCGGCCGAGTATGACGTGATCGCCACCCTCAACCTCAACGGTGACTACCTGTCCGATGCCTTGGCGGCGGAAGTGGGCGGTATCGGCATTGCGCCGGGTGCCAACCTGTCCGACACCGTGGCCATGTTCGAGGCCACCCACGGCACCGCGCCCAAGTATGCCGGGCAGGACAAGGTCAACCCGGGTTCGGTGATCCTGTCGGCGGAGATGATGCTGCGGCACATGGGCTGGACCGAGGCGGCGGACCTGATCATCAAAGGTACCAATGGCGCGATTGCCGCCAAGACCGTGACCTATGATTTCGAACGCCTGATGGACGGTGCAACGCTGGTGAGCAGTTCAGGCTTTGGCGATGAAATGATCAAGCACATGTAAGGCAACGGAAAACCGGCCGCTTCCAGTCAGGAGGCGGCCGGTTTTTTTCGTACCGGCAGGCGGCGCCGCAGTTCAGGCGTCGGCAGTGCTGCTGGTCTGCGGAGCCCTGGTGGCCGCGGCGGCAGTGGCGCTGCTGATATTCACCGCGTGCAGGCCTTTGGGGCCCTGGACGATGTCGAAGATCACGACCTGGCCGGCCTTGAGCGTCTTGTACCCGTCCATCTGGATGGCTGAATAATGAGCGAACAAGTCGTCAGTCTTGCCCTCTTCATTGATGAATCCGTAGCCCTTGGCATTGTTGAACCACTTGACTTTACCGCTTGCCATCCCTATGTCCCTCTGCAAAGGACTCCATCACTGGAGTATCATCCACGTCATCCGCATACGAACCATGCGAAAAATCTGGTTGACTGCGCGGATCTTTATCGACCACGGTGGGTTCTTATTGGTTGTAACACCGTTTTGCCGATAGTCAAGGTCGCCCGGCGCCTGTGCTGGCCGTGCCTTTCGCAGTCAACCCACAACCTTAACCTGTCGCTCATGATGAAATTCTTTCCATGCATGCACCTAGTGAGATTCGACTAACATTCAATCAGGATCGCCCGCAATCGAATGAGGACGACGGCTCAGGTCTTGCAGTTCAGGAAGCCAAGCCGATCCTGCAGGCGCCACCGATGTACAAGGTGGTTTTGTTCAACGATGACTACACGCCGATGGATTTCGTCGTCGAAGTGCTCGAGACGTTCTTCAATCTGAACCGCGAGCTGGCGACCAAGATCATGCTGACCGTCCATACCGAAGGGCGGGCAGTGTGCGGATTGTTTACCCGTGACATCGCCGAAACAAAGGCTATGCAGGTCAACCAATACGCCAGGGAAAGCCAGCATCCGCTACTCTGTGAAATCGAGAAGGACGGTTAATCGCCGACCACTTGGGTATGAGGTGAAGCTATGTTAAACCGCGAGCTCGAAGTCACCCTCAATCTTGCCTTCAAGGAGGCTCGTTCGAAGCGTCATGAGTTCATGACTGTCGAACATCTGCTGCTGGCACTCCTTGACAATGAGGCTGCCGCGACCGTTCTGCGCGCCTGTGGCGCCAATCTCGACAAACTCAAGCACGACCTGCAAGAGTTCATCGATTCCACCACACCCCTGATCCCGGTCAATGACGAAGATCGCGAAACCCAGCCGACCCTGGGCTTCCAGCGTGTACTGCAGCGTGCCGTGTTCCACGTGCAAAGCTCCGGCAAGCGTGAAGTCACCGGCGCCAACGTGCTGGTTGCGATCTTCAGCGAACAGGAAAGCCAGGCCGTGTTCCTGCTCAAGCAGCAGAGCGTGGCCCGCATCGACGTGGTCAACTACATCGCCCATGGCATCTCCAAGGTGCCGGGCCATGGTTCGCATTCCGAAAGCGACCAGGAAATGCAGGACGAAGAGGGCGGCGATACCGCTTCCTCGAGCAACCCGCTGGATGCCTATGCCAGCAACCTGAACGAACTGGCCCGTGCCGGCCGTATCGACCCGCTGGTAGGCCGCGAGCAGGAAGTGGAGCGCGTGGCGCAGATTCTTGCCCGTCGGCGCAAGAACAACCCGTTGCTGGTGGGCGAGGCAGGCGTGGGCAAGACTGCCATCGCCGAGGGCCTGGCCAAGCGCATCGTCGATGGCCAGGTGCCCGATCTGCTGGCGCAGAGCGTGGTGTATTCCCTCGATCTCGGCGCGCTGCTGGCCGGCACCAAATACCGCGGCGATTTCGAGAAGCGCTTCAAGGCGCTGCTCGGCGAGCTGCGCAAGCGCCCGCAGGCGATCCTGTTCATCGACGAAATCCACACCATCATTGGTGCCGGTGCGGCGTCGGGTGGGGTGATGGATGCGTCCAACCTGCTCAAGCCATTGCTGTCGTCCGGTGAAATCCGTTGCATCGGCTCGACCACCTTCCAGGAGTTTCGCGGCATCTTCGAGAAGGACCGTGCCCTGGCGCGGCGCTTCCAGAAGGTCGATGTCAGCGAGCCATCGGTCGAAGACACCGTGGGCATCCTGCGTGGCCTGAAAGGCCGCTTCGAAAGCCACCACAACATCGAGTACAGCGACGAAGCCTTGCGCGCCGCTGCTGAACTGGCCTCACGCTACATCAATGACCGGCACATGCCGGACAAGGCCATCGACGTGATCGACGAAGCCGGTGCCTACCAGCGCCTGCAGCCGGAGGCCAACCGCGTCAAGCGCATCGATGTGCCACAGGTCGAAGACATCGTCGCCAAGATCGCTCGGATTCCGCCGAAGCACGTGACCAGTTCCGACAAGGAACTGCTGCGCAACCTCGAGCGTGACCTGAAGCTGACCGTATTTGGTCAGGACCAGGCGATCGATTCGCTGGCCACCGCCATCAAGCTGTCTCGCGCGGGGCTCAAGTCGCCGGACAAGCCTGTCGGTTCGTTCCTGTTCGCCGGCCCGACCGGCGTCGGCAAGACCGAAGCTGCACGGCAGCTGGCCAAGGCGCTGGGCGTTGAGCTGGTGCGCTTCGACATGTCCGAGTACATGGAGCGCCACACTGTGTCGCGCCTGATCGGTGCGCCTCCTGGCTATGTTGGCTTCGACCAGGGTGGTTTGCTGACCGAGGCGATCACCAAGCAGCCGCACTGTGTATTGCTGCTCGACGAAATCGAGAAGGCCCACCCTGAAGTCTTCAACCTGCTGCTGCAGGTTATGGACCATGGCACACTGACCGACAACAACGGGCGCAAGGCCGACTTCCGCAACGTGATCCTGATCATGACCACCAACGCCGGAGCAGAAACAGCCGCGCGGGCCTCGATCGGCTTCACCCATCAGGACCATGCGTCCGATGCCATGGAAGTCATCCGCAAGAGCTTCACGCCGGAGTTCCGCAACCGCCTGGACACCATCATCCAGTTTGGTCGCCTGAGCCACGAGACGATCAAGAGCATCGTCGACAAGTTCCTTATCGAACTGCAGGCGCAGCTGGAAGACAAACGGGTGCTACTGGAAGTCAGCGACGATGCACGCGGCTGGCTGGCGGCCTCGGGCTACGATGTGCAGATGGGCGCGCGGCCGATGGCGCGGCTGATCCAGGACAAGATCAAGCGGCCGCTGGCCGAGGAGATCCTGTTTGGCGAACTGGCCGAGCATGGTGGCGTGGTGCATGTCGACCTGCGTGATGGCGAGCTGGTGTTCGACTTCGAGACGACGGCCGAGGTTGCGTGAAAACGGGGCAGGGCTGTACCTGTGGGAGCGGCTTTAGTCGCGAACACCGGCGCAGCCGGTGCCATCCATCGCGTTGGGCTCTTCGCGGGTGAACCCGCTCCCACAGGGCTGCTGCGCAGCCCCTGCAATCTGACAGGTACAAAAAAGCCCGGCACATGGCCGGGCTTTTTCATGGCTTGAGCTTAGCGCGCACGATAAGTGATGCGGCCCTTGCTCAGGTCGTACGGCGTCAGTTCGACGCGGACTTTGTCGCCAGTGAGAATACGGATGTAGTTCTTGCGCATCTTTCCGGAGATGTGCGCGGTTACGACGTGCCCGTTTTCCAACTCCACGCGGAACATGGTGTTGGGCAGGGTGTCGACGACAGTACCTTCCATTTCGAAGCTGTCTTCTTTCGACATGCAGTAGAGCCCTCGGATCCAGTGTTGGCCCGACGCATAACCGCACCGGGCAAAAAAGTGGCGTGGATTATGCCCGAAAACTGTGTGTCAAGCCAATGCCTTTCAGTTGAGGGTGACCCAGCGCTGATTTATCAACAATTCGATAGGCCGATACTGCGTCTTGTAGTTCATTTTCTTGCAGTTCTTGATCCAGTAACCCAGGTAAACCGCCTCCAGGTCCTGGCGCAGGGCTTCGGTGATCTGCCAGAGGATGGCAAAGCGGCCCAGGCTGCGGCGTTCTTCGTCCGGCTCGTAGAAGGTGTACACCGCCGACAGCCCGTTGGGCAGCAGGTCGCACACGGCCACTGCCATCAAACGGCCTTCCAGGCGGAATTCGTAGAACCAGCAGAACGGCAGGTCGCGCACCAGGAAGGTGGAAAACTGGTCGCGGCTGGGCGGGTACATGTCACCATCGGCGTGGCGCGTTTCGATGTAGCGCCGGTACAGCTCGAAGTACTCTTCCTTGAACGCCGGGCGTGCGGCGGTCACGGTCAGGTCGGCGTTGCGCTTGAGAATGCGCCGTTGCTGGCGGTTGGGGATGAAGCGCGCCGCCGGGATGCGTGCCGGCACGCAGGCATTGCAGTTCTGGCAGTGCGGGCGGTACAGGTGATCGCCACTGCGGCGAAAACCCATTTCCGAAAGGTCGGCGTACACGTGCACGTCCATCGGCTGGCTGGGGTCGAGGAACAGCGTGGTTGCCTGTTCGTCGGGCAGGTAGCTGCAGGAGTGGGGCTGAGTGGCATAGAACTTCAACCGCGCCAACTCTGTCATGATCAACCCCCTCGGTGAGACTTTGCTTTAAGTGTAAGCCAGCTATGGGAACTCGCCTAGGGAAGCCATGTGGCGCTGTTGGGCTGGTCGAGGTGGCGTGCCAGGTAGGCGGCGAACTCGGCGCGGCTGATGGCATGTGCCCCCAGACTGTGCAGGTGGTTGGTCGGCATCTGGCAGTCGATGAGGACGAAACCGGCTTGGCGCAGGTGGTTGACCAGAGTCACGAAGCCGACCTTGGATGCATTGTCGGCGCGGCTGAACATCGATTCGCCGAAGAACAGCTGGCCGATGGCCAGGCCGTACAGGCCACCAACCAGCTCGCCGTCCTGGCGCACCTCCACCGAATGAGCGATGCCGCGTCGGTGCAGCTCGCAGTAGGCGGCGCGCATGGTGTCGGTGATCCAGGTGCCGTCGGCGTAGTCGCGTGGCGCGGCGCAGGCGGCGATCACCGCCGGGAAGTCGGTGTCGAAGCTGACCTGGTAGCGGCCCTGGCGCATCAACTTGGCCAGCGAGCGCGACACGTGCAGCTGGTCCGGAAGCAGCACCGTGCGCGGGTCGGGTGACCACCAGAGGATCGGCTGGCCGTCCTGGTACCACGGGAAGCAGCCATGGCGATAGGCCTGCACCAGGCGCTCGGGGCTCAGGTCGCCGCCAGCGGCGAGCAGGCCGTTGGGGTCGTGCAGGGCCTTTTCCAGGGGCGGGAAGGTCAACGAGTCGCGGGTCAGCCAGGTGAGCATGGTCTATCGTGCGGTGGGGGAGGGGAGAGGGCAGCATGGCGCGGGTGAAAAGCAGGGTCAATCTCTTTGGCTTCTTCGCGGGCTTGCCCGCTTCCACAGGCCATTTACAGGCTCTGAACCCTGCGGGGTAACTGTGGGGGCGGGCGAGCCCGCAAAGAGGCCGGCACTGGCGATGAAAATAGGCAATTTCTTACACATTCATGAAACCGCAGGCACCATCCGCTAAATTTGCTGTCACACCTGTGCAAAAACACAGCATAAGCCTTTGTCACAGAAGACAATGCGTGCTCAAATTGCAGGTATACGAAAGTCGCCCCCACTCAAGCTCCTTACGGCGTGCTGCCATGGCGGCTGGCGGGCAGTAATGTTAAAAGTAGTGGTTCATTGGCCGCACCGTCGGCCGATCACTATTGGACGCGCAGCACGCGCAGGAATAGACGCGTTTTGAAGAAATCCACCGCAACTCCAGCTCCCTTGCCCGTCCCTCTGTGGCGGCAGCAGCTGCATTATCGCCTCAAGGAAGGTGCGTTGATCGCTGTCGGCGCCCTGTGCCTGTACCTGTGGATGGCGCTGCTGACCTACGATACGTCGGACCCGGGCTTCAGCCACACCAGCAACGTCGACCAGGTGCAGAACGCCGCCGGGCGTGCCGGTGCCTACTTCGCCGACATCCTGTTCATGGTACTGGGGTACTTTGCCTACATCTTCCCGCTGCTGCTGGCGATAAAGACCTGGCAGATCTTTCGCGAACGCCACCAGCCCTGGGACTGGAGCGGCTGGCTGTTTTCCTGGCGGCTGATCGGCCTTGTATTCCTGGTGCTGTCGGGTGCGGCGCTGGCGCATATTCATTTCCACCCGCCTGCGAGCATGCCGTTCTCCGCCGGTGGCGCACTGGGCGAGAGCCTGGGCGACCTGGCGCGCAACCTGCTGAACGTGCAAGGCAGCACGCTGATGTTCATTGCCCTGTTCCTGTTCGGCTTGACCGTTTTCACCGACCTGTCCTGGTTCAAGGTGATGGACCTGACCGGCAAGATCACTCTCGACCTGTTCGAGCTGGTGCAGGGCGCCGCCAACCGTTGGTGGGAAGCGCGCAACGAGCGCAAACGCCTGGAGGCGCAGTTGCGCGAGGACGAGCCGGTGGCGGTCAAGCCCGCGCCGATGGCCGCTGACAGGCACGAGCCGGCCAAGCCGGGGCTGCGCGAGCGTATCTTCAAACGTGAAGAAGCATCTGCACAGCCAGCCGAGCCACGTGAGCCAACCCTGTCACGCGAGCCCGTGGTGCCGCGCGAGTCGCCGGCACCGCGTGAGCCGATAATCTCCCGCGAACAACCTGCCGCGGCCCCGATGATCGTGCCGCCGACACCCGCCAGGGCGCCGGAGCCGAGCAAGCGGGTGATGAAGGAGAAGCAGGCGCCGCTGTTCGTCGACAGCGCGGTGGAAGGCACCTTGCCGTCGATTTCCATCCTCGACCCGGCCGAACAGAAGAAGATCGAGTACTCGCCGGAATCCCTGGCCGGTGTCGGTCAGCTGCTGGAAATCAAGCTCAAGGAATTCGGCGTGGAAGTGGCGGTGGACTCGATCCACCCGGGCCCGGTAATTACCCGTTACGAAATCCAGCCGGCCGCGGGCGTGAAGGTCAGCCGTATCGCCAACCTGGCCAAGGACCTGGCGCGTTCGCTGGCGGTGACCAGTGTGCGTGTGGTCGAGGTCATCCCCGGCAAGACCACCGTGGGTATCGAGATCCCCAACGAAAACCGGCAGATGGTGCGCTTCTCCGAAGTGCTGGCCACGCCGCAGTACGACGAGCAGAAATCGCCGGTCACCCTGGCCCTGGGCCACGACATCGGCGGCAAGCCGGTGATCACCGACCTGGCCAAGATGCCGCACCTGCTGGTGGCCGGTACCACCGGTTCCGGCAAGTCGGTGGGTGTGAACGCGATGATCCTGTCGATCCTGTTCAAGTCCAGCCCGGAAGATGCGCGGCTGATCATGATCGACCCTAAAATGCTCGAACTGTCGATCTACGAAGGCATCCCGCACCTGCTGTGCCCGGTGGTCACCGACATGAAGGACGCTGCCAACGCCTTGCGCTGGAGCGTGGCCGAGATGGAGCGTCGCTACAAGCTGATGGCGGCCATGGGCGTGCGTAACCTGGCCGGCTTCAACCGCAAGATCAAGGACGCCCAGGAAGCTGGCGAGATCATCCATGACCCGCTGTACCGCCGCGAGAGCATGGACGACGAGCCGCCTGCGTTGAAAACCCTGCCGACCATCGTGGTGGTGGTCGACGAATTCGCCGACATGATGATGATCGTCGGCAAGAAGGTCGAAGAGCTGATCGCCCGTATCGCCCAGAAGGCACGTGCAGCCGGTATCCACCTGATCCTCGCTACCCAGCGCCCGTCGGTAGACGTGATTACCGGCCTGATCAAGGCCAACATCCCGACCCGCATGGCGTTCCAGGTGTCGAGCAAGATCGACTCGCGGACCATCATCGACCAGGGTGGTGCCGAGCAGTTGCTGGGCCACGGTGACATGCTGTACATGCCGCCAGGCACCAGCTTGCCGATCCGTGTCCACGGCGCGTTCGTCTCCGACGACGAGGTGCACCGCGTGGTGGAGGCGTGGAAGCTGCGCGGCGCTCCGGACTACAACGACGACATCCTCAACGGCGTCGAGGAGGCCGGCAGCGGCTTCGAAGGCGGCGGTGGTGGCGGTGGCGATGGCGAAGATTCGGAAAGCGACGCCCTGTATGATGAGGCTGTGCAGTTCGTGCTGGAAAGCCGTCGCGCATCCATCTCGGCCGTGCAGCGCAAACTGAAGATCGGCTACAACCGCGCCGCCCGCATGATCGAAGCCATGGAAATGGCCGGCGTGGTCACCCCCATGAACAGCAACGGCTCGCGGGAAGTGATTGCCCCGGGCGGCCCGCGCGACTGACGTACACCTTGCCGGGTGCCAACGGTGGCGCCCGGTCTTTTCAATGTTCGATGAGGACTCCCATGCGCGCGATTCGCATGCTGTTGGTTTCTGCCCTGGCCGCGGCTTCTGTGTCGGCCACCGTATCGGCCTTTGCCGGTGAGCAAGACGTACAACGCCTGACCCAATTGCTGGAAAAGTCGCAGACCATCGAGGCCAACTTTTCCCAGCTGACGCTGGATGCCGGCGGCACCAGCCTGCAGGAAACCTCCGGCAAGATGACCGTCAAGCGCCCAGGCCTGTTCTATTGGCACACCGATGCGCCGCAGGAGCAGGTGGTGGTATCCGACGGCAAGAACGTCACCCTGTGGGATCCGGACCTGGAACAGGCCACCATCAAGAAGCTCGACCAGCGCCTGAACCAGACCCCGGCGCTGCTGCTGTCCGGTGACGTGTCGAAGATCAGCCAGAGCTTCGACATCAGCTCGAAGGAGCAGGGCGAAGTGATGGACTTCACCCTCAAGCCGAAGACCAAGGACACCCTGTTCGACTCGCTGCGCGTGTCGTTCCGCAAGGGCCTGATCAACGACATGCAGCTGATCGACAGCGTCGGCCAGCGCACCAACATCCTGTTCAATGGCGTGAAAGCCAACCAGGCGGTGCCGGACAGCAAGTTCAAGTTCGACATCCCCAAAGGCGCGGACGTCATCAAGGAGTAACCAGAGCTCGCCATGGACCTGTTTCGAAGCGAACCCGTCGCCCAGCCCCTGGCCGCTCGCCTGCGCCCGTCCAACCTGGACGAGTATGTCGGCCAGGAGCACCTGCTGGCGCGCGGCAAACCGCTGCGCGAGGCGCTGGAGCAGGGTGCGCTGCACTCGATGATCTTCTGGGGGCCGCCGGGGGTGGGCAAGACCACCCTCGCGCGGCTGCTGGCGCAGTTCTGCGATGCGCACTTCGAAACGGTATCGGCAGTACTGGCCGGGGTGAAGGAGATCCGCCAGGCGGTCGAGGTGGCCAAGCAGCAGGCTGGTCAGTACGGCCGCCGCACCATCCTGTTCGTCGACGAAGTGCACCGTTTCAACAAGTCGCAGCAGGATGCCTTCCTGCCCTATGTGGAAGACGGCACGCTGCTGTTCATTGGCGCCACTACCGAAAACCCGTCGTTCGAGCTGAACAACGCATTGCTGTCGCGGGCGCGGGTTTATGTGCTCAAGAGCCTGGATGAGGCAGCGCTGCGCAAGCTGGTCAACCGCGCTCTGACAGAAGAACGCGGCCTGGGCAAGCGCAACCTGCGGGTTGGCGACGACGCCTTCAAGATGCTGATGGCCGCCGCCGACGGCGATGGCCGGCGCATGCTCAACTTCCTGGAAAACGCCTCGGACCTGGCTGAAGACGGCAGCGAGATCGACGTCGAGATGCTGCAGAGCCTGCTCGGCGACAGCCGCCGCCGCTTCGACAAGGGTGGCGAGGCGTTCTACGACCAGATTTCCGCGTTGCACAAGTCGGTGCGCGGCTCCAACCCCGATGGAGCCCTTTACTGGTTCGCGCGCATGCTCGATGGCGGTTGCGACCCGCTGTACATTGCCCGCCGCGTGGTGCGCATGGCCAGCGAAGACATCGGCAATGCCGACCCGCGCGCACTCAGCCTGTGCCTGGCGGCGTGGGATGTACAAGAGCGCCTGGGCAGCCCCGAGGGTGAACTGGCGGTGGCCCAGGCCATCACCTACCTTGCTTGTGCGCCGAAAAGCAACGCGGTGTACATGGGCTTCAAGACCGCCCTGCGCGAGGCCGCCGAGCATGGCTCGCTGGAAGTGCCGCTGCACCTGCGCAACGCCCCGACCAAATTGATGAAGCAACTGGGCTATGGCGACGAGTACCGCTATGCCCACGATGAACCCGACGCCTATGCCGCCGGCGAAGACTACTTCCCCGAGGAGCTCGAGCCGCGCCAGTACTATCAGCCGGTGCCCCGTGGCCTGGAACTGAAGATTGGCGAGAAGCTGCGCCACCTCGCCGACCTTGACCGCAACAGCCCCCGTCAGCGGAGAAAACCGTGATTGCACTGATTGCCGCTGTCAGTGCTGGTGGTATTGCCGGTACTTTGTTGCGCTTTGCTACCACCAACTGGGTGGCTGCCCACTGGTCACGACACTTCTATCTCGGTACGCTGGCGGTCAACCTGGTTGGCTGCCTGCTGATCGGCCTGCTCTATGGCCTGTTCCTGCACAAGCCGATCGTGCCGGTCGAGCTGCGCGCCGGGCTGATCGTCGGCTTCCTCGGTGGCCTGACGACTTTTTCCTCCTTTTCGCTGGATACCGTACGCCTGCTGGAGAGCGGGCAAGTGCCGCTGGCTCTGGGCTATACCGGTATCAGCGTGGTGGGCGGGCTGCTCGCGACCTGGGTCGGCCTGTCCCTGACCCGATTCTGAACCAACACCTACACATAACGAGAGAACGATATGCTCGATTCCAAACTGTTACGCGGCCAACTTCAGGAAGTGGCGGATCGCCTGGCCTCCCGTGGCTTCAGCCTGGATGTCGCGCGCATCGAATCACTGGAAGAGCGCCGCAAGGCGGTGCAGACCCGCACCGAGCAGCTGCAGGCCGAGCGTAACGCCCGTTCCAAGTCCATCGGCCAGGCCAAGGCCAAGGGCGAAGACATTGCGCCGCTGATGGCCGACGTCGAGCGCATGGCCAACGAACTGGCTGCCGGCAAGACTGAACTGGACGGCATCCAGGCTGAACTGGACGGTATCCTGCTGACCATTCCCAACCTGCCGGACGCCAGCGTGCCGGTCGGTGCCAGCGAAGACGACAACGTCGAAGTGCGCCGTTGGGGCACGCCAAAGGCTTTCGACTTCGAAATCAAGGACCACGTCGCCCTCGGCGAAGTCAGTGGCGGCCTGGACTTCGAAGCCGCCGCCAAGCTTTCTGGCGCGCGCTTTGCCGTGCTGCGTGGCCCGGTTGCCCGCCTGCACCGTGCCCTGGCGCAGTTCATGATCAACCTGCACACCGGCGAGCACGGTTACGAGGAGCACTACACCCCGTACCTGGTCCAGGCCCCGGCCTTGCAGGGCACCGGCCAACTGCCGAAGTTCGAGGAAGACCTGTTCAAGATCAGCCGTGAAGGCGAGGCCGACTTCTACCTGATCCCGACCGCCGAAGTTTCGCTGACCAACCTGGTGGCCGGTGAAATCCTCGACGCCAAGCAGCTGCCACTGAAGCTGGTTGCCCACACCCCCTGCTTCCGCAGCGAAGCCGGTGCTTCCGGTCGTGACACCCGCGGCATGATCCGCCAGCACCAGTTCGACAAGGTCGAGATGGTGCAGGTGGTCGAGCCGTCCAAGTCGATGGAAGCCCTGGAAGGCCTGACTGCCAACGCCGAGCGCGTGCTGCAGCTGCTGGAACTGCCATATCGCGTGCTGGCCCTGTGCACCGGCGACATGGGCTTTGGTGCTGTGAAGACCTACGACCTGGAAGTGTGGGTACCAAGCCAGGACAAGTACCGCGAAATCAGCTCGTGCTCCAACTGCGGCGACTTCCAGGCGCGCCGCATGCAGGCCCGCTGGCGCAATCCGGAAACCGGCAAGCCAGAGTTGGTGCACACCCTCAATGGCTCCGGCCTTGCCGTAGGCCGTACCCTGGTTGCCGTGCTGGAAAACTACCAGCAGGCCGACGGTTCGATCCGTGTGCCGGAAGTGCTGAAGCCTTACATGGGTGGCGTCGAGGTTATCCGCTAAATGGATTACCTGCCGCTGTTCCACAAGCTGCAGGGCGGCCGCGTGCTGGTCGTCGGCGGCGGTGAGATCGCCTTGCGCAAGGCGCGCCTGCTGGCCGATGCCGGCGCCGCGCTGCGCGTGGTTGCACCGGACGTCGACGGCCAGTTGGCCGCGTTGGCCCGGGAAGGTGGCGGCGAGGTGCTGGTGCGCGGCTATCTGGCAGCCGATCTGGTCGGTTGCCGGCTGGTGATCGCGGCCACCGACGACCCTGGGCTCAATGCCCAGGTGTCGGCGGATGCGCAGGCCCTGAGCCTGCCCGTCAACGTGGTGGATGCGCCGGCCCTGTGCACGGTGATCTTCCCGGCGATCGTCGATCGTTCGCCGTTGGTGGTTGCGGTGTCCAGTGGCGGCGATGCCCCGGTGCTGGCGCGTTTGATTCGCGCCAAGCTGGAAGCCTGGATCCCGTCCGCCTATGGCGAGCTGGCCGGCCTGGCCGCGCGCTTCCGCGACAAGGTCAAGGCCTTGTACCCGGACGTCAACCAACGCCGAGGCTTCTGGGAAACCGTGTTCCAGGGGCCGATTGCCGAGCGTCAGCTGGCCGGGCAGGGCGCCGAGGCCGAGCGCCTGTTGCAGGCGATGGTCGACGGTGCGCCGGTGCAGCAAGGCGGTGAAGTGTACCTGGTGGGGGCGGGCCCGGGCGATCCGGACTTGCTGACCTTCCGTGCCTTGCGTCTGATGCAGCAGGCCGACGTGGTGCTGTACGATCGCCTGGTAGCACCGGCGATCATCGAGATGTGCCGCCGCGATGCCGAGCGTATCTACGTGGGCAAGCGTCGCGCCGATCATGCCGTGCCTCAGGACCAGATCAACCGACTGCTGGTCGATCTGGCCCAGCAGGGCAAGCGTGTGCTGCGTCTGAAGGGCGGCGACCCGTTCATCTTCGGCCGGGGCGGCGAAGAGATCGAAGAACTGGCCGAGCATGGCATCCCATTCCAGGTGGTGCCGGGCATTACTGCGGCCAGTGGGTGTTCCGCCTATGGTGGGATTCCGCTGACTCACCGCGACCATGCCCAGTCGGTGCGTTTCGTGACCGGGCACCTGAAGGACGGCACCAGCAACCTGCCTTGGCATGACCTGGTGGCGCCGGCGCAGACTCTGGTGTTCTACATGGGCTTGGTAGGCTTGCCGACCATCTGCGCCGAGCTGATTCGCCATGGCCGCGCGGCCAGTACCCCGGCAGCACTGGTGCAGCAGGGGACTACGCGAAATCAACGGGTGTTCACTGGCACACTGGCGGACTTGCCGGACCTGGTGGCCCAGCATGAAGTGCACGCGCCGACCCTGGTGATTGTCGGGGAAGTGGTGCAGTTGCGTGACAAGCTGGCGTGGTTCGAAGGCTCGCAGAACAGCTGAAATTGTGGGGGCCGCTTTGCGGCCCCGACAATCTCAAGCCTGCCAGATCCCCTTGCCTGCCAACCGCTCCCGATCATGCGCAAGGTTGAAGTCCTGCAGTGGCCCCTTGGGCACGATCCCGTTCGGGTTGATGGTCTTGTGGCTCATGTAGTAGTGCTTCTGGATATGCTCCATGTCCACTGTACCCGCCACCCCCGGCCACTGATATAGCTCGCGCAGCCAGTTCGACAGGTTGTGGTAATCGCTCAGGCGCCGCAGGTTGCACTTGAAGTGCCCGTGGTACACCGCATCGAAGCGCACCAAGGTAGTGAACAGGCGCACATCGGCCTCGGTCAGGTATTCCCCGGCCAGGTAGCGATTGCGTCCGAGCAAGTCTTCCAGGTGGTCCAGTTCGTTGAACACTTCGTCAAATGCAGCCTCGTAGGCTTCCTGCGTAGTGGCAAAACCTGCGCGATACACGCCGTTGTTCACCGCAGGGTAGATGCGCTCGTTCAGCGCCTCGATGGCCGGGCGCAGCGGCTGTGGGTACAGGTCGAGCGTATTGTCGGTCAGCTCGTTGAACGCGCTGTTGAAGATGCGGATGATCTCCGACGACTCGTTGTTGACGATGCGTTTCTCTTTCTTGTCCCACAGTACCGGTACAGTTACGCGGCCGGTGTAGTGCGGGTCATCCTGGGTGTAGCGCTGGTGCAGGTACTGCAGCGCGTCGAGGTGGTCACCGCTGGAGCCTTGCTGGCGGTCGAAAGTCCAGCCATGGTCCTGCATCAGCCAGCTGACCACTGACACGTCGATCAGAGGCTCCAGGCCCTTGAGGGCACGGAAGATCAGGGTGCGATGTGCCCATGGGCAGGCCAGCGAGACGTACAGGTGGTAGCGGCCAGCTTCGGGAGCGGGTAGCTGATTGCGGCGTTGGGCGTTTTCGCGTTTGAACGTGCCGTCCTTGCCGTTTTCATACCACTGATCATGCCAGCGGCCGTCGATCAAAAGGCCCATGGTGAGTTCCTCGGAACAAAGTTGTTTGTCGTTGGAGCCTAGTCTAGGGGAAATCGTTCGAATAACTAGCGCAAAGAATGCCCCCTTGTTATCTAGTTATTCGATTGGTTCCGTGCGCTCCAGTAACCACGTGCGGTGGCAAAAGCCTGCTCACGGTCCTGGCCAAGGCCGCGCAAGGCGAAGGCCATGGTCGCGACCACGGCCATTTCACCGTAGCTGTCCTCGGCCTCGCCGCGCCAGACCACCAGCAATTGCTCGGGCTGCAGGCTTGGCGGCTTCACGTGGCGGCGTTCGCTAAGCGCTGGCCATTCCTCGTCCCAGGCTTCGCCGGCAGTGGTGCCGTACAGGTGGCTGATGACATCGGGGTTGACTTCGATCTCGCCGCCATCACCCTTGATCACCACGGCATGATCGCCTAGCAGGCGGCTGGCCTCGCGGTGCACCGCCTGGTAACCGGGGTGGAAGATGCTCTGCAGGCCGCAACGCGCAGCCAGCGGGTTGAGGACCCGGGCCAGCGAATGGATGGGCGACCGCAGGCCCAGGGTGTTGCGCAGGTCGATCATGCGCTGCAACTGCGGCGCCCAGTCCTGCAGCGGGAAAAAGGCCAGGCGCTGCTGGTCCAGGGCCTGGCTGACGGCAGCCCAGTCACGGCACAGCGGGATGTCCAGCAAGGACAGCAACTGCTCGGTGTACAGGCGCCCGGCGGTGTGCGCACCGCCACCGTGCATCAGGATGCGCACGCCATTGTTGGCCAGGCATTTGGCAGCCAGCAGATACCAGGGCAGATGGCGTTTCTTGCCGGCGTAAGTGGGCCAGTCCAAGTCCACGGCGATACGCGGTGCCTGCAGTTGCGCGCGCAGGGCTTCGGTGAAGCCGGCCAGTTCTTCGGCGCTTTCTTCCTTGTGCCGCAGCAACATGAGGAACGCACCGAGCTGGGTGTCTTCGACCTTGTCTTCCAGCAGCAGCGTCATGGCCACGCGGGCTTCGTCACGGGTCAGGCCGCGCGCGCCGCGCTTTCCTTTGCCAAGAATACGCACGAATTCGGCGAACGGATGTTCGGCTGGTGTTTCAAGGGTAAGCGGGCGAGGTGCTGTCATATGCAATTGGTCGGCTTGGGCAGGCCCGCCAGCTTGGCGGCCAGTTTGGCGGGAGTGCCGTTGAACAGGCGGTTGAGGTGCGGGCTGTTGCCCTTGTCCGGGCCCAGTTTGAGGGCCGTGTACTTGATCAGTGGGCGCGTGGCCGGGGACAGCTGGTATTCCTGGTAGAACTGGCGCAGCAGTTCGAGGATTTCCCAGTGGTCTGCCGTCAGCGGGATGCCCTCGCGTGCGGCCAGGGCCTCGGCGGCGGCATGGGACCAGTCTTGCAGGTCGACCAGGAAGCCGTCCTTGTCCAGGGCGATCGCCTGATCGCCAACGTTGAGAGTATTCATAGCCAGCTGTTGACCTTGTCGTAATGCAGCGACAGTTCGACGAACCCGGCGTAATCCACGGCCTTGGCCAGCTCGTTGCCGACCGCGCGGGCCTGCACGTCCTCTTCAAGGGCGAACAGGCGCTGGGCCAGGCCGGCGGCTTGCAGCTGGCGGTGCGGTTCGCTGCCGCTACGCAAGGCATATACCGCATCGCCACACAGCAGCAGGGCGTCGTCGGTGCCGAGCAGGCGCAGGCAGCTGACCAGGCGCTCGTCGCCAAATGGGGAGTGGGCAATAACATGCAGGGTCGTCATCAGAGCGTTACCACCTGGTCGAAACGGGAGATCAGCGCGGTCAGTGCCGCGTCGTCCAGCACTTGCACCGGCAGCGTCAGGTTGTCGGTTGCCAGGCCGCGGCGAGTGAGGCTGTGACTGCACGCGAACAGTTCCTCGACACCGAACATTGGCAGCGCCTGCAAGTTGGCGGCCAGGTTCTTCTGTTGCACGGCGGTGGGCTGCTGGTCCGCAGCGAGCTGGAATACGCCGTCATCGAGGAACAGCATGCCCAGCGGCAGATCGAACGCGCCGCCAGCCAGGGCGATGTCCAGTGCCTCACGGGCCGATGGGCCGTTCCACGGCGCCTGGCGGCTGATGATCAACAAGGATTTGGCCATTTCAGTCGCCTCCGAAGCAGACAAGGCGATCGGCAAGTTGCGCCGCCTCGTGCAGTTGGCCAAGCCCCGACAGTTCCCAAGGCTTGGGCAGGTTCACGGCCTGGCGCTGGTAGCGGTTGGCCTCGGCCTCGTCGAGCACGCCACGGCGCAGGGCGGCGGCGATGCACACCACTGCGTCCAGCTGGTTGGCTGCAATGAAGGCGTGCCATTGGCCGGCGACGTCCAGCTCATCCTGGGGGGTGACCACGTTGGCAGAGGCACTGTGTACCCCGTCCTGGTAGAAGAACAGCCGGGCAATCTCATGCCCGCAGGCCAACACCGCCTCGGCGTAGCGCAGGGCGCGGCGCGAGGAGGGCGCATGGGCCGGGGAGAACACCGCGATAGCGAATTTCATGGATAACTCATGCAAAAGGAATGGTGCCATGATAAAGCAAAAAAGCCCGCGCCCGCTTGTGCATGGCGGGGCGGGCTTTCTGTCCTGAACCAATATCCAGATCTGCGCGACCCCGTGTAGGAGCGGCCTTGCGTCGCGCGGGCTGCAAAGCAGCCCCATGGCCCTAACAGAAGGACGCTAGGCTCAAGCCTGTTCTTTGCTCTCCGGCAAGAACCAGTTCAACACCAGGGCACAGATACCCCCGGTAGCCACGCCCGACTCCAGCACATTGCGAATCGCCGCCGGCATGTGCGCCAGGAACTCCGGCACCTGTGCCACACCCAGGCCGAGGGCCAGGGATACAGCGATGATCAGCAGGGCACGACGGTCCAGGCGAGTGCTGGCCAGGATATTGATCCCCGAAGCCGCAACCGCACCGAACATGACCATGGCCGCACCGCCCAGTACCGGTTCTGGCACCGCCTGGATCACCCCGGCAACGCTCGGGAACAGCCCCAGCAGCACCAGCATCACGGCAATCCACATACCGATATGGCGGCTGGCGATGCCTGTCAGCTGAATCACGCCGTTATTCTGGGCAAAGATCGAGCTCGGGAAGGTATTGAACAAACCGGCCAGCAGCGAGTTGGCTCCGTTGACCAGCACACCGCCCTTGATCCGCTGCATCCACACCGGCCCTTCGACCGGCTGGCGCGACACCTTGCTGGTAGCGGTGACATCGCCGATGGCTTCAAGCGAAGTTACCAGATAGATCACGAGCATCGGGATAAACAATGCCCAGGAGAAGCCCAGGCCGAAGTGCAGCGGCGTCGGCACCTGGAACAGCGCGGCTTCGTGCATGCCGGTGAAATCCAGACGGCCCAGGTAGCCGGCCAGCGCATAGCCGACCGCCAGGGCGATAACGATGGCGCAGCTGCGCATCCACACCACCGGGATGCGGTTTAGGATGACGATGATCGCCAGCACCACGCCCGACAGCAGCAGGTTCTCGCCATTGGCGAAGGTGCCATTGGCCATGGCGCCGAAGCCACCCCCCATACTGATCAGGCCGACCTTGATCAGAGTCAGGCCGATCATCAACACCACGATGCCGGTTACCAGCGGGGTGATCAGGCGTTTGACGAAGGGCAGGATGCGCGACACGCCCATCTCGACGAACGAGCCGGCGATTACCACGCCAAATATGGCTGCCATGACGCCTTCCACCGGCGTACCTTGCTTGACCATCAGCGCTCCGCCGGCAATCAGCGGGCCGACGAAGTTGAAGCTGGTGCCCTGGACGATCAGCAGCCCGGCACCGAACGGCCCGAAGCGTTTGCACTGGACGAAGGTGGCGATACCCGAAATGACCAGCGACATGGAGACGATCAGATTGGTATCACGTGCGGAAACACCCAGCGCCTGGCAAATCAGCAGGCCAGGGGTGACGATCGGGACGATGATCGCCAGCAGGTGCTGCAGGGCAGCCAGCAGGCCGATCAACAGCCTTGGCTTGTCCTCCAGGCCCAGCACCAGTTCATTGGCAGGCGCCGCCGCGCCTGGGCTGTGTTCGTGTGAGCTCATTGCGAAAAGCTGCCCCGGACTAAAAAAGGAGCGCATTCTACGGGGTGATGGCGGATTGGGGTAGAGAAAAGCACGATGGCGGCATGATCGACGACCATTCGCCTTATTATTTGACCTTATGGTCAGTTATTGGGTGCTATCTGCCAATAAACCATCTGTGGGAGCGGGCATGCCCGCGAAGAATGCGACGCGGTGCATGGCACCGGCTTCGCCGGTGTTCGCGGGCTTGCCCGCTCCCACAAAAAAGCCCGCCGAAGCGGGCTTTCTCACGCAGCAATCAATCAGTCATCACGACCCATGATGCCAAACAGCTGCAGCAGGCTGACAAACAGGTTGTAGATCGACACATACAGGCTGATGGTCGCCATGATGTAGTTACGCTCGCCGCCATGAATGATCGCGCTGGTCTGGAACAGGATGCAGACCGACGAGAACAGTACGAAGCCAGCGCTGATCGCCAGTTGCAGGCCGCTGATCTGGAAGAAGAAGCTGGCCACGACAGCACCCAGCAGGACAAAGAAGCCCGCAGTGATGAAGCCGCTGAGGAAGCTCATGTCCTTGCGGGTAATCAGCACATAAGCCGACAGGCCGCCGAACACCAGGGCAGTCATGGCAAATGCCGAGCTGACCACCTCGGCGCCACCGGCCATGCCCAGGTAGCGGTTCAGGATAGGGCCGAGGATAAAGCCCATGAAGCCGGTGAGAGCGAAGGTGGATACCAGGCCCCAGACCGAATCACGCAGTTTGTTGGTAAGGAAGAACAGCCCGTAGAAGCCGATCAATACCACGAACACGTTCGGGTAGCCGACGCGCATCTGCTGGGCCACGAAGGCCATGACACCGCTGAAGGCGAGAGTGAGCGCCAGCAGGCTGTACGTGTTGCGCAGGACCTTGCTGATCTCCTGCTGCTCGACCTGCTGGCCGTGGTGTACGGCGTAATCCTGTTCGCGCATGGCGACACTCCTTGGTAAACCTGTGGTTTCAAACGTTCAGATGCTAGGAGTCTATCAGAGCTCCCGCAACCCGCGACACAGAGAGTTTGACAGCTTGTTTCATTACGGTATTATGGCGGCCGCAAAACGAGCTGGAAGCGTGGCCGAGTGGTTTAAGGCAACGGTCTTGAAAACCGTCGATGGGCAACTATCCTAGAGTTCGAATCTCTACGCTTCCGCCACATTCAAAGCCCTGATTATTCAGGGCTTTTTGCGTTTTTGGGGCATAGGAAACCATCGATGGGAATGGTTTGTTTCGGCGCTTCCGATACTTCCTGCTTGGTCGGTTTCGCCAAGGCTCCAACTTACCTGGCTTCATCCCATTCTTACAGGCACGAAAAAGCCCGCCAAGGCGGGCTCCTCGCTTGCTACTGAGCGCTAGCCGCAGCCTCTCAAGCCAAATTGCATTACTGACAACTGCGCGGAAATCTGATCCGTAGGCTGGACCCAAACCTTGTCTCCCACCGTTTCCATACGGTAGTTAATGGAAATAACGCTGTCGTTCCTCCCGGTAATGTAAAGAACGGCGGATCCCTTCATGCCAAGCAGTCCGTCAGTATCAAGGGCGACCGAGTCGATTCTGGCCACGGACCTGCAAGTGGCATTCATCTGCCCAAGATTGGTGACGATTTGTGAGCCCAGCTGGCGGACCAGGTCCTCCCCAGTCTTTTCAAAGTCTGCGTGCCTCTTCCATTCGACAGCTGCATAGCCGGAACCCACGAGCAGAATGATAAAAACACCAAGCTTTTTGATACGTGACACGGGTGATCCCGATAGATGTAATGTGGCTACGAAATGTGGGGCAAATCAGACTAGATAGGCGTTCCACGCCAGCAGCATCCAGAACTGGATACAGGTTACGTCCAGGCGGATGAGCCGATCCTTGTGCCCGGTGTTCTACGAGATTTCGAAATGCTCCACATCAGTGGCCTGCAGGCGTTTGATGCAGGCGTGGTCATCCTAGTAGAAGAGGTAGATCCCGTCACCTACAAAACCGCGGACGTTGATGTTCAAGATCCGTGGCACAGCGCGCAGGTGGGTAATATTCTGCAGAGATTGCGTAAAGCTTGAACTCTGCACTGTACCTGTGGGAGCGGCATCCAGCCGCGAACACCAGCGCGGCCGGAGCCATACACCGCTTTGCATTCTTCGCGGGCATGCCCGCTCCCGCAGGTTTTATTGCAGGGTCACTGGCTTCATGTCATCCGGTAATTGACGAATAGCTGCCTCTATCCGCTCGATCGGTGCTGCGAGTTCGTCCGCTTCCGTGTCCTTGCCCTCCCTTCTCAGGCGATCGCGCTCAATGCGCATGTTAAGCAAATTCTTCTGCAGCTTCAGGGCCGAGGTATTGAACGGATCCATGCTTTTCTCATGCTGTAGGCTTCCGTGCCGTTGTAGGAAAACTGGACCGTAGCAGCTCGAATTTGCTGGAGAAACTGATGTTTCATACAGGCAAAGCTCACTGCTTCGATTCTTCCTACATTGCGAGGTAAAAAGATCCTACAGGTCGCATTTCAAATCGTGTATTTCAAATCCGCCTCAACACCACGTGGTACCTGGCCGCAATCGGTTTTCGCCTATGCAGGCCCTCGACGCGGCTCAACCCAGGGCCTGCCGTTCTTTTCGAAACCTTATGTAGCAATTGCCGCCGGCAAGCTACAGGTGGTCCGCATCCACCACCGCCTGGGTGAACGCCTGCGGCGCTTCCTGTGGCAGGTTGTGGCCGATACCGCCGCTGATCAGCCGGTACTCGTACTTGCCGGTAAAGCGCTGCGCATAGGCTTCGGCCGGCGGATGCGGGGCGCCGTTGGCGTCGCCTTCCAGGGTGATGGTTGGTACTCCGATACTGGGGAAGTTGGCCAATTTGGCTTCGAGCGGGTCGTAGCGCGTTTCGCCCTGGGCCAGCCCCAGCCGCCAACGGTAGTTGTGCACGGTGATCGCCACCTGGTCGGGATTGTCCAGGGCCTTGGCGCTGCGCTCGAAGGTGGCGTCGTCGAAGGACCACTTGGGCGAGGCGGTTTGCCAGATCAGTTTGGCGAAGGCATGGCGGTTCTTTTCATAACCGGCCTGGCCGCGCGCGGTGGCGAAGTAGTACTGGTACCACCACTGCAACTCGGCACCAGGGGGCAGGGGGGCCTTGGCGGCTTCCTGGCTGCTGATCAGGTAGCCGCTGACAGATACCAGCGCCTTTACCCGCTCTGGCCATAGCGCCGAGACAATGTCGGCGGTGCGTGCGCCCCAGTCGAAGCCGGCAAGCACGGCACGCTGGACATGCAGCGCGTCCATGAAGGCGATCACGTCGCTGGCCAACGCCGAGGGCTGGGCATTGCGTGGGGTTGCCGCAGACAGGAAGCGGGTCTGCCCGTAACCACGTACATAAGGCACCAGCACCCGGTAGCCTTTTGCCGCCAGGGCGGGTGCAACTTGTTCGAAGCTGTGAATGTCATACGGCCAGCCATGCAGCAGGATCACCACCGGGCCGTCGGCCGGGCCTTGCTCTACGTAGGCCACATCGAGCACGCCAGCGTTGACGTGTTTCAGCGGGCCAAAAGCATCCGCCGTTGTGGCGGCTGGCTGGGGCTGCTGTGGTGCAGCCGTGGCCATGTTTGCCGCCATCAGGCCAAGCGGCAGCAGGGCACAGGCGAGCAGCGTACGGCTGAAGCGGTGTGGCAGGGCGGTGGTCGAGTGGCGGACAGGCATCGGGCATCTCCTTGGCGAAACCATCGGGGCAGATCGATGGGTACCAGTAAAGGTGACGGCTGTATCGCAGATGTGTCCGTTGCACCTGCATGAAACGTTCTTGTGTATCACATCTCACTTTACATACATGAAGATACAAATGCCGTACGGCAGAGAGTTTTGCTGCTTCTGCTACGATCGCCAGCTTTCCCGGCCATGGAGAGGCCCATGCATTACGTCGTGATTGAATCTCACCGCAGTGAATACCCGCGGCCCATCCGCTTCGCCAAGGGTACCTTGCTGGACATTGGCCCGCGTTACGAGGGCGAGGCAGGGTGGCAGGACTGGTACCTCTGTACCTGCACCGGCCAGGAACCCGGCTGGGTTCCAGCCCAATTGATCGAGCGGCTCAGCGTCTGCCAGGGCAGGGCGCTGGACCACTATTCGGCGCATGAGCTGGATGTCGACCCGGGGCAGTTGGTGCAGATGGTGCGCCAGCTCAATGGCTGGGTCTGGTGTCGGCGCCATGGCGATGACGAGCTTGGCTGGTTGCCAGAGCAAAAGCTTCAGCGGCTGACCTGAAGTGCCCCATCGGTCAGCACCTGCTCCGTGCACAGGATGCGCGCGTAATCCATAGCCAGGTTGCTCAACGACAACGCATGTACATCCTCCGCGGGCCAAAGCCGTCCTTGCAGGTCGTGCTGGTCAAAGGTAAAGCAGGCATCTTCAACCACCACCACATCGAAACCGAGATTGCCCGCCGAGCGTGCGCTGGCTTCCACGGAGTTGTTGGTAATCACCCCGGCGATGACCAGTGCTTTGATGCTGCGCGCGTGCAGCCATCGCTCCAGGCCGGAGTTGGCGAAGGCATCGGGTACATGTTTGTCGAACACTGTCTCGTTGGCCAGCGGGGTAAATGCGGGCTGGAATTCGCAGCCGGACTGGCCCGGCCAGAACACTGAGTCCACCGACCGGGAGAGGTGGCGCACATGGACCACCGGGCGTCCTGACTGACGCCATGCCGCCAGCAGTTCGCCCATGCGCAGTTCTGCCTCGGGGTTGTTGCGCCGGCCCAGGCGCGGGTGATGGATGCCAACCTGAAGGTCGATCAGCAACAGCGCTGCGTTGGTGGTTAAAGCGGTCACGACGAGATAGCACTCCTTGGGAGGTTCGAGCGATTGCCTTTGGCACAGCGTAGCGTGGATGACCGTAAAAAAAAATTGCAGCAACGCCCTGCCAGTCCATGGCACTGGGCGGTGCCGTGGCCGGGTTGGTGGGGATCGCAGCGCGCCAGTCATTACATCTGATCCGCTTTTTTTCCACAAACCTGAATCTGTAACGGTATCAGCGCTGGCCCGACAATAAGCCCATTCCCGTATCACACTTGTAGAGGTTCCAATGGGCAAGCTCGCGCTATTCCTGGGTGGTTTTTTGCTGCTGACCATTCTGATCGGTATTCTTGGCACCATTCCGCCAAGCTGACGTTCACCACCCCCATCCCTCGCGGCCTGCCTGTCCTCCGGGCGGGCCCTTTCCTCTTTCTTGTTGGCCGATTCACCCTACCCGTTTGTACGATAAGTCGTTCTTTGCACTAGGAAAACTGTCCACAAAAAACGTGGGTAGGTCTGTGGATAAAGTGCTGCAAGCCAAGCCTGTGGCGGGCTCTGTTAAATTGAGCAGAATTTGAACAGTGATTTCAGAGGGTGTTTCAGCAGGCCAGGCCGGCGCGGCGCAGGGCCGCCAGCAGGTCGCGTACCCGTGCCGGCAGTTCGCCGGCTGGGTACACAGCATGCATTTGCGGGTTCTGGCCGTTGCTTGAGGTCAGGCGGTACTGCGGGCATACCCGCACCAGTCGCCCGGCCTTGACTTGTGCTTCGCCGACCCAGGCGGCCAGGCGGGCGATGCCGGCACCGGCCAGGGTACTGTGATACACCGCGTTGCCAGAGTCCAGGCGCAGCCTGGGCCTGGGGCGGAGGCTGGTAATCTGGCCGTCGCGGCAGAAGTGCCAGGCCTTGAGGATGCGCGGGGCAGTGTGCAGGATCAGCGCGTGGCCTTCGAGGTCCTGCGGGTGTTGTGGTGTGCCGGCCAGGGCCAGGTATTCAGGGCTCGCATACAGGTGGCGCCGGTAATCCCACAGCGGGTAGCCGATCAGTTCGCTCGACTGTGGGAATGCACCGCGCACCACGAAATCGAATTTGCCTTGCAACGGGTCCAAGGCCCCGTCGCTGTACTGCACATCCAGGGTTACCTGGGGGTGGCAGCGGGAAAACTCGGCAAGTACCTGCGGCAGAACATGTTCACCCAGTACCTGCGGCACGGCGAAGCGGATCCAGCCTTGTGCGCTGCCACTGAGCGCGGCCAGTTCGTCGGCGGCATCACGTTGCACATCCAGCAAGCGTTCAGCGTGTGGCAGCAGGCGCTCGCCGGCTTCGGTCAGGGTCACGGCATTGGCGTTGCGGTTGAGCAGTTTGTTCCCGGCGTTGTCTTCCAGGGTTTGTACCGCGCGGGTTACCGCGCTGGGGGAGCGCCCCAGGGCGCGGGCGGCGGCGACAAAGCTGCGCTTGTGCGCCACGCTGACGAACGCCTGAATTTCCCGCAACATGTCCAAAGCCATTGCCTACTCCTTATTGCAGTTTTCGCAATACGGCATTTCAACACAAGCGCGGCGCTTTGATTAGCCTTGCAGGCGTCTTCACTGCCTGGAACCGCGTCATGATGGATATCGCTGTGCTTTCCGTGTTCGCTTTCGCCGCTGGGTTGATCGACGCCGCCGTGGGTGGCGGTGGTTTGATCCAGATCCCCGCCTTGTTCAACGTACTGCCCACCGCGCAACCTGCGGCATTGCTCGGTAGCAACAAGCTGGCGTCGGTGTGTGGCACGGCCTTCGCTGCGCGTTCATTCATCCGCAGGGTGACGCTGGACTGGGGGTTGATCGTGCCGGCGGCGCTCAGTGCCTTCATCATGTCGTTCGCTGGTGCCGCCACAGTGTCGCTGGTGCCGCCCAGCGTGATGCGCCCGGCGGTGCTGGTGCTGATCGTGCTGATGGCCATCTACACATTTTGCAAGAAGGACTTCGGCACACTGCACAAACCCGCAAGTATCGGCCGCAAGGAGCAGTGCCTGGCGCTACTGATCGGTGGCGCGATCGGTTTTTACGATGGCCTGTTCGGCCCGGGCACTGGCAGCTTCCTGATCTTCCTGTTCATCCGCTTCTTTGCGTTGGATTTCCTGCACGCCTCGGCGTCGGCAAAGGTGGTGAACATCGCCACAAACCTGGCGGCACTGGTGTTCTTCGTGCCATCAGGCAACGTCCTGTACGCCATCGCCTTGCCCATGGCGCTGTGCAACATCCTCGGTGCGCTGACTGGTACCTGGCTGGCAGTGCGCAAGGGCGCGGGCTTTGTGCGCGGGCTGTTCCTGGTGCTGTTGTGCGTGCTGATCGCCAAGTTGACGTGGGACTTGCTGGCCGCCTAGATCACATCACCTGGCGTTGCAGTTCTGCCTGCTCGACACGGTTGCGGCCATGGGCCTTTGCCCGGTACAGCGCCTGGTCGGCGCGCGCCAGCAGTTCGTCGAGGGTGGGGGCCGGCATGTCGGCGGCGCAGCCGGCCAGGCCGATGCTGACAGTAATCCGCAGGTGCTGCTCGGCTTGCATCACATGCAGGTCCTGCACGGCGCGACGCAAGCGTTCGGCAGTGAACCTGGCCCGGTCTGGCGCCATGCCCGGGAGTACAACGACAAATTCCTCGCCGCCCAGGCGGGCGATCAGTTCGCCATCGTGTAGCTGGTCCTGCAGGGTGCCGGCGAACTGGCGCAGCACCTGGTCACCGACCGCATGGCCGTGGGCATCATTGATCGACTTGAAGTGGTCGATATCCAGCATCATCAGGGTCAGCGGCAGCGCCTGGGCGTGTTGCTGGCGGCTTTCCAGCAGCGTGTTTGCGCGGCGGGTGAAAGCACTGCGGGTGAGCACGCCGGTGAGGTGGTCGATGGTGGCCTGATGCGCCAGGCGGGCCATGAGGCTGCGGTTGGCCTGGCTGACGCAGGCCACCACCAGCGGCCCGAGCACCAGCATGGCGATGCCCAGGCGCGCCGACAGCAGCGTGGTCACCCCGGGCTCGCTTTGCGGAACGCTGAAATGCATGAGGTTTTGCGCCACCGCCACGATCAGCGTGCTGCCGGCGGTGAGTGTCAGCAGCGAGACCAGGAACGGCGAGTACGTCCAGGCACACCACAGCAGCGCGGCAATCGGGAAGGCAATGGCCCCGGGGCCACCGAAGGCAATGCTGAACGCCAGCGAGGCCAGCAGCACCAACAACGGCGCCAGGCGGATGGCCTGGGCACCACCGCGTACCAGGGCGCGTGCCGAGGGAGCCGTCAGCAGCACTGGCAGCACCAGCACGCTGGTGGAAAATTGTTCACTGAACCAGGCCAGCCAGGTGGCGCGCAGGGACTGTTCGAACCACGGCGTGGCCATTACCGCCGCCATGCTGGCCGCCACTATCGCCGCGGCGGCACAGGCGCCGAACACGCTCAGCACGCCGTGGGGGGTACGCATGCGCCGGTGCAAGCGCGGCAAACGCGAGAGCAGTAGCCAGAGGGTGACCACCACGCCCAGGTTGCACAGGTTGAACCACAGGGCCGGTAACCAGGCGCTGCCACACAACAAGTCGGCGCCGACCATGGCCAGCCAGACCAGGGTAAAGCCTGTCGGCGTGGCTTGCCGGGGGTAGCGCAGCAGCACGCCGGCCAGTACCGCATTGACCGGCCAGAACAGCGACAGAGATTCGATCGGGCGGGCCAGGATGCCGCCCAGCGTCAGGGCGAAGGTCAGGCCAAGTAGAACGACGTAGTGCAACAAGCGCGAATGGGCTGGAAAAACCATGGGCTCGACCGGCAAAGCGGAAACGAAATCCAGGACAACGGCTTGAAGCACCTGGGGCGACTGCGCATAAGTGTGTTTCGTCAGGGGACTTGATGTCAATCTGCCGCGATCGGTCGAGATAATACCAAATTGCCTTCATTCGAGACGGGTCACCTCACAGCCCGAAGAACCACGGCACCATCAACACGGTCACCAGCATCACCAGTACGGTGAACGGCACGCCAACTTTGACGAAATCGGCGAAGCGGTATTGCCCTGGGCCCAATACCAGGGTGTTCACCGGCGACGACACCGGGGTCATGAACGCCGCCGAGGCGGCCAGCGCTACGGTCATGGCAAACGGGTAGGGTGACATGCCCAGCTGCGTGGCGGTGCTGACGGCCACGGGTGCCATCAATACTGCAGTGGCCGTGTTGGAGATGAACAGGCCGATCACCGCCGTGACTGCGAACAGGCAGGCAAGGATGGCGCTGGGGCCGGCACCGCCCAGCACGCTGACCAGGCCGCCTACTGCCAGGTCGATGCCACCGGTCTTCTGCAGTGCCTGTGCAAAAGGCAGCATACCGACGATCAGCACCAGGCTTTGCCAGTGGATGGCCCGGTAGGCGCTGTTCATGTCGATGCAGCGGCCTGCGCCCATCAGCAGGCAGCCGATCAGCGCGGCAATCACATTGGGTACCGCGCCGCTGACCATCAGCCCGACCATCACCGCCAGGCTCAGCAACGCCTGTGGTGCGCGGGTGCGGGCCGGCGCGACCAAGTCTATTTCCGCAGGCAGGCTCAGGACCAGGAAGTCCTTGGGCTTGCTTTGCAACTGGCGCACGGCTTTCCACGGGCCAACTACCAGCAGGGTGTCGCCCAGGCGCAGCTTTTCCTCTACCAGCTGTTCTTCGATCGCCACCTGCTCGCGGCGCAAGCCGACCACGTTGAGGTCGAAGCGAGTGCGGAAGGCCAGGTCGAGGATACTCTTGCCGAGCAGTTTCGAACCTGGTGGCAGCATGACCTCGGCCATGCCCAGCTCCTGGGACTGGTCGATGAAGTAGGCGGCCTTGAAGTGCAGCGGCTCCAGTTGCATGGTCTGGCACAGGCTGCGCAGGTCGTCGCGGTTGGCGAACAGGTCGAGCAGCAGTACATCGCCCTGGTGCAGCACGGTGCTGGAGTCGGCGGCGATCACCCTCGTGGTGAACTTGTGCTGGCGCTCGATGCCGATCACGTTGGCGCCATGTCGGGTGCGCAGCTCCAGCTCACCCAGGGTATGACCGATCAGCGGCGAGTGGGGACGGATGCGCAGGCGCCGTTCACGGCCGTTGAGCTTGTAGTCCAGCACCAGGTCCAACAGGGTGCGGCGGCTTTCCACACGGCCGTCCTTGCGCACTTCGCCATTCAGCCAGTGTCGGGTCAACAGCATGTAGCCGATGCCCAGCACCAGCACCACCAGGCCGAACGGGGTGAAACTGAAGAAGCTGAAGCCCACTTCGCCATGGCGCACCAGCTCGCTGTGCACCACCACGTTGGGCGGTGTAGCCACCAGGCTGAGCATGCCGCTGATCAGGCCGGCGAAAGCCAGCGGCATCATCAGGCGGGCGGGCGAAAGCTGCAGGCGTGCGGCGATGCTCAGCACCACCGGAATGAAAATGGCCACCACGCCGGTGGAGCTCATCATTGACCCCAGCCCCGCCACGGCCACCATCAGCAGCACCAGCAGGCGCGCCTCGCTGTTGCCGGCCCGCTCGCTCATCCATTCGCCGATACGGTAGGCAATGCCGGTGCGCACCAGGCCTTCACCGATCACGAACAGGGCGGCGATCAATACCACATTGGGATCACTGAAACCGGCCAGCGCCTGCTCCACGGTGAGGATGCCCGATAGCGGCAGGGCGAGGATCACCAGCAGCGCGACCACGTCCATGCGTGGGCGGTTGATGACGAACAGGGTGATGACGATGGCCAGCAGGCCGAGGACCCAGAGCAGCTCTTGGTTCATGGGGAGGGGGTGTTCCTTCACACGGGGGCACGATAGACAGTAGCAGTCAGTGTGCCGGATTGTGCTGAAGGAGGTGTTGATGTGCTGCAAGAAAAGGGGCTGCACAGCAGCCCCGGAGTCACCCGATCAGTGACGGTGGCGGTGACGGTGCTTGCCATTGTTGTCGCCCAGGTGGTTGCCGATGGCACCACCGGCTGCGCCACCCAGGCCGGCACCCACGGTGGAGCCGGTCCTGCCGCCTACCGCGCCGCCCAGCAGCGAACCGCCGGCCGAACCCAGGCCACCGCCGATGGCGGCTTCGGTACGGTTGCCCTTGCGTGCACCTACCGCACTGCCGGCTGCGCCGCCGAGGCCGGCGCCGATGGCCGCCCCCGTCTTGCCGCCGATCTGTTGACCGACAACGTTACCCAGAACACCACCCAGGCCACCGCCAATGGCGGCGGTACCGTCACCGGCGAAAGCGCCCTGGCACAGCAGCAGGCCGAGGGCAAGGGAAGGCAGAGTCAGACGCATGATACGAACCTCAAAGGAATCATCAGGTTAAGGTGCCGCGCAACAGGCGGCTGGCCAGGGTTGAAAAAGACGCTTCAGCGGTAGTAGCGGTCACCACGATAGCGACGATAGTCATCATCATCGTCGTCACGGTCATGCCGATGGTGGTGGCGATGGTCACGATCACGGTCACGCCAGCCATCGTCGTCGTCATGATAGCGATGGCTATGGCACCCTGCGGTCAGCAGGACAACGGCAATCAGCGAAAGGCTTGCAAGACGGGTCATCACTATATAGGTCCTTGATCCGCAAAGGTTTACGGCACACCTTCTGAGACTGGAAAGGATCCATTTGGTTTCGCTGGCAGGCAAAAATTTGTCGTGCCAGCGATGAGCGGCGGGCAGAGTTTGGAATCAGTGGGTTGGCTGAATCGCCAGAACCACGCCGTTGGTGATCTGCACCAGCACGTAGCGCCCCCCCATGTTTACCCAGTGGCTTTCCTTTTCCGGTGCGGGCAGGCCCTTGGCTTTCCAGTCCTTGATTGCCTGGTCATCCCGTTTGTATTGGTCCGGTGCCTTGTCGCCGACCTTGAGTTCGCGGTTGTGGGTTTCTGGCGCGGTGATGCTTTCTTCGCTGGAGGGAGCTGCGGTAGCAGCGAGAGGCAGGCAGGTAAGGGCGGCGAACAGCAGGTAGTGCAATTTCATGACGATCTCCTTGTGACGGAATGCCTTATCTGCGACAGCCTCCTGCGCGCGACAATTCACTCTCGATGCTTGCCAGTGCTAGAGTCGCCTTCTTTTTTACCCTGAGGATGGAACATGCGTGCGATTCTGCCGATGGCCGTGGCGCTGATGCTGGTCGGTTGTGCTTCTGCGACCATGGAAACGGCCCGCGGCGGCAAGCCGACCGCGCAGCTCGACTCGCACAAGGCGCCGGAACTGGTGGCCCAGTGCATCCAGTTCAGCTGGCAGGAAGAGAAGGTGTTCGGAGACGACGCCAGTGGTTATCTGGAACCACGCAAGCAGGGGGGCTTCACGGTGTATACCCGTGAGGCGGAGGCATTCGTGGATGTGTACCCGCAGGCGGGTGGGGCGCGGGTGGATTACTACGCGCAGAAGAACGACGGTGTGGCCCTGCAGCGCCGGGCGGCGGCGGCGACCTGCCTGTAACGTCAAAACACATTCCCCTGTGGGAGCGGGTTCACCCGCGAATGCGTCGGTACATTCAACACCGCATTCGCGGGTAAACCCGCTCCCACAGTGAACGCACCAGCTTTACAATTTTTAGCAATGCAGTCCTGTCGCAGGGAGATTGGTGGGGGCTAGCATGAGCCCCCACGAATCAAGGAAGACACCATGGACCGCTCATTGCAACTCAACCGCGCCAGCTGGGATGAACGTGCCCCGCTGCACGCTGCTTCCAACGACTACGAAGTCGAACGGCTCGTCCAGCATCCCGAGCGCCTTTCCGAAACCGTACGCTTCGACCTGCCATTGCTCGGCAATATCGACGGGCTCAACGTCGTCCACCTGCAGTGCCATATCGGCACCGATACCCTCTCGCTGGCGCGCCTTGGCGCCAAGGTCTGTGGCCTGGACTATTCCGCGGCTTCGCTGGCCGAGGCGCGTGCGTTGGCCCAGCGCTGTGCGGCACCCATCGCGTATGTCGAGTCCGATGTCTACGCCGCCGACAAGGTGCTGCCGGCTGACACGTTCGACCTGGTCTACACCGGCATTGGCGCGCTCTGCTGGCTGCCTCGCATCGAGCCGTGGGCGCGTACGGTCGCAGCCCTGCTGAAGCCCGGCGGGCGGTTGTTCCTGCGCGACGGGCACCCGATGCTGATGGCGGTCAACGAAGACCACCAGGACCGCCTGCAACTCGAATACCCGTATTTCGAGCACGAAGAACCGACGGTGTGGCACAACGACCAGACCTACGTCGAAACCGAGCAGCGCCTTTCCCACACCGAAACCCATGAGTGGAACCACGGCCTGGGCGAGGTTATCAGCGCCTTGCTGGCCCACGGCCTGCAGCTGACCGCCCTGGTCGAGCACCAGAGCATCCCCTGGGAGGCGCTGCCGGGGCAGATGGTCAAGGGCGATGACGGTGAATATCGCCTGCGCGAGCAGCCCGCACGCCTGCCCCTGAGCTACACCCTGGTGGCAGTAAAAGTCTGATCAGGACAGGTAGCCACCGTCGACATTGAGCGCGGTACCGGTGGTGTAGCTGGAAGCATCGCTGGCCAGGTACAACACGGCACCGGCCATTTCCTTGGGGTCGGCCACGCGCTTGAGCGGGATATGCTGCAGCGCGGCATTGAGAATGGCGTCGTTCTTCACCAGTGCCGAAGCGAACTTGGTGTCGGTCAGGCCCGGCAGCAGGGCGTTGCAGCGAATACCGAACGGCGCGCACTCCTTGGCGAAGACCTTGGTCATGTTGATGACCGCCGCCTTGGTCACCGAATAGATGCCCTGGAACAGGCCGGGCGAAACCCCGTTGATCGACGCCACGTTGATGATGCTGCCGCCACCTTGTTCGCGCATCAGCTTGCCGGCCTCGACTGACATGAAGAAGTAGCCACGGATGTTCACGTCCACGGTCTTCTGGAAAGCACCCGGGTCGGTATCCAGCACGTTGCAGAACTGTGGGTTGGTAGCTGCATTGTTGACCAGGATGTCGAGCCGCCCGAACTGTTCGCGGATGCCGGCAAACACATGCTGGATCTGCTCCAGTTCACCAATGTGGCAAGCCACTGCCGTTGCCTTGCCGCCGGCGGCGATGATGGCTTCGGCCACCTGCTGGCAACCGTCGAGCTTGCGGCTGGACACGATCACGTGGGCGCCTTGCTGGGCCAACAGGTGGGCGATGGCTTCGCCGATGCCACGGCTGGCGCCGGAAACGAAGGCAATCTTGCCGTCGAGGTCGAACAGGTGGGTCTTGGACATGTTTTTTTCCTTGTTATCCGTCGTCGAGGTCGGGGCTCAGAGGCTGGACTTGGCAATGACCTGCAAGGTCATCTGTTCCAGCAAGCGGTTCATGTGGATGAACTGGGCGAAGCGCTTGTCCTGGGTCTGGCCGTGGTAATAGCGGTAGTAGATCTGCTGGACGATGCCGGCCAGGCGGAACAGGCCATAGCAATAGTAGTAATCGAAGTTGTCCAGGCGGATGCCGGCGCGCTCGGCGTAGTAATCGACGAACTGGCGGCGGGTGAGCATGCCCGGCGCGTTGCTCGGCTGGCGACGCATCAGCTGCACCGGCGCCGGGTCGTCGGCCTCGATCCAGTAGGCCAGGCTGTTGCCCAGGTCCATCAGCGGGTCGCCGAGGGTGGCCATTTCCCAGTCCAGCACACCGATGATGCGCATGGGGTTGCCAGCATCGAGGATCACGTTGTCGAAACGGTAGTCGTTGTGCACGATGCCGGGCCGCGGGTGGTCGGCGGGCATTTTCTCGTGTAGCCAGGCGGTCACCTGTTCCCAGCGCGGTGCGTCGGGGGTCAGGGCCTTTTCATATCGGCTGGTCCAGCCCTCGATCTGGCGCTGCACATAGCCTTCCGGTTTGCCCAGGTCGGCCAGGCCGCAGGCGTTGTAGTCCACCTGGTGCAGTTCCACCAGCCGGTCGATGAAGCTCTTGCACAGGGCTTCGGTGCGGTTGGCGTCAAGGTCCAGTTCGGCTGGGATGTCGGAGCGCAGGATGATGCCCTTGACCCGCTCCATCACATAGAACTCGCCGCCGATAAGGCTGCTGTCGGTGCAATGCACATAGGCCTTGGGGCAGTAGGGGAAGCCGCTGTTCAGTTGGTTCAGGATGCGAAACTCGCGGCCCATGTCATGGGCCGACTTGGCCTTCTGCCCGAACGGCGGACGGCGCAGCACGAAGTCGCGGCCTGGGTAGCTGACCAGGTAGGTGAGGTTGGAGGCGCCGCCAGGGAACTGGCTGATGCTCGGCAGGCCATCCAGGCCGGGGATATTGGCCTTGAGGTAAGGGTCGATGACAGCCGCGTCGAGTTCTTCGCCGGGGCGTACCTGGGTGGACTGGTCGGTGAGCGTCATGCGTTTTCCTTATTCTCGATCGCAAGGACTATTGGCTAATCTAATGGTCGGCCGGTGATGGGACAAGCGTGCCAGATGGCATATAGGTGAGGGTGTTGCTGCCTGATCAACTGCCTTGATAAGGCGACTGGCTTGCCGGCATAGGGCCCGAACAGGCGGGCAAAAAAAAACCGAAGCCGGTCAGGCTTCGGTTTTTCGATCATCCGCTATTTCCAGCCCTCAGGACGGGAACAGCTCGCTGAGCTTCATCGACAGCATCATGTCACCTTCGACGCGCAGCTTGCCGCCCATGAATGCCTGCATGCCATCGGTTTCGCCGCTGACGATACCCTTCAGGGTTTCGCTGTCCATCACCAGAGTGCAGTTGGCATCCGGGTTTTCGCCTTCCTGCAGGTCGCAGGTGCCATCCTTCACGATCAGTGCGTAGTGCTTGCCTTCGTCGGTGATGTTGAAGCCGAACACCAGGTCCAGGCCGGCGGCAGCGGATGGGTTGAACTTCTCTTGCATCTTTTTAACGGCATCAGCTACGGAGGTCATGGCGCATTCCTTATAGAGTGATTTACACGTCCCCGCAGGGACACAACAAGCCGGGCTCATCGATAGGTGACAAGCTCCGGCGCCCTCAACAGCTGCACATGGGCCTGGCTGTTGAAGGAGGCCAGTGCCACGTCGCGGCCGCGGAACTTCAGCTGGCTGAGCGACGTGTTGATGATCTGCCAGTTCAGCGCGAACGCCTGGCTGGGGGTAATACGGGTAACCAGGTGGAGCAGGGCGGCAATGGTGCCGCCCGAGGTGAAGATGGCGATATTGTCGCCGCTACCGGCGGCATCCAGTACGCGCTGCAGGCCGCCTTGCACGCGAGCGGTGAACGCCTGCCAGGTCTCCAGGCCATCGTCGGCATGTTCGCCATCGTGCCAGCGCTGCACCATCAGTGCGAAAAGGCGCTGGAACTCGCTGCGGTGCTGTGCGCCATTGCGCAGGATGTGCAGGGCGTCGGGTTCCTGCGGCAGCAGCCCTGGTAACAGCGCACGGATCACCCCATCGGCATCGAACTCATTGAATGCTGCATCGGTCTCAACAGCCGGCACCGGGCAGCCATTGGCGCGCAACGCTTCCAGGGCCAGGCGCGCGGTATCCTGCTGTCGGCGCAGATCGCCTGCCACGCAGCGGTCCAGCCGCAAACCGAGCTGGGCCAGGTGCTCACCCAGGGCCTGGCTCTGGCGCACGCCCACGGGCGAGAGGACATCGTAGTCATCGGCGCCGAAGGAGGCTTGGCCATGTCGGATCAGGTAGAGATTGCCCACGAAAGGTTCCGGCCTGTTGGAGGTTGCTGCGAGGTTAGGATGCGGCACACGGGCTGTCAACGAAAAAACATACAAGCGTTTGAAAAGGTTGTTTGAAAGGTGTTGCCAGCGTTTGCCACGGCTGGCAGCACCTCAGGCGCAACGGTATGCTTGCTACAGTTACGCGCCGTAGTGGCGCATGTCTTTAAGGAGTCAATGTGGAGTTTCTTGCTGAATACGCAAGCTTTCTCGCCAAAACCGCCACCCTGGTCATCGCCATCCTGATAGTGCTGTCGGCTATCGCCGGGCTGCGCGGCAAGGGGCGGCGCAAATCGGGTGGGCAATTGCAGGTCACTCGCCTGAACGAGTTCTACAAGGACCTGCGCGAGCGCCTGGAATCCGGCCTGCTCGACAAGGCCCAGCTCAAGGCCTTGCGCAAGCAGCAGGCCAAGGCGGAAAAGCGGCAGAAGAAGGGCAAGGCCGAGGAAAAGGGCCGGGTCTTCGTGCTGGACTTCGATGGCGACATCAAAGCTTCTGCCACCGAAAGCCTGCGCAACGAAATCACCGCGCTGCTGACCCTCGCCACCCCGCGTGACGAAGTTGTGCTGCGCCTGGAAAGCGGTGGCGGCCTGGTGCACAGCTACGGCCTGGCCGCATCGCAGCTGGCGCGCATTCGTCAGGCCGGCATCCCGTTGACCGTGTGCATCGACAAGGTGGCCGCCAGCGGCGGCTACATGATGGCCTGCATCGGCGAGAAGATCGTCAGCGCACCGTTCGCAGTACTGGGTTCCATCGGCGTGGTGGCGCAACTGCCCAACGTGAACCGCCTGCTGAAGAAGCACGACATCGATTTCGAAGTGCTGACCGCCGGGGAATACAAGCGCACCCTGACGGTGTTCGGCGAGAACACCGAGAAGGGCCGGGAGAAGTTCCAGGAAGACCTGGACATCACCCACCAGCTGTTCAAGGACTTCGTTGCCCGCTATCGCCCGCAGCTGCATATCGACGAAGTGGCCACCGGCGAAGTCTGGCTGGGCGTTGCGGCACTCAACCGCAAGCTGGTGGACGAGCTGCAGACCAGCGACGAGTACCTCAGCGAACGCGCGCGCAACGCCAACCTGTTCCATTTGCACTACGCCGAACGCAAGAGCCTGCAGGAGCGAATCGGCATGGCTGCCAGTGGCACCGTGGAGAACACAGTGGTGGGCTTGTGGAGTAAACTCGGCCGCCTGCGCTAACACCTTGAACCCGTTGAAATTTTTTTTCGTTCAGGGGGTTGCAAGGTTAAAGGAATGAAGACATAATGGCGCCCATCGAAACGCAGCAAACTTTGAAAAAGGTTCAGCGTTTCAAGGAGATAGCGAAGCGCAAGCTGCTAGATCCGACCTTTGAGGCCGAGTAGCAAAGTGGTTATGCTCCGGATTGCAAATCCGTCTACGCCGGTTCGATTCCGACCTCGGCCTCCACCATTCGAAAGCCCCGCAGATTAACGTCTGCGGGGTTTTTCTTTGTGGGTTAAAAAATCCAAGTGTTTCGAAATAAAAGGCATGGAGTTCCGAAACTTAAACCTTTCGAGCGCTTGGCGATAGCGCCGACGCGGCGGTAAAGGCGCTCGGTGATTCCCTCTTTCGAGTGTCCCAGCAGCACGCTCGCATCGCTCAGATCGTGAGTTTCAGAGGAGCGTTAGTTGCCGGTCGTGAATGGCCGATTTCGACACAGAGCGAACATCTGTAACCGGGGCCGCTTCGCGGCCATCGCCGGCAAGCGCGGCTCCCACAGGTACAGCGCATGCCTGAAGGCTGGTGATGTTCCTGTGGGAGCTGGCTTGCCGGCGATGAGGCCTGCACTGACAACAGATCTCTGGATCAGTGTTCGCTCCGGGTCGAAAGCTGCCTTACGTGACAGGCCGCTATCGACCCAAAGCGGCCATTGCGCAAGTACTGCTATTGCTTATTTTTCGAGGCCGGCGCAAACCCTGTGGGAGCGGGTTTACCCGCGAAGCAGGCAACGCGGAGGATGGCACGGGCTTCGCCCGTGTTCGCGGGTAAACCCGCTCCCACAAAGATCACCTCAGATACGAATGTCCGCTATGGGTCGATAGCGGCCTGTCGCGTACGGCAGCTTTCGACCTAAAGCGGATAACTGTCCAATCCTCTGTGGTCAGTACCGGCCTCATCGCCGGCAACCGCGGCTGCCACCGGTACCGCACAGGAATGGCAGCCGCTCAGGGGATTGCAGCCACGCCGTCATTGTTGCACCCTCATCACTCATTCTGGCACGGGAGGGCAGCATGGACTGGAGTGACATGCGGATCTTCCTGGCGATTGCTCGCAGTGGCTCGTTGGGAGGGGCCGCCAGGGCGCTGGAGGTCAGTCACCCGACGGTCGGGCGACGCTTGCAGGTGCTCGAACAGGCCAGTGGGCAAGCGTTTTTCCTGCGCACTGCCCAAGGGCTGGTGCTCACCGACAATGGCGAGCGGATTCTCGACCTGGCCCTCGCCATGGAGCACAGTGCCCTGGCCATCGAACGTCGCCTGGCGGGGCATGGCGATCAGCCGGAGGGGCTGTTGCGCATCTCCTCGGCCGACTGGTTCGCCTGCCATGTGCTGTCGCCGGTGCTGGCCGAACTGGCACGGCGGTATCCGTTGATCGTGCCCGAAGTCATCGCCGGGCATCGGCTGTTCGACCTTGCCCGCCGCGATGCCGACATCGCTTTTCGCATCGTGCCCTTCACCGAACCCGACATCGTCCAGCGCAAGCTGACGACCTTGCCGTACGGGCTCTACACCGCGTTGCATGCTCCGGCGCCACAACCGGGCGGCGAGGGGCTGGGGTTGATCCTGATGAACGTTGCCCAGGCCCATTACCCGGATGTGCACTGGCTACAGCAGCGCTACCCGCTGGCCCGCACCGTGTTCACGAGCAGCAGCCGGACGGTCCAGGCGCAGATGTGCGCGCAAGGGCTTGGGGTCGCCGTGTTGCCACGCGTGCTCGGCGACGCGGTGCCGGGCCTGCGGCTGCTGGATGAGCACCAACCACCCCCGGGGCGGGACATCTGGATGGGCTATCACCGCGACATGCGCCAGCTGGACCGACTGCGCGCCCTGGCCGACCTTGCCTCCAGCATGATTGGCACGGGGTAGCAGGTTGCCGACGCTCAGCTCGGGCGCATCGCCGCTGCCTCCGCCAGTGGTGCCGGCTGCCGCGCCAACGTCAGGCTCAGCGCAACTCCCACGGCCAGGCAGGCGGCCATGCACAGCACGGCGATCATGAAGGCGTGGGTGATGCGGGCGGCCGTTGCCTGCTCACCAAGCAGGCTGTAGAAAACGCCGCCGATGAGGGCTACGCTCAGCGAGGTGCTGATCTGCAAGGTCGCGCTGGTGATGCCTGCGATCATTCCGGCATATGCCGGTGCGACCCGGCCCGTGACCAGGCGCATCAAGGTCGGCAAGGCCAGCCCTTGTCCCAGCCCGATCAGGAACAGAGTGGCCGTCACGGACGTGAAGGGCGGGGCAAGGCCAGGCGCAGTCACCGACATCAGCCAACCCAGCCATAGCAACCCGATCACCTCCAGCCCCATGCCTACGGGGTTCAGGTAACCGCCGAGGACGCGCCTGAGCAGGGGAACCGAGAGCGGGCCGATCAGGAAGCCGGCGCCGAACGGCAGGAAGACCAGGCCGGCATGCAGTGCGGTCATATGCCGTGCGCCTTGCAGGTAGATCGAAAACAGCAGGAAGAACACGCCAATGGCGTAGAAGCACAGCGCTACCAATAACGCCCGGCCCAGCCCGTGGGCTTGCAGCGCGGCCGGGGCCAGCAAAGGGGTTCCGCCGGTGCGGTGCAGGCGCGCCTCGTAGCGCCAGAACAACGCCCCCAGTACAGGCGCTGCAGCGAGCGACAGCACCGCCCACCAAGGCCATCCCGCTTCGCGGCCCTCGATCAACGGCACGACCAGGGCGCCGAGGGCCAGCATCGACAACGCCGTGCCCACCAGGTCCAGCTTGCTCGCCTGCAGCGCACGGGTGTCCTTGAGCACGGGGATACCGAATGCAATCACCAGCAATGCAATCGGCAGGTTGACCAGGAATATCGCGCGCCAGCCCATGCCGAACAGGTCGAGCGCAATCAGCACGCCGCCCAGCGCTTGGCCGAGCACAGACGCCAGGCCAAACACGGCCCCGTACAGGCTCAGGGCCAATGACCTTTCCGCTGCCGGGAAAATCGCCTGCACCGAGGCGAGTGCCTGCGGCGCCATCACGGCGGCGCTTACGCCCTGCAAGGCGCGCCCGAGCACCAGTACCCATGGTGCAGCCGCCACGCCGCACAGCAGCGAAGCAGCGGCAAAACCCAGCAGGCCCATGAAGAACATCCGCCCGCGACCGTACAGGTCGCCGAGTCGTCCGCCGGTGATCAGCGTCACGGCATAGAGCGTCGCGTAGGATGCGATCACCAGCTGCTCGGCAGAGGCACCTGTGCCCAGGTCGGCCTGTATCGAGGGCAGCGCGACGTTGACGATGAAGAAATCCAGCGGAGGCAGAAACGCACCGACCAGCAAGATGGCGAACATCAACCAGCGCCGGGGTTCGCTGGCTTCGTTTTCGATTCGAGACATGACAGGCATCCTGTGTGGCAACTCAGGTTCGATACGCGTGCAGGCCAGGTTTCCTGGAGGGTTGTCGCCCCGCTCGTGCCTGGCCGATGGGCCACACTCTAGGGAATCACATCCCGGCGCGCGCCTTACGAAACTGCACGGGCAACGTTCATTGCTGTCAGTCTCGCTGGCACCTCAGCGTGGGGTAGGGTGGTTGGGCTTGCGGTCATCGCGGCCGGCTTGCCGGGCCTCGGCGCGTACCACCAGCCAGATACCGACCGCCGACAGCGCCATTCCCGCTGCCATCTGCCAGGACAACGGCTCATCGAACATCGCCCAGGCCCAGAGCAGGGTGATCGGTGGGCTGAGGTACTGCACGCTGGCGACGCGGGTGGCTGAGGACCTGCGCAGGCAGGCCCAGTACAGCCCATAGCCGCCAAGCGTCGACAGGGCCACGGTCCACGACACGCTCAGTGCAAAGCCTGCGCTGGCAACCGGTGCCAGGCTGCGTTGGCTGCCTTCGATGGCCGCGAAGGCGAAACTGGAGACGAAACACTGCAGCCAGAGGTTGGGCAACAGGCTCATCGGCTGCACCTTGCTGCGTTTTTGCCACAACGTGGCGACCGCCAGCGAGCACATGCCGGCCACGGGCAGGCCATAGGCCCACATCGGTGCTGTGCCCAGCATCAGCGCATCGTGGGTCACCCACAGCACCCCCAGCAGCCCGACGATCAGGCCGACCCACACCTGCAGCGGCAGGCGCTCGCCCAGCACCAGCGCTGCGAGCAGCGCCATGCCCAGCGGCAACAGGTCGGCGCATAACGCGGCAAGGCCGGCGGGCACTCCCAGGGCAATGCCCTGCGTCACGCCGGTCAGGTAGCCCGCCATGGCCAGCAGGCCGATACCCGCGTGGCTCAGCAAAACGGCAAATGGCGTATGGCACAGGGCCCGGCAGACGAACGGGAACAACAGCAGGCTCACCACGAGGCAGCGCCAGAACACCACCAGCAGGACGGGGGCATGATCGATGGAAAAGCGTGCGCCGATAAACCCGGAACTCCAAGTCAGCAGCAACCCGGCTTCAAGCAAGGGCAGCGGCAAGGCCTGCCGCCAGGAGCGACGGGGCGGCGTGGCGGGCGGGATTGGCAGGTGCTGGTTCATACCCCGACACTACGAAATCGGCGTAATCTGATAAATCAAAAATAGGTGCAGCAGTTCTTCACGGATATTGAATCAGGGCGACCACGCTCGATATCGACCTCCTGCGTACCTTCCATGCCGTGGTGCGCATCGGCAAATTCAGCGCTGCGGCCGAGCAACTGCATAAAAGCCCGGCGGCAGTCAGCGTTCAAATTCAACGCCTGGAGGCCGTCGCAGATCCTCGAGGGGCTGCCGGCCATTCCCGACCACGACATCCTGTTCGTGCGCAGCCCGGCATCGGGCGGGGACGGCGCCGTGACTTTGCTGGCGCGGGCGATGCGGCAATCGTTTCGGTTGTAAGCAAGGGGCGGACGCTTCGATGCGCCGCCAGCGGGTATTGACTTATCGAAGAATCTCGATATCCTCGCGTCATGGAATTGCTAGAAGTCTTCAAAGCCCTGTCGAACCCGATACGCCTTCAGATACTGAAGGGGTTGAAGGATCCCGCAAAGAACTTCCCTCCCCAAGACGAAGGGGACGTTCTGACGGTGGGCGTGTGCGTCAGCAGTATCCAGGAAGGCATAGGGCTTTCGCAGTCTACGGTGTCGAGTTACCTCGCAACGCTGCAACGGGTGGGTTTGGTTGAGGTCCGGCGCATAGGCCAGTGGACATATTACAAACGCAATGAAGCCGCCATCAGCGCGCTTGCCGAGATCATCGGGAAAGACCTGTAACTTTTTTTGCTGCATAATATCGAAATATCTCGATATCCCTTATTCCAGATATGGAGGTTTACCGTGAAGGCGATGTTGCTCAAATCCTACGGCGGGGCAGATGCCTTCGAGCTCTGCGAGGTGCCGAAGCCTGTACCGCTGGCGGGACAGGTGCTGGTCCGGGTACACGCAACATCCATCAACCCGTTGGATTATCAAGTCCGCCGTGGTGACTACCACGACCTGGTGCAGCTGCCCGCAATTACCGGGCATGATGTGTCGGGGGTTGTAGAAGCCGTTGGTGCGGGCGTGACGGCCTTCGCTCCAGGAGACGAAGTCTGGTACACGCCGCAGATATTCGGCGGGCCGGGGAGTTATGCCGAGTACCACGTGGCAGCCGAAAGCATTATCGCCCGGAAGCCTGCGTCACTGAGCCATCTGCAGGCGGCTAGCCTGAGCCTGGTCGGTGGCACGGTGTGGGAAGCACTGGTCGTGCGTGCGGCGCTTCGAGTGGGGGAAAGCATCCTCATACACGGCGGTGCAGGGGGCGTCGGTCATGTGGCGATCCAGCTGGCCAAAGCCATGGGCGCACGGGTGTTCACCACGGTGCGCGAGACCAACGCTGAATTCGTACGTGGGCTGGGCGCCGACGTGGTCATCGATTACGAAAAAGAAGACTGCGTTGCTGCCGTGATGCGGGAGACTAACGGACAAGGTGTCGATGTGGTGTTCGACAGCATCGGAGGCAACACCTTGGCAGGTAGCCCTGATGTGCTTGCACAACTGGGCCGCGTCGTGTCGATCGTGGATACGGCACAACCACAGAACCTCATCCAGGCCTGGGGCAAGAACGCCAGTTACCACTTCGTGTTCACCCGCCAGAACCGCGGCAAGCTCGATGAGTTGAGTGCGTTGGTGGCGCGTGGGCAACTGCGGCCGCATATCGGCGCCGTCTACTCCCTTCGCGACATAGCGCTGGCCCATGCCCGTCTGGAGAGCCCCAATAACGGTATCCAGGGAAAGATCGCCATCGCCGTTGTCGAGGAATTGCCATGATCTATGAAATCGCTCTGCTTCCCGTTCATTCGCAACACATCGAAGCGTTCAGGGAGGCATTTGCCGAGGTCGCGCCTTTGCTCACTCGCGCCAAGGGCTACGGCGGGCACATGCTGGCGCAGGGGGTAGAGACGCCACACGTATTCAACCTGATCGTGCATTGGGCGTCACTTGCAGACCACACGCCTGGTTTCGAAGCCAGTGAAGACCATCGCCTGTTCATGCTGGGGCTGGCGCCGTACTTGTCGGAAGAACCGCAGGTTTATCATGTCGACGGTGCCGGCTTTCCCACGGGTGTTTGATCGACTTACAGAGGGGGCGAGCAAGGCCGTCGGGTCAGGACGCACTTGGTTTTTTCTCGAATGCGGCCTCCAGTACTTGCTCGATCTCGGCCAGCTTGTGTTCGGTGCCTGCCACCACGACCGCAGTCTGATTGGCGCAATTCACCAATAGCTCCAGTGTCGCCGGATGGTGATCGCCCGGAAATTTCCGGAGCACGAAATGAACCGTCGCATGACTGCGCCAGGTGGCCTGATCCATGGACCAACGAGGGTCGGCGAATGCAAAAATGACCGCCTGGGTTTGCCTATCAAGGAGCGAGGGCACATATACCCATTGGCTGTTGCGCGCTTCCCAGGCGGCGACCTTGACCGCGAATCTGCCGCCTGGGGCGAGGATTGTTTCCATTTCTTCCATTTGCCACAGCTCCTGGGGCAGGTTGTTCAGCGTCTGGAGGTAGGCTGCGGCAATTAGCCGGCAATGGATAGCGAAGCCGTAGAATTGCTGGCCTTTGCGACTGTCCGCTTTCGCCCCATAGCTGTCGCTCATGGCTTCAGTAGAACGACAGGCGCTTCAAACATAATCGGCCGAGGATCGACTCACCTGTCGACATAGTGACGCGCCCCAAATAGCATGCCTCAATCCAATATGCCCGAGCTGGTAAAATGATCTCAGATCCTGGCACACCAACTCTAGACCAGCTGAAAGTTCTCCTGACGGTCGTAGAAGTGGGAAGCTTCGCTGGCGCTGCAAGGAAATTGCATCGTGCAACGTCAGTGGTGAGCTATGCCATTTCCAATCTGGAGATGCAGCTCGGCGTATCACTTTTTGACCGCAAGACGACACGTAAACCACAGCTGACAGAGGCTGGCCGTACAGTGTTGGCCGAAGCACGAACCATCATCAACGGAGTCAACGGACTGCGATCGAAGGTGTCTGGACTGCTGCACGGTCTCGAAGCAGAGGTGCATCTTGCTTTGGATGTAATGCTGCCAGCGGAGCGGGTGGTCGATGCGCTCAGGACTTTTAGACAGGTGTTTCCCACCGTGGCTTTGCATCTACACATGGAAGCGCTCGGTGCGGTCACGCAATTAGTACTTGAGAAAAAAGCCGGCATTGGGATCAGTGGCCCCCTGGACCCGGGAAGGGATGGCCTTGAGCGTGTCGGCGTAGGGAGTGTTGAGTTAGTACCCGTTGCAGCCCCGGCGCACCCACTTGCCCTCGCCAGCCGCAACGAGCCTGGTGCGGCAAGAAATCACATCCAATTGGTTTTGTCAGACCGCTCACCGCTTACCGGGGACAGAGATTTTGCCGTAGTGAGCCCCCGTACATGGCGGCTCGCGGACTTAGGCGCAAAACACATGCTCCTCAAGGAGGGCATTGGCTGGGGCAACATGCCCTTACCTATGGTCCAAGCGGACCTCAATGCGGGACATCTTGTCCATCTCGATCTTCCTGATTGCAAAGGCGGCTCTTACGCGTTTGACGCTATCTACCGGACTGATTCGCCGCCTGGGCCGGCTGGGCTATGGCTCATCAAACGCTTCGGCCAGCAAGCCGAAGCTCTCTAGACTTGTCGAATAAGTCGTATTAACCGTTCGATATTCTTCTGGTTTTTAGCCAGCTAAGCCCCTGTTAGGGTGTTGCTCATAGACCAGACACGCGCACCTTCGGTGCCTGGGCCTCAATAATCGCAAGACTCCGGTGCTACAAAGGTGAACTTATGTGTTCAGCAGCCGAGCTTCTCCACCACCATTTCGAAATGTTTGTTGATGACCATGAAAAGTGGAAATCCCTACTCGTTCCGGACATCGTCTGGGAGCTGCCTTTTGCCCCGAGTCTCGGTCACCCGGAGAAGCTGGTCGGCCGCGAGCAAGTGCTCAATCATGTCGGATGGTTTGTCGGAGCGGTGGAGTCGTTTCAATTCCACAATCTACGTATTCAACAATTCACTGATCCACTAACCGCCGTCGCGCAAGTCAAGGCACAGGGGATCATCACTGAGACGGGTAAACCCTACTCGCAAGAATATGTCGTTTTCGTTAGCGTTCGTGAGGGTAAGCTGACGCATATTCGTGAGTACTTCGATCCTGTCCAGGCGGCTTACGCCTTGGACTCCCCCGTGGTGATGCCAGGCTAGCGGCGCAGCCGAGTGCACGAAAGAAGCAAAACTCCGACAGGCAAAGCAAGGTCGCCAAGGAGTCGCATGTCAAAAAGAGAGAAATTGGCACCGTCGAAAGCGACAACCAATTCCTGACTTGGAGACATCAAAATGACTGACTTCATCCCAACCCCAAACGAAGTGGCAGGCAAAGTGGTGCTGGTAACCGGCGCGGCTAGCGGCATCGGGAAGGCCATCGCCGAGCTCCTTCACAGCCGTGGAGCGAAAGTCATTGCCGAGGATATCGACCCGAAAGTCAACGCCCTTGAGCGTCCCGGCCTGGTTCCTTTCGTCGCCGATATCACCGTTGACGGTTCTGCCGAGCAAGCGGTGGCGTTGGCGGTAGAGAAGTTTGGCAAGCTGGACGTCCTGGTCAATAACGCCGGTCGCATCCTATACAAGCCCCTCGTCGAAATGACCCGTGAAGATTGGGAATGGCAGATGCAAACCAACGTGACGGGGGCGTTTCTTCATTCCCGAGAGGCGATGAAGGAGATGATGAAGAACAAGAGCGGCGCGATCGTGAACATCGCCTCGTACGCGTCCTACTTCGCATTTCCCGGTATCGCGGCCTATACCGCGTCCAAAGGCGCATTAGCACAGTTGACTCGTACCCAGGCACTGGAAGCAATTGAGCATGGCATTCGGGTCAATGCCATTGGCGTGGGAGATGTGGTTACCAACCTTTTGAACCATTTCATGGAAGACGGTCGTGGGTTCCTGCAAGAGCATGGCAAGTCCGCGCCGATCGGTCGAGCTGCAGCACCGGAAGAGATTGCCGAGATTGTCTCTTTCCTGGCTTCCGAGCGCGCCAGCTTCATTGTCGGTTCGGTGGTCATGGCCGATGGCGGCATGAGTGTCCCGGTAGGTTAATCCTTCGCCTCGTCCGCGTTGTGCTGAATTGGCAGCACAACGCGTTTCCTTGCTAGCAGACCTTTTCAGCGGAGGCGTCATGACCGCACTTCGAAAATCCGACTTTCCCCTCATCGACGTTCGCCAGCATCTGGAAACCGGGCCCATCGTGCTCGTGACCTCAGCCTGGAACGGCGAAAGCAACATCATGACCATGGGCTGGCACATGATGATGCAATTCGATCCAGCCCTTTTTGGCTGCTACATCTGGTCGGGGAACCATAGCTATGAACTGATTCGCAACAGCCAGCAATGCGTGATCAACGTACCCACTCTGGAGCTGGCGGACCAGGTGGTCGCGGTGGGAAACAGTACGGGCACTGACGTGGACAAGTTTGGTCAATTCGGACTTACCGCGACAGCGGCGACGCGGGTTGCAGCGCCGCTGATAGCCGAATGTTATGCCAGCTTCGAATGCCAGCTGTACGATTCGAAGCTGATTGGCGATTACGGTTTGTTCATCTGGGAAGTCGTCAAAGCGCACGTAGATCGCTCCGTGGAGCAGCCTAGAACGCTGCACTACAGGGGAGGCGGTCAATTCATGGTGGCTGGAGAAACCTTGGACTTTCGCCAGCAATTCCGTCCCCAGAACCTCTGACTGGCATAGCCCACTCACTATTTACGGTATTGAGTGGGCGTGACGCCAACCTCACGTTTGAACACCTGCGAAAAATGGCTTGGGCTGCTGTATCCGATCTCCAAGCCTATATCGATCACGCTCCGATCCGTTTCGACCAGGAGCTGCCGGGCTCTTGCCATCCTCAGTCTGATAAAGAACTGCGACGGAGAATAACCAGCGGCTTTTTTGAACAGCCGGCTGAAGTGGTACTCGCTCATCCCTGCTATTTCGGCCAAGTGCCCGAGATTGAATTCCTCAGCAAGATTCGCCTCCATCGCCGACAGCACGCGGCGCAGCTTGTAAGCAGGCAATGCGTTGCGGCGCACGATATCGTCCGCTGAGCTGTCTAGGTAGCTGCGGGCAAGGTGAATGGCGATGCACTGGGCCAGACCCTGCAGATAAAGTGGACTGGCCCTGTGCCCCGTCAGCTCCAGGCGAACTTGCTCCAATAGAACGGACAACCCATCGTCACGCCCGCCTGAGACTTCACGTAGTCGAACCGCTTCCACAGACCCGCCCAAGACCTCATGGATGGCTTTCTCCAAAAGCGGGATGCCGAGGTAGATATGCATGACTTCAAATGGTTCTACACCGTCTACGTGCCAGCGCATCTCGTAAGGCTGTGCCGAGGTAGTCAAGAAGAAATCACCTTTGGACACCTGGCTACATTGCCAGTCGCCATCAAGCTCACGCTCCTGAACGGCAGCATTCCCGGAGATGATCCACACGAGCAAGGGCTCAGCTACGGCGGGCACGATAAAGCTCTCTTCGTTACGCTCCCGGTTGAAGATCTGCACCAACATATCCCTATCGGCCAGGACGTCCGAGGCGGCAAGCCGCTCACCCCGAATGTAAGCCTCCAAACCATGGGCTGAAGTCCGCTCTATGACATCCATGGGAATTGTCACCTCAGTCAGTACGCGTGCTCAAACGAGCCACCTCGGGCATTGGTCTCACAGGGTGGACTTGAAGTTCAAGCCTAGGCTTTCAATGGTGAAGGCCCATCGCGGACCCGTTTGGGGATGTAAAGAACCCGCTCTGGATGCGTGTTCTGAAAGGTAAAGGTCGAAAAAAAGCCGGAATGTCTCCATTCCGGCCGGGCCTTCAACGCTCGGGATATAGAATCATCCCTGCGTGATACAGCACGTTGCTACGAAACTCCCCGTCGGCAGTAAATCCGCTGTCATCCACATACTCGATGTGATCACCCTCTAGCCAGTATCGACCTTGGTACGCGCTTTGTTGCCCTGCGCGGGCTTCGTCATAGCGGCCGCCAGGCAGGAGCTCATGGCGAATGCGACCGTCAGCCGTCACCCACATGCCAACGTATTTATCCTGCTCTCCAAGTGGTTCACCCATGGCATTTCCTCGCTGTCGACCAAACATTCAGAATGGACTTGCGGTTGGACGCACGATCAGTTCGCTGACATCGACATCTGCAGGCTGTTCTACGGCGTAGGCGATCGCCCGGGCAATCGCCGAGGCTGGAATCGCGATCTTGCGGAACTCGCGCATCTCGGTTCGCCCGCCCTCATCGGAAATGCTGTCGGCCAGTTCGGACTCGGTGACGCCTGGGGCAATGACGGTGACCCGGATGTCCCCCCCCACCTCCTGGCGCAAACCTTCGGAAATGGCCCGTACGGCATATTTGGTCGCGCAGTACACCGCAGCGGTCGGGCTCACGGCGTAGGCTCCAATCGAGGCAATATTGATGATCTGACCGGCACGCTGTTCTTGCATGAGCGGCAGCGTTGCGGCAATGCCGTGCAGGACGCCGCGAATGTTCACATCGATCATCCGATTCCACTCATCTACCTTGAGCGCTTCGAGTTTCGAAAGCGGCATGACGCCGGCATTGTTGATCAGCACGTCGACGCGTCCGTGCAGTTCGATAGCGAAGTCGATAAAGGACTGCATGTCATCCAGGTTGGTGACATCCAGCGCCAGGACATCAGCGACACCGCCTGCTGAACGAATCTCCCTGGCCAGAGTTTCCAGGCGATCGGTGCGGCGGGCGCCCAGGACCACGCGAGCGCCTTTGCTGGCAAGCAGGCGGGCTGTCGCTTCGCCGATACCACTGCTGGCGCCGGTGATGACGATGACTTTTTGTTCGATGCCGTGCATTTTCGTACTCCTGTTTCTGGCTTAAGGGGCCACCGCCGGCAGGCAGGTGGTGAAGCAAGAGTAAGAAGCCTTGGCTGGGCTGGGTTATCCGATTCCTCCGGTCAACATGCACGATCCTGCGTAAGCGGTCGGCGTTTGAGGCCATGCAATGACAGCGGGCAAAAAGCAAACATGCTTGTCTATTTCATCGAACGTAAACAACGAAATTAGGCGGCTATTCAGCTATGTGAGGCTGTTCCAAACTTACTCATACCAGCGTTCCATTCCGGAATGCTTATATCAAGGAACGTATGCCATGCCTCACGCCGCCACCATTTCAAGCTCAGTCTCTCATCCTTCGGCTGCAACAGCTGGTGCCGCCGCACTAGTAGGACGCGTTTTTCTGAGCGCGATCTTCATCCTCTCAGGCGTATCCAAGGTAAGCGCGCCGGCCATGATGATCGGCTACATCAGTTCAGTTGGTCTGCCGTTTCCTTCCTTAGCGCTGACGCTTGCCATCCTTGTGGAAATAGCCGGCGGTGTCGCTCTGATCGCCGGCTATAAAACCCGTGTTGTCGCAGCAGTTTTGGCGCTTTTCAGTGTCCTCACTGCGGTGATCTTCCACAGTGCTCTGGCCGATCAAAATCAATTCATTCACTTCTTCAAGAACATCGCGATGGCCGGCGGTTTGTTGCAGATCGTGGCCTACGGCGCAGGCCGCTTCAGCTTGGACGCGCGTCGCCAGTAACTGACGCGCGCTGGCAACTATCGACTAGATAAACCATTACCTACAGACGGGGAAGTTCATGAAAGCTATACAAGTGGCAGAGTACGGTCAGGTTGAGCGGCTTGAGCTGATAGAGCTTGAAGAGCTGGTGCCCAACGATGACCAGGTTCTGATTGACGTTGCCGGGAGCGGAATCAATCCGATCGACTGGAAGATTCTCTCGGGGGCCATGAAGCAGTTCATCCCAATGTCCTTCCCCTACACGCCGGGTGTCGAGGTTGCTGGCACCATTGCAGCAGTTGGAAAGAATATTCATGAATACGCTGTGGGTGATGAGGTGTTCGGATTCATTGGAATAGTCGGTGGTTACGCCACTCAGGCTCTTGCAACGCCCGACAGGCTTGCGCACAAACCCGATGGGCTATCACTTGTTCACGCCGGTGGAATTCCTGCCGCAGCGCTTACTGCTTGGCAGGCGCTGCACGAACAAGCCGAAATCCAGCCAGGTCAGACTGTTTTGATTCACGGTGCCGCAGGCGGGGTGGGTAGTTTCGCGGTCCAGTTAGCACGGCTGGCCGGCGCTCATGTAGTGGCAACGGGCTCGACCAGAAACCGAGACTATCTCCGATCACTCGGCGCCCATCAGTTCATTGATTACACCGCACAACAGTTCGAGAACCTCGTCAGCGATGTCGATACCGTCATTGATCTGATCGGCGGAGAAACTCAGGATCGCTCCTGGGCGGTGATCAAACGCGGTGGGGCATTAGTCTCGCCTGTCAGCACGCCCAACGTGCAGAAAGCTCTTGAGTACGGCGTAGTGGGCAAAAACTTCGCAACCCGGTCGGACGGGCGCCAGTTAGCGGAGATAGCGAAATTGTTTGCTGAGAAGAAGCTCCACGTCGAGGTTGAGGTCGTTCCGCTTTCCAACGCGGCTGAGGCTTTGATGCTAAGCCGGGGAGGACATACTCGCGGCAAACTGGTGTTCGATGTGAATCGGTGATTAACCTCGAAGGCCCTGCGCTCGAGTGAATCCGCCAGAAAGCAGCCCTGCGCAGGAATATGCAAAAGCCTCGCAGGAACCAAATAACGGCCTGCTTATCGCCGCCGTAATCTGAGCCCAAGCAGAAAGCGAGCCCGCTTCTGCCGCCGGCCATCAGAGCGACCTAGCCTGCAACAAACAGGAATCCACGTCACGCTTTGCACTGAAAAACCGGCAACGAATCCATCGCAAATTACGGAGTCGCTGTCATGAAAACTGTACATTCAATGATGATTGGAATTGCCTTATCTGCTCTCAGTGCAAGTTCGATGGCACTGCCGGCCAAAGAAATTGGCCGTTGGACCAATCAGACCTGCAAAGAAGTGATGGCTCCCCTTGTGGTGGAGGGTGGAGCGGATCGTCTCAATGACCGCCGTGTGGCTGAGGGTGGTGCTGATCGCCTGAATGACCGGCGTGCGGCTGGGGACGGCGCTGATCGCCTGAATGACCGCCGTGTGGCTGAGGGTGGTGCTGATCGCCTGAATGACCGACGCATGGCCGAGGATGGTTCGGATCGCCTGAATGACCGCCGTCAGGCTGAGGGTGGTGCTGATCGCCTGAATGACCGCCGTGTGGCTGAAGATGGTGCGGAACGTCTTAATGCCCGTAGAGTGGCTAAAGTCGATGTGGATCGTACCACCAATGCCTGACGCATATAGCCCTTCCTATCGAGAGCCCGGCCCACCGGGCTCTTGCATTTGAAGGGAGACCATTAGCATCTACCCAAAAAGCAGCGGGCCAATTTATTCTTTGCAATAGAACCAGCCTAATGGGAGGTAATGGCAGTGGATGATAGGGACGAAGAGCTGACGCGTCTGAGGGCCGAGCTGGCATCAACCATGCTTCGTTATGCTCCCACCTATGGCGTGTTTCAGACGGGAATTGCTCCGCTGCATTTCATACGCAGTGATACTCCAACCGACGTGATCCATACTGTCCATAAGCCGGGGCTATGCATCGTTGTGCAGGGCCGTAAACAGGTGCAGTTGTGGGAAGAAAGCTATGTCTACGACCCTTTGAACTATCTGGTCGTCTCGGTAACCCTGCCTCTAGCGGGTCAAGTGACAGAGGCATCCTCAGAACAGCCCTATTTCTGCATCCGCCTGGATATCGATCCGGCAGAAATCGCTCAGCTGATCGCAGACGTCAGCCCTGTCGGCGTGCCGAGCCAACACCCCCACCGAGGGCTATATCTGGATAAGATCGATAGCTCCTTGCTCGATGCAATGCTGCGATTGGTACGTCTGTTGGATGTGCCATCGGATATCCCAGCGTTGGCGCCGCTAGCACTGAGAGAAATTTTCTACCGACTGCTCAAAGGCCAGCAGGGTCAGCGTTTACATGAGATAGCCATAACCGATAGCCAGACCCATCGCGTCACTAGGGCCATTGAATGGCTGAACAACAATTACGCACAGCCGTTGCACATTGATGAGCTAGCGAGCTATGTCAATCTGAGTAACTCGACGCTTCACCATCGATTCAAGGCTGTCACCGCAATGAGTCCTTTGCAGTATCAAAAACAACTTCGCCTGCAGCATGCACGCAGGTTGATGATCTCAGAGGGTCTGGATGTATCTACAGCCGGATTCAAGGTGGGCTATGAAAGTCTCTCACAGTTCAGCCGTGAATACAGCCGGATGTTTGGAGCCCCACCGAGCCGAGATATCGCGAAGCTTCGCTCTCTCGGGTAAGGTGCTACTGAAGGCTTGGCTAAAACAACCCTGATGGCGGACGCCGAGCATAAGGCGCTGCCGCACCTTTTCGGCCGCTATCGACATGCTCGAAATTGCTGACGCGGCTAGGCTATGGGCGCTTGATGAGTCTGAATCTGAGAGGGGTTTTGATTAGGTTGGCAAAACGCCGGGGAGAGGTTTTGCAGCTCGCCAAAGCGCTGGTGGGTCCGCATCGTTATCGTCTCTTACGAATGGCCAAACAACCAGGCAAAGAAAGCAAGTTCCGGTAAAACTAGCGCGGTCAGCACCTTACGTAAAAATACAGATTTCCTCCTTGGAGTGCCCGAGCGGCCAGCTGACGAGGCTGATGTCCTAATCTCCGACGCTGCCTTCGGTCGATTACCGCGGAACTGGACTGCCGAACTTTCGTTTGTGTTGCCATCGGCGGATCGTTAGGTTCGTGGACTTCTAATCCAAACATGCGGAAATTAGTGTTCATCATGCTGGGATTTTCGAGCACCTTGTCGCAATTCAAACGGATACAGCCAAATCCTTGTATAGTGACCACGTAGCCGTGCTCTGCGGCTTCTCACTTTGAGGTAGCTTTATGCACCAGGCCATATCCCCCGAGACGCAGCGTGCCCATGAGCGTTTGAATGAACAGACCGAGTTGTTCATCAAGCTGGGCGGCCAGATTGAAAGCGTTCCTTCTGGCGTCAGCGGAGTGCTAGCGAGCAAGCCGAAGGTCGTTTGGACCAGTCCTCACACGGCCAAGCCCACCTACAAGCGATAGCGCGTCCAAATGCACTGCTCGGTTGGACCATTGCGAACACCAAGGGCGCAGGTCTTCGCAATGCCCGGAGAGCTATACCAAAGCCTTACTGGCACTTTAAGAGACCGTGACGACAACCCTCCCTTTCGAAGAGGGCAGAAGCAGGGGGCGCCGGCCCCATGCACGCCCGGATCTCGTTGCCCACAGTCCATTCGCCACAGGTGCAGGCCGCAGCAGCGCTGCGACCACGGACTATCAAATGCTGCGTGTTACGCCGCCATCGACCCTGATGTTCTGCCCGGTGATGTAGGCCGCGCCTTCGCTAGCAAGGAACGCAATGGTCGCAGCGATTTCTTCGCTGGTGCCGTAGCGCTTGAGCGGCACGCTGTCGCGGCGTTGCTCGGTGCTCGGCAAGCTGTCGATCCACCCAGGTAGGACGTTGTTGATGCGCACGTTATCGCCGGCGAAATTGTCGGCGAAGATCTTGGTGAATGCGGCAAGGCCCGAGCGGAATACCGCGGAAGTCGGGAACAGCTCGCTGGGTTCGAACGCCCAGGCAGTGGAGATGTTGATGATCACTCCGTTCTTCTGACGCTGCATGTAAGGCGTCACCAGGCGAGTCGGGCGAATGACATTGAGCAGGTAAGTATCCATACCCTTGTGCCAATCCTCGTCGCTGATTTCCAGGATTGGCGCGCGTGGACCATGGCCGGCGCTATTGACCAGCACATCGATACGGCCCCACTTCTCCACGACAGCGTCGACCAGGCGTTGCAGGTCTTCAACCGACTGGTTGCTACCGGTTACACCAATACCGCCGAGTTCGGCAGCCAACGCCTCGCCCTTGCCCGAAGAGGAGAGAATCCCAACCTTGAAGCCGTCGGCGGCCAGGCGTCGTGCTGCCGCTGCGCCCATGCCGCTGCCACCTGCCGTGATAATCGCAACTTTTTCTACTGACATGCTGCCTCCAATCTTTCAATGCTGATTTTTCAGGTGCATTCACCTTAGCAGCAGCCCCATTGGTGAGGGAGACAGCTAAACTTTACTATTGCGATAGATTAACTATCGACAGCTTGCTGCTTGAGCCAGTGTTGGACCACGCTCAATGAGTCCGGCTGTTTCATCTTGCGTGGCCAGACCAGATAAAACGACTTGTCGACCCTGAGTTGTTGGGTAAAAACCTGCATCAGTCGACCTGCGGCAATGTCATCACCGACGAACGCAGGGCTGGCCAAGGCAATGCCCTGGCCACTGATTGCCGCTTCAATGGCCAATGAGGTCTGATTGAAGCGCAGATTTCTGGCTGTGGGTTGCAGGTGATGCGGGAACAGCTCTGCAAGGAACTGAGGCCAGAAATTATGGGCATCGTGCAACATGACGAAGTCCTGCAACTGCGCAAAGCTGGCAGGTATTTCGTTGCCTTCGAACAGCCTTGGGCTGGCCACCGCAACGATACGCTGCTCCATCAGCAGCTCGCTATTCAAACCCGCTCCGAACTCGGGGTTGCCATAGCGGACAGCGATATCCACACCATCGTTGCTGAAGTGCGACAGCCAATCGGTTGCCAGCACACGCAAATCGATGTCTGGATGACTCTGCGCGAAATTGCCGAGCCTGGGAATCAGCCATTTCGAGGCGAAGGTAGGTGTAACGCTGATTGTCAGGTGAGAAGTCTGTGGCCGAAGCAGGCGTGTTGCCTCGTCGATCATGGCCAGCGCACTGCGAATGCTTCCGCTATAGCCCAGGCCCGCATCGGTCAACGCCAAGCCACGGGGCAGGCGTTCAAACAAACGCAGATCCAGGCTCGCCTCCAATCCGCGTATCTGCTGGGCAACTGCTGCCTGGGTCACGCCCAGTTCCTCGGCAGCCACACGGAAGTTCAAGCGGCGAGCCACCACTTCAAAAACACGCAACGCGTTCAGCGAGGGCAAGTCAGGGAAACCGTCTGGCATGGCAATGAAGATTCTATCGAGTTTGGCAATTTTTCTGTTTCTCTGATGCCTTCACACGGTTGATAACCTGATCGGGCTCGAAGGATTCACTGTGCCGAGGCTACTCCCTGAAAATAGCTAAAGAAACCCGTGCCAATCGAAAGCATCTCTTTGGTTAGCTTGCTGAAACGTTTCTTCGTGTCTATAAAGGGGAACAACTCCAAGAAAGGCCACCTGTCATGCCCCTTCTCAAATTCTTCGTTGCTCTCGCCGCCCTGTCCGCAACCTCCCACACCATGGCCTGGGATTACGTTCTGCTCGACACCGACAAAGCCGCCCAGAACTGGCAGATCAGCAGCCAGCAACTTGGCGTAAAAACTGACAAGCCCTTCAGCGTTACCTTGCGCACTTTGCACGGAGGCCGGCAAGAGGGTGTCAGCATCGTCGACATCGATAACGGTACGATGAAACTTTCGGTAGTGCCGACCCGTGGAATGAACGTCTTGCAGGCGTCGGTCGGTAATGTGCGCATGGGCTGGGATTCGCCGGTCAAGGAAGTGGTCAACCCGTCCTTCATCGAGCTCAATGGGCGCAATGGCCTTGGCTGGCTGGAGGGCTTCAACGAACTGGTCGCCCGCTGCGGTTACGAATGGGTCGGCCACCCAGGCGTCGACAATGGGGAACTGCTGACCCTGCATGGTAGGGCTGCCAACATACCTGCGAACAAAGTCACCCTACACATCGATGAGAAACCACCGTACGCCATCAGCCTGCGTGGCGAACTGAAAGAGCAGGCGTTCAAGAAGGTCGACTTCTCCGTCGTGACCGAATTGGTCACCGAACCGGGCAGCGTGATGTTCGCCCTCAACGACACCCTGACCAACAACGGCGACTATCCGAAGGAATACCAGGCGCTGTATCACAGTAACTTCAGCACCCCGTTTCTGGAGCAGGGCGCTCGTTTTGCCGCGCCAGTGAAACAGGTGTCGCCATTCAACGACAAGGCGAGGGGAGAACTGCCCGATTGGCAAACCTACCGAGCGCCGACCAAGGACTATGACGAAACGGTTTACAACGTGGTGCCGTATGCCGATGAGCAGGGCAATACGTTGACCGTGTTGCATGACAAGGCTGGCAATCTGGGCGTTTCGGTCGGCTTCAATACGCGGACACTGCCTGTATTTTCCCTGTGGAAAAATACCGATACCCAAGGCCAGGGTTATGTGACGGGGCTGGAGCCGGGGACAAGTTTTTCCTACAACCGCCGTTACCAGCGGCCATTGAACCTGGTGCCGACAATCGGACCGAAGGAAAACCGGCAGTTCCACATCAGCTACAGCTTGCTCACGGACAAGGTGGCGGTGGACAAGGCCTTGAAGCAGGTGAGCGAGATTCAGGATGGCCGCGAAACCGAAGTGCGGCAGACGCCATTGGTTGATCTGACCAAGGGGTAACCCCGGCCTTGGCATGTCGGCCGGTGTTGCAAAGCATCGGCCAAAATGTTCATGTCACTATCCAGTGACGTTCAAGGTTTATAAAGGTGTTGGCTTCACGTCTTTGCTTCACGATATTGCATTTCTAGAATTGGATCGCAAATCCGACTATGTCGGTTCGTTTCCGGCCCCGCTCTCCACCATTCGAAAGCCCCGCAGATTGACGTCTGCGGTCTTTTTCAATGCGATCAGCCCAATCAACAGTACGATCTGCCCCATTTCGGCCAGCGCGCGCACGACGGATTGCGTGCGCTTGCTCGCCTGGAAATCGGAAAAGCTCATCTGGTATGGGTAGGCCTTGTTTGGATGGTTGAACAGAGGGCTACTCCAGTACAAGTCGGACGCCCGTGCTGAATGGATCGAAGAATACCTAGCATATTTGCTAGTTGCGTTGTGCAAGGCCACTTGGCAGAGTGAAGTTCCGATTGCACTCAAAGGTGCTCTTGATATGACTCGGTGTTGCAGATCTTTCGCGATTTGTTCGACCTGCTATGTGTTTATGTCTTTCGTGGAGGTAAAGCCGACTCGAAGAAAAATTTAGGTGGGCGAAACAAGCGCATGCACGGTTTGGGTCGGAAAAGGTAGATAGGTTCTGCCCTTGCCTCAAGGTTATATTCGAATGGAGCGTTCCCGTGAATATGAAACTATGGTTATTGGCCCTGATTTTCATGCTGTCAAGCGGTTGCGTTTTGGCGCGCCAGCCCGGTGTTGACAACGCCATTAATGCTGCACAGGCAGGTAAGGTGGTGGATAAGTCACGACCCTTCAATGAGTACCAATGGGTGATGTCACATAATTCTTTTGTCACCAGCACCTGGACTGGTCTGCCTAATCAAAAACTTTCAATTTCTGATCAGTTAGCCCGGGGCGTCAGAGGGCTTATGCTGGACACATATAATGACCCTGTTGAGTTGTGTCATCCTCGAGGGGATTGTCAAGCGAAGCTGCAACAGGTTTTGGCTGAGGTAGTCGCGTTTTTGATGCTGAATAGAGACGCTGTAATCACTATTCACTTTGAGGATCGTGCTGACAGAGCAGCCATGCAGAAGGCGTTTGATGCGGTTCATCTGATGGGGCATTATGTTTTCAATCCAACAGGACGGTGGGCCGGACGAACTGAATGGCCTACATTGCAAGAAATGATCGATTCTGATCAGAGGCTTGTTCTCATCACGCAAGAACAAAAAAACGCAGGCGCTTATTCTAACAATGTTTACATGTTCGAGGATCAGGATATTACTGTCGAAAATTACTGGTCTTTGGGGAGTACCATTTTCGATCACGACCTAAGCTGTAAAACACGATGGGATAGTATTCCGCTGAGTAGACAGACAGCCAGTCACGGCGATTTCAAAGGCTGGTCACGGCTTTTTGTGATGAACCACTATCATTCAGTTCCCCTGAGTACGCACAGTGGTGACGACAATGAGATTGGCGGCAGAGTAGGGCTGGTAGATAGAATTAATAAACAGTGCAAGCCTGCGGCCGGCCGAGACCCTAATTATATTGCTGTTGATTTCATCGAGCAGGGTGATGTGCTGGAGTATGTTGAAAGGCACAATAATGGGGGGATTACTGCCTATGAGGGTAACAACCTAACTCAATCCCTGGTTTGTACCTTTTCTACTGCATTTAATCGAAGCATTAATTTGCAGGGCAGCGATCAGGAGCGGCTTGGGTGCGAGAATGACGAGATGCGATCCTTTTCGCTGTCGGGTGTCAAGAAAGGGACGCGAATTACATTTTTCGACAGTCCCAGTGGCGATATGCAAGACGATTACGCGATTGTCGATATCAAGCGCGATATCGGTCGCGATAAAGTATTAGGAATAAATACTTTCGAGCAGAACGTTTTCGATAATGATGAGTATCATATGGTTTGGGTTAAGAATAATGGGCTTGACGGGAAGGTTAGTCGGATCAAGGTGGAGACTGACGTGTCGGGCGATTATTCAGATGCTAAAATCGTTCTGTATGAAGCAGAAAACGGTGGTCAAAATAATCTTTGTACTATCCCGCTAGATAGGAATTACTCATTCAATTTCCCTGGGAGCCAGGGGTGCGACAATGATGAGGCTGTTTCTGCTCGTCTGCTCAAGGCGGCGAAAAATACAATCATTCAGTTTTATGGCAATTGGAATGCAAACACTTGTGACCAAGGGTGTTCAACCATAACTGTCCTAGAGAATGTAGACACGCCTGTCACAATTCCCACATTTAAAATTAGCTGGACCAGCCCTGATGGAAAGGTCAAGGTTGTTCGTTCGGATGACAGCGAGCAACTTGAAGGGAAAATATCCTCGGCTCGCATAGAACTTGATCCCTTTATTGGCAAGAATGTCGTGCCCGACACGCTGACATCGGAGTCAGACGGGTACTGGGGAAGTTGGGGGGGCATCGCCAAATGTCCCGCCGGAAATTTCGTCTGGGGATTCAGATTAAAGAGTGAGCCCTCCGTGGATGGAGATGACACAGCCTTGAATGCCGTCGAAATGTATTGTTCCAGAGATACTCTTTTGCCGATCAGAAGCAAAGAAGGCCCTTGGGGCAAAGAGATTAAAGACCCTATCTTCTGTTCAGCTACTGATGGACCTGTGACCGGATTTCAGATTCGCATCGAAAAACCACTCGATGGTGATGATACTGCTGCCGGTAATGTCCGATTGATCTGCAGGAACGGGAGGGTTTTAAAATTGGAACCATCCGCTCAATGGGGTGAGTGGAGTAAGATCTTCTCTTGCCCGGATGGTCAGTCTGCAGATGGTTTTGTAACCCGTGTCGAGGATCCTCTTGATGGGGATGATACGGCACTCAATGGTATGCGATTGCACTGTAAGCCCAATTAGACACGTGGTTTAGCTCACACCAAAGGGCACGTCAGTTGTCAGGCCGGTGCCCAGGCTCCTGGATTTTGAAAAGGCAAAAAGCCCGTAGATGATTATCTATGGGCTTTGTGTTTGCTCGAAATGACGATCTGCTTTCAGGCAATCACCCCTCGAACTGAATCACCATCCGCCCTTTGATCTTGCCCTCCAGCATCTCATCGAAGATCTGGTTTATATCCTCTATCGGCCGTAGGGTCACCTTCGGCACCACTTTCCCTTCCGCCGCAAACTGGAAAGCTTCCTGCAGGTCCTGTCGGGTCCCGACCAGTGAGCCGATCACTTCGATACCATCCAGCACCAGGCGAGGGATATTCAGGTTCATGGCTTCCGATGGCAGCCCGACCGCAACCAGGCGGCCCCCCGCACGCAGGGCATCAACCGCCGAGTTGAAGGCAGCCTTGGCAACGGCGGTAACCACGGCGGCATGGGCGCCACCGGTCTTGGCCTGGATGACCTTGGCGGCATCCTCGGTGCGTGAGTTTATGACCAGGTCAGCGCCCATCTCGCTGGCGAAGCGCAGTTGCTCTTCGTTGACGTCGATGGCGATCACTTTGGCGTTGAAGACGTTCTTGGCATATTGCAGGGCAAGGTTGCCCAGGCCGCCGAGGCCGTAGATGGCGATCCATTGGCCGGGGCGGATGTTGGAGATCTTCACCGCCTTGTAGGTGGTCACGCCAGCGCAGGTAATGCTGCTGGCGGCAGCGGAGTCGAGCCCGTCGGGCACTTTTACCGAGTAGTCGGCCTTGACGATGCAGGCTTCGGCCATGCCGCCGTCCACGGTGTAGCCGGAGTTCTTCACCTCGCGGCACAGGGTTTCGTTGCCGCTGGTGCAATACTCGCAATGCCCGCAGCCCTGGTAGAACCAGGCCACGCTGGCGCGGTCGCCCGGCTTGAGCGAGGTGACGCCTGGTCCAATTTCCTGGACCACACCGATGCCTTCGTGGCCTAGCACCACACCGGTCTTGTCACCGAAGTCGCCATTTTTCACGTGCAGGTCGGTGTGGCAGACACCGCAGCATTGCATCTTCAGCAGCGCTTCCCCGTGCTCGAGGGGGCGCAGGGTTTTCTCCACCACATCCACGCGACGGCCTGGTGCAACAACAGCAGCTTTCATAGGAGCCTCCGTGTCTATCTGAATGATATCGGCGGGGTTAGCATAGCCCTCGCCTGGTGGGGTAAAGCTGCTTCAGGTCATGGTCTTGGGTGGGAGGCTTGGACGCAGCAGGTACCTGCCCTGCGCGGGCACTTGCAGGAGCGGCCTTGTGTCGCGAAAGGGCCGCAGAGCGGCCCCGGGATTTCAGCGGTGGCGCATAAGTTGTTGGGGCTGCTTTGCAGCCCATCGCGACAAAAGGCCGCTCCTACAGGGTTCTGCGTAAGGCTCGCCACAAAAAGAAAAGCCCGCGGCAATAATGCGGCGGGCTGCAAGAACATACGGAGCAGGGCCAGTGTGCCCACCCGGATGTCAGTATTTCGTGAAGGTCAGGTCATGAGCTTGTCATGCATGGCTCAGTTCCAGTTGGCTGATGACGCACACCGAACCGTCCTCGGCAGGCGTGTCGGCGGTGTAGTCCACCTGGTTGTATACCCCACCATGGAAGTTGAGCGTGCGCGTTGCCCAGGTCGCACCCAACTGCAGGGGCGATGTGCTGCCAATACGGCCGTTGCAGCTTGCACTGACCGTGCAGGCGCCGTTGTTCGTCACGTCGATGCTCACATCGAAACCGGCACCGAGCGGTACGTCGGCCAGCACCGTGCTGCTGCTCGTGGCCGTCTGGTTGAAGTCGGTCCGGAAGCCCACGGTGATCTTGCCCTTGTTCCAGAACACCTTGATGGGCGGGTTGTCGTCGTCTTTGACGTGCATCTGGGCAATCACCACCTTTTGCGCAAAGTTCACTTTCTGCAGTGTCATGGTCTGGTAATTGCGGTGCCGGGCGCCGCTGTTCAGCGCCCAGTACGCCGGCTCCTTCCACTCGCAGCGGGTACGGTGGGTACTCTTGCTGGATGCGCCCTTGGTGGGGGCGGTCATGCGGATCGAGCCGTCACTCAGGCGGGCGATGACTTCAGGCAGGGTCGCCAGCGCCTGGGCACCGGTCAACTCCAGGGCTACCGGGTTGGTCGCGGACTTAGGCACGGGGGTGGTGATGATGAGGTTGTCGATATATACAGCCATGGTCTTTCTCCTTGAAAAACGACAGGTCCTGCATCATTTGCGAGCCTGGCCAGCATGGGCGCAGTTCACTGTGATTTGCCAAGGCTGGACGAAGGGAAAACCCAAGGGGATAAAAAAGCCCGCCATGGGAGGCGGGCAAGCAACGTTTGAAGGGAGAGCCAGCAGAGTGGACCCGGCCGGTTAACCGAGCATTAAGCGGTAACGCATTGACCTGCGCAGCCGATCAGCCTATACAAGCCTGCCACCAGCCCAGGAGCCAGCATGCACGACGAAGACGACTTGCACGAACCCGAGCACGATCACCTGCTTGACCACGAATTCCTCTACGACGATTCGGAGCCAGAAGCGGATGCCCAGGGCGCCGAGGATGAGGTCGAGGAGGACGAGGAAACGCTGGATGACCTCGATGACGAGGAGCGCGATCACCCAGCCTGGTTCGATGACTGCGAAGACGACTGACTCAGCGCCCGTCTACCGAAAAACGCCCTGGGCCGCTCACTGCCAGCATCAGCAGGCCACCCATGATGCTGAGGTTTTTCAGGAACTGGGTCATGTTGGCGCTGCGCTCAGGGTCGACCATGTTCCAGAACGGGTGGCCCAGCAGCGCCGTACCCAGTACGAAAAGCGCAAGCAGGAAGGCCAGCGGTCGGGTGTAGAAACCGAGGATCAGCAGGATGCCGACGACGAACTCCATGAGCACGGCAACTGCCGCTGCCAGCATTGGGGCAGGGGCGCCCAGTGAAGTCATGTAGCCGACCGTGCCTTCGAACCCGGTCAGCTTGCCCCAGCCAGACAAGACGAACAGGATCACCAGCAGCACGCGGGCAATCAGGATAAGGATGTCGCGTTGACCATCGAAAAGGGAGTAGCGCATGGCGGCGTTCCAGTGGGCGGGTACAAGCACCACTCTAGCAGCTGCGCAAAGGATTGCCGGCGGGCAGCAAAAAGGCGCCGCAAGGGCGCCTTCGCAAGGAATTTGGTGCGAGTGGCGGGACTCGAACCCGCAAGGCTCACGCCGACAGATTTTAAGTCTGCTGTGTATACCAATTCCACCACACTCGCACGCATGAAGGGGCCGTAACGACCAGCTCGCTTCTAAGCAGAAGGGCTTCGCAATCAAGCGCGCTTTATAACCCATTGTTATAGTTGAGTCAACCACAGCGCCTATGATCAACAGAATGAAGGGTCGATCGAATGGGCAATTGACACCTTGCTGTCATTACGCCACTGTTGCCCTCTATTGGATCCAAGAGTGTGGTGATGATTCAGTCCAGTGCTTCCGAGCGTATCGTGCGCCCGCGGCTGTTCTGGCGACTGTTGTTCGTGCTGGTAGTCGTGTTGGGGGCGTTTCTCTACCTCAGCCTGATCAGTCTTGGTGGTTACCTGCTGCTGCTGGGGCTCGATGCAGAACACCCTCAATCGCAGCGGCTGATGGCCCTGGCCGGTGGCGGGTTTATCCTGCTGGTTGGCCTGTGGCTGCTGAAAGTGGCGATGCCGCGGCGCATCAGCCCGGTGCTGGTTGAGCCACAGCGTTGAACCTCGCCCTATCTTCCGTCCTGCCGTACCGGTGGAGCTCGCATGGTTTCAGCTGATTGTCTCGACCACCCCGTCATGCCTGCCCACCGCTATGAACAGCTGGTTCAGTCGGTAGTGGATTACGCCATCTACATGCTCGACCCGTCCGGCCATGTGGTGTCGTGGAACGCAGGTGCGCAACGCATCAAGGGGTATCGTGCCGATGAAGTGATCGGCAAGCATTTCTCGTTGTTCTTCACCCCGCAGGATTGCACCGAAGGCCGCCCGGAGCGCTTGCTGCGCCAGGCGCTGGAGCAGGGCGTGGCGCAGGATGAAGGCTGGCGTGTACGCAAGGATGGCACGCAGTTCTGGGCGCTGGCCGCGCTGGATGTGATCCGCGATGACCAGGGCCAGGTCGTAGGCCTGGCCAAGGTGACCCGGGACATCACCGACCGGCGCGAGTCGGCGCTGCAACTGGATGCGGTGCGCGCTCAGCTGTTCCAGGCGCAGAAGCTGGAGGCCCTCGGCCAGTTGACCGGTGGCCTGGCACATGACTTCAACAACCTGCTGACCATCATCATCAGCTCGGCGCGCCTGGCGCTGACCACCCAGGACCCGGTACGCGCCCAGCGCATGCTGCAGCATATTCTGGATGCAGGGCAGCGGGGCACCGAACTGACCCAGCAGTTGCTCAGCTTTGCCCGCCACCGCAAGCTTGATGTGGCTTGCGTCGCCCCGGCGAACCTTATTGCCGCCACCCGTGGTCTACTGGAGCATGCGCTGCCTGGTTCGATTGACCTGGAGGTGGTGTTGCAACCGGACCTGCCCCTGATCGAGGTGGATGCCGGTCAATTGCAGATGGTGCTGCTCAATCTGTTGTTCAATGCTCGCGATGCCATCCCGGGGCAGGGCCGGATCGGGTTGACCGTCGATGTGGTCGAACTGGCAGGCGAGGTGGAAGGCCTGCACGGCGGGTTTGTGCGTTTCGAGGTGGAAGACAGCGGTGAGGGCATCGCGCCAGCGGTGCTGCCGCGGATCTTCGAACCGTTTTTCACTACAAAGCCCTTTGGCAAGGGGACTGGCCTGGGCCTTAGCCAGGTGTATGGTTTTGCCAGGCAGAGCGGTGGTGCCATTTGCGTCGACAGTGAGCCCGGCCGGGGAACTTGCATGCAGCTTTACTTGCCCATCTATCAGCGGACGGAAAGCCAACTCGACAGGTAGAACACGATGGCACAGGCACTCAGGCGGCTGGTGACGGGGATCGATGGGCTCGATGCGTTGCTCCAGGGTGGCCTGGTGGCTGGCGCGTCCTACATCATCCAGGGCCCGCCGGGGGCGGGCAAGACCATCCTCGCCAACCAGCTGGCCTGCGGGCATGTGCGAGGCGGTGGCAGGGTGCTGGTGGCGACCTTGCTGAGCGAGTCGCACGAGCGGCTGTTCCAGTACCTGGCGACTCTGGAGTTCTTCGACCCGGCGCTGGTCGGCGACCCGATCCAGTTCGTCAGTGCCTTCGATGCTCTGGAGCAGGAAGGCCTGGACGCAGTGGTACGGCTGCTGCGCCAGGAAATCGCCCGTCAGCAGGCCAGCCTGCTGATTGTCGATGGCGTGCTCAATGCCCGGGTGCGTGCGGAAACCGCGCTGGACACCAAGAAGTTCGTCTCCGAACTACAGGGCCATGCGGCCTTTGCCGGTTGTACCGTGCTGCTGCTGACCAGCGCCCGGCTGGAAGAAGGCAGCCCGGAGCACACCATGGTCGACGGTGTTATCGAACTGGGCGAGCAACTGTTCGGTAGCCGCGCCGTGCGCCATATCCAGCTGCGCAAGACGCGGGGCAGTGCGGCGTTGTCCGGGCGCCATGAATGTCTCATCGATGGAGACGGCATGCACGTATACCCGCGCCTGGAGTCGCTGTTCAGCCACCCCAGCCATATGGGCAGCGCCACACTGGAGCGCGTCGGTAGCGGGGTGGAGACCCTGGATGAAATGCTCGGTGGCGGGCTGGCCACGGGCTCGGTCAGCTTGCTGATCGGGCCTTCGGGTATCGGCAAGACGTCATTGGGCCTTGCCTTTCTCGGCGCCAGTAGCCCACAGGCGCCGGGGCTGCATTTCGGCTTCTACGAAACGCCGGAACGCCTGCGAATCAAGGCTTCGTCGCTGGGTTACGATTTTGCAGCCATGGAGCAGGGTGGCAGCCTGCAGCTGTGCTGGCAGCCGACCACCGAGGGCCTGCTGGACCAGGTCGGTGCACGTCTGCTCGAGCGGGTCGCGGCGCAAGGCAGCAAGCGTGTGCTGATCGACAGCCTGGGGGCGTTCAGCCGCCTGGCCACCGACCCGGCGCGGCTCAATGCGTTTTTCCGCGCCCTGGTTGGCGAGCTGCGCGCGCGCAATGTAAGCGTGATGCTGACCTGGGAAATGCGCGACATCTTCGGAGCGGAAATCAGCGCTCCGGCCCCGGACCTGTCGAGTATCGTCGACAACCTGATGCTGATGCGCTTCGTCGAGCTGGATTCGCAGCTGCGGCGCATGCTGTCGATCCTGAAGGTGCGTGACAGCCACCATGACCCTGCCTTGCACGAGCTGCTGATCGGGCCGCAGGGCATTACCCTGCGCAAGGCGTTCGAAGGCGCCTGCGGTGTGCTCTCGGGAACGCCGGTGCCGCAGGAAGGCGGGTGACGGGGCGGGCGATGAACACCATCCTGATCGTCGATGACGAGTACCTGATTGCCGACATCCTCGGTTACGCCCTGGAGGACGAAGGTTTTCTGGTGGAAAAGGCGAGCAACGGCCGCAAGGCGCTGGAGGCACTGAAGGAAAAGCGCGTTCAGCTGGTCATCACCGACTACATGATGCCGGTGCTCAACGGTGAGGAATTGGTGCGCTCGATGCGTGAAGACCCTGCCTTGAGCAAGTTGCCGGTCATCCTCATGAGTGGCGCGCAGGCCAACCAGGGATGCCCGCAACTGTTCGCTGCGGTGTTCGACAAACCGTTCGACATGGACTGTATGATCGCCAAGGTGCACGAACTGCTGGGCACCTGAGGCGTGGGGCGATCAAGCGCGTCCGTGCGGCTTGAGGCAGGTCGCTCAGTGCGAGTCGTCGTGCTTTTCCGGCGCGGGGCTGCCGGCCTGGATACGCTTGAAGATCTCTTCGCGATGGACCTGGACATCTTTCGGTGCATCGATCCCGATCCTCACCTGCATCCCTTTGACGCCCAGAATGGTGACTTTGATGTCATCGTTGATGACGATGCTTTCGCCAACCTTGCGGGTGAGTATCAGCATGTAGTTCTCCTTGGTGATGTAAAAGTCCGTCGGGCTAGTTGCCACGGCGGCGGGAGCTTGTCCCTCTTCCTTCTCATTAAAGACGCTTTCGGCGGATAGTAATTCCCCGACAGACAAATTCTGTTGCGTGTCTTCAGTCGCAGGTGCCGAAGCAAACCGCCAGCGGTTTGTCGGCCAAGGTGCTCGGTGGCAAGAATAGGGTGCTTGGCGGCCAATGGGAAATTTCTTCGCATCATGGTCTGAATAGACCGGGTTAATGGTCATCCTGTTCCTCGAGTGCCTGAAGAAACAACAGCAAGGCCACCTCTTCACGGTCCAGACCTTTGCGTACACGGTTCTTCGGCAAGTTGGCCAGGCGCCCAAGGGCATAGTGTTCAAGTACCGCCGGGTGAATGTAGCAGCGCCTGCAAACTGCCGGTGTATTGCCCAGGCGTGATGCGACCTGGCGGACGATGGCGGCAACCTGGCGTTTGGCTTCGCTCTCGGGCTCCCAGGCCAAGGGCCTGAGCAGGGCCAGGGCCAGGCTGCTTCCGGCCCAGGTGCGGTAGTCCTTGGCGGTGAAGTCGGCACCGGTCAGCTGCTGCAGAAACTGGTTGACCTCGCTGGAGCCGACACTGTGACGCTGGCCGTCGTCGTCCAGGTACTGAAACAGCGCTTGCCCGGGCAGCTCCATGCAGCGCTTGAGCAGGTTGGCCAGGCGCCGATCGTTGAGGCTGACGCTGTGCTCGACGCCACGCTTGCCGCGGAACTGGAAGCGGATGCTGCTGCCTTTCACCTCGACATGACGGTTGCGCAGGGTGGTCAGTCCATAGGACTGGTTGTCACGCAGGTAGCGCTGGTTACCGATCCGGATCAGGGTGTGGTCCAGCAGGCTGACCACCAGCGCCATCACCTTTTCCCGGTCCAGGCCCGGCCGGGCAAGGTGGGCGTGCAGCTGTGCACGCAGTTTCGGCAAGGCCTGGGCAAACGCCAGCATGCGCCCGTACTTGTGCTGGTCGCGTACTTCGCGCCACTGCGCATGGTAGCGGTACTGCTTTCGGCCACGGGCATCGCGACCTGTCGCCTGCAGGTGGCCTTGCGGGTCGGCGCAGATCCACACCTCGGTATAGGCCGGTGGGATTACCAGTGCAGCGATGCGGGCGAGAGTATCGCTGTCGCGCACCCGCTGGCCGTTGGCATCCAGGTAGATGAAGCGGCCCCGCCAGCGCCGCCGGGTCAGGCCTGGCTGGCTATCGTCGACGTAGTGCAGGGTGCGTGGAAGGGGGCAGTCAAGCATGGCTGGCAGGCCTCGATCAGGTCACTGATCAATGGACACCAGCGACGGGGCCGATGCTCAGCCTAGCAACGCCACCGATTTGATCTGCGCAAACAGCACCTGGCCCGGGTGCAGGCCGAGCTGGTCTGCCGAAAAGCGGGTGATGCGCGCTAGCAGGGCGTTGCCGCCGGCATCCAGGCTGACCAGTACATGGGCCCGGTTGGCGGCCGGGCGGCTTTCGCGCACGCGCACCGGCAGGCGGTTGAGGATGCTTGAAGTGCTGTCGGCTGCCAGGGCCAGGCTGACGTCACGTGCCTGTACCTTGACGCGCAAGGTGCTGCCCACCACCTGGGCCGGGTGGGCGATGCGCAGTAGCGGCCCGTCATTGCCGGACAGGCGCAGGTCGAGTAGTTCGTAGTGCGGGTCATACCCCACCACCAGGCCCTCGAACACCACGCCGGCATCCTCGCCCTCGGCCAGCGACAGGTCGAGACGGGCCAGGGTTTCGCCGATCGGGCCGCTGGCCACTGCCTGGCCTTGCTCCAGCAACACCAGGTAGTCGGCCAGCCGCACCACTTCCTCCTGGGCATGGCTGACATACACCAGCGGGATGTCCAGTTCGTCGTGCAGGCGTTCCAGGTAGGGCAGGATCTCGCGCTTGCGCGGCCCGTCGAGGGCAGCCAGCGGCTCGTCCATCAACAGCAGGCGCGGGCTGCTGAGCAGGGCGCGGGCAATGCCCACCCGCTGCGCCTCGCCACCGGACAAGGTCGCTGGCCGGCGTGCCAGCAAGTGGCCGATACCCAGCAACTGGCAGGCCTGGTCGAGGCTGACCTTGCGCTCGGCGGCGGCCACCCGCCGCCAGCCGAACTCCAGGTTGCCGCGTACCGACAGGTGCGGGAACAGGCTGGCCTCCTGGAACACATAGCCCACCGGGCGCAGGTGCGGTGCCTGGAAGTAGCCCCGGGCGCTGTCTTCCCAGATTTCGCCGTTGACTTCGATGTAGGCGCTGGCGGCCCGCTCCAGCCCGGCCAGGCAACGCAGGCAGCTGGTCTTGCCAGAACCGGAGTGGCCGAACAACGCACTGATGCCGCGGCCGGGCAGGTGCAGGTCTACGTCCAGGGTGAAGTCGTCGCGCGCCAGTTTCAGGCGCGCCACAATCGATGCGCTCATATCAGCTCCAGCCAGCCTTGCCGCGGCGTCCAGCGTACAGCAGGAGCAGCACCAGGAACGAGAATACCAGCATGGCACCGGCCAGCCAGTGCGCTTGCGAATAGGCCATGGCTTCGACATGGTCGAAGATCTGCACCGAGACCACGCGTGTCTTGTCGGGGATGTTGCCGCCGATCATCAACACCACGCCGAACTCGCCCACCGTGTGGGCGAAACCGAGGATGCTGGCGGTGATGAAGCCCGGGCGGGCCAACGGCAGCACCACGTGGACGAAGGTGTCCCAGGGGCTGGCGCGCAATGTGGCAGCCACTTCCAGCGGCCGCTGGCCAATTGCGCCAAAGGCATTCTGCAGCGGCTGGACCACGAACGGCATGGAGTAGATCACCGAGCCGATCACCAAGCCGGTAAAACTGAACACCACGCTGCCCAGGCCCAGCGCCTGGGTCGCCTGGCCCAGCCAGCCATGCGGGCCGAGGGCGATCAGCAGGTAGAAGCCGATCACCGTGGGTGGCAGTACCAGCGGCAAGGCCACTACCGCGCCAACCGGCCCGCGCAGCCACGAGCGCGTGCGCGCCAGCCACCAGGCGATGGGCGTGCCGACGATAAGCAGGATGAGGGTGGTCAGACCGGCCAGTTTCACAGTCAGCCAGATGGCACCCAGGTCACTGGCATCCAGTGGCATCAGATTTCATAACCGTAGGATTTGATCACCGCCGCGGCTTTCGGGCTCTTCAGGTAGTCGACCAGGGCCTTGGCGGCGGGGTTGTCCTTGCCTTTTTCGAGGATTACCGCGTCCTGGCGGATGGGCTCGTGCAGGGACGAGGGCACGATCCAGGCCGACCCGCTTTCGACCTTGCCATCCTTGTAGATTTGCGACAGGGCGACAAAGCCCAGCTCGGCATTGCCGGTGGAGACGAACTGGAACGCCTGGGTGATGTTCTGCCCTTCGACCAGCTTGGGCTTGGTGGTTTCGGTCAGTTTCAGCTTGTCCAGCACCTGGGTGGCGGCCAGGCCGTAGGGAGCGGTTTTCGGGTTGGCGATGGACACGTGCTTGAACTGGTTCTTCTTCAGCACTTCGCCGTTGGCGTCGACATAGCCGGGCGTGGCCGACCACAGGGCCAGGGTGCCGATGGCGTAGGTGAAGCGCGAGCCCGGAACAATGGCCTTTTCCTGCTCGAGCTTGGCCGGGGTGCTGTCGTCGGCAGCCAGGAATACCTCGAACGGCGCCCCGTTCTTGATTTGCGTGTAGAACTGGCCGGTGGCGCCATAGGCGGCGACCAGCTTGTGGCCGGTGTCTTTTTCGAAGTTCTTGGCAATGGCCTGGATCGGCGCTGTGAAGTTCGCTGCGACCGCGACCTGGACTTCATCGGCCCAGGCATTGTTGAAGGCGAGCAGGCTGGCCAGGGCGGTGGCAGCCAGGTGGGACGGGCGGATACGCATGAAGACAGTTCCTTGGGAGTTATCGTTATAGCCTGAACTATATAGCGATAGGCCATGGGCCGGAAAGGGGGCAGGATGATGCATGGGCAGGTCCGGCCCCTTCGCGGGCTTGCCCACTCCTACAGGGGCGCTCCAATATTCGAATTGTGGGAGCGGGTTCACCCGCGAAGAGGCCAGACCTGCTTATGCAGACGCCTGGCGGCCGACTACGGCCAGCGCCTTTTCGGCAATCTCTCGGGTCAACGCACCCGCCGGCATATGCCTGCCCAGCCGCAACGCCTGCCCCGACCACAGGTTGCTGAAATCGCTGTTGCCTTGCGGATCTGTAATCGCCCGCAAAGGCATCAATGCCCCACCGGCCAGCGGGAAGCGCGGTGCCAGGTCGCTCATCGGCCCCAGCTCACGCATGATGCGGTTGTTGATGCCACGCGCCGGTCGGCCGGTGAACAGGTTGGTCAGCGCCGTGTCGCTGGCAGACGCGCTGTCCAGGGCCAGGCGATGCGCCGGCGAGACCTTGGCCTCGGGGCAGAACAGGTAAGCCGTGCCGATCTGCACGGCCGAAGCCCCCAAGGCCAGTGCCGCCAACAGGCCGCGGTGGTCAGCAATGCCGCCGGCGGCAATCACCGGCACGCTGACCGCATCGGCCACCTGCGGCACCAGGGCGAAGGTACCGATCTGGCTGGTGATATCGTCGCTGAGGAACATGCCGCGATGGCCGCCCGCTTCATAGCCCATGGCAATGATCGCATCAAAGCCGTGGAGCTCCAGCCACTCTGCTTCTTCTACGGTGGTGGCGCTGGACAGCACCTTGGCACCACTGGCCTTCACCCGTTGCAGCAGGTCGGCCTGAGGCAGGCCGAAGTGGAAGCTCACCACCTCCGGGCGCAGTTGCTCGACCAGCTGGCAGCTCTGTTCGTCGAAAGGCGCGCGGTTGGACACCGGCGTGGGCGCCGCGAAGTCGGCACCCACTTCGTTGTAATAGGGCTCGAGCGCCTGCTTCCAGCGTGCATCGCGCTCGGCATCGGGCGCAGGCGGCTGGTGGCAGAAGAAGTTCAGGTTCAACGGGCGGCCCGGGCAGCCGGCGCGGAAGGCGGCGATCTCGGCGCGCACCTGGTCGCCCGTGAGCATGGCGCAGGGCAGGGCGCCCAAACCGCCCGCCAGGCCGACGGCAATGGCCATGCCCGAGCCCGTCGCACCGGCCATGGGGGCCTGCAGAATGGGCAACTCGATGCCCAGCAGGTCGAGGATGCGGCGGTCGGGCCAGTGGCTCATGCGATTCTCCTTGCGCGGGCGAGCGGCGGGGGCTTACAAGGCTTTGCTGACCTGGATGTCGCTGATCTTCTCGGCGTCTTCGCCGTGAATCTTGCGCAGGGCTTCCAGGGCTTGTCCGAGGGAAGCGTCGGGCATCAGCGCGAAGTCCCAGCGGCGCTGGCCGTCGAGTTTGTACTTGATGACGTACTTGGTGGTCTGGGTCATGGTGGCCTTATCTGAGTTTCGATGATGAACGACGGACGATCTTGATCTTGTGGGTCAAGGTTGGCTTGCGGGTGACCGAGATCGGGCGGGTTGTCACGGTATCGATGGTGATGTTCCAGAAACCGGTGCTGGGCACGGTGATCTTCGCCGGGAACTTGTCGAAATGGCCACCGTGGTAGGTGTGACGGCCGCCGTTCTTGAAGCTGCGGAAGTTGGCGTCGTTCATCAGGCGGATATTGCAGCGCTGGGAGCACTCGATGACGACAATGTCGTCCTCGTTCAGGTGCTCGCGCTGGTGTACGAATTTCATGTGATGCTCCGCAAGGATTGGTTCTGCAAACGCGAAAGATACCACGATGTCGAGTTACACTGCCGCGCTGTTCCGCCAGGCGTAGATAAATCTGCCAAAGCAGGGAGCAAAACGGCCTGGCTGTGGTCGAAGCGGATTCTTGAAGGCAGAGGTGCTGCAAATGAAGTGGATGGTGGCGGCGTTGGCGGTGACGCTGGGTGGCTGTGTGAGTGTTACCGAACTGGAACAGTCGCGTGAAACGCTGGATGTGATCTCCGGCAAGTCCCCGCGCGCGTATGCCGATTGCGTCAAGCAGAAGCTGGCCGATACCCGCGACCCGCTGGTGGAAGAGCAGCGCGGCGATGGCCTGCGGCTGATCGTGCCACAGAAGATCAGCTCGGGCGTGGGCCCGGCGGCGCTGGTGGATATAGACAAGCGTGGCAGCGGCAGCAGCATCAAGCTGCACGAGCGGCTGAACAACTTCCCGCTGCGCCTGGGCGACGTGCGCACCGCAGCCACCCAATGCATCTCCGGGAGTTGATCCAGCGCAACTGATCACGCTCCTTTTGCTTATATGTTTTAGGCCTAAGCATATAACAATAGAAAAGGAGATTCGTGATGACACCGTTGAGTCGCGTCGTGATCGGCAGCCTGCTGATCCTGGCCTGGCCCGCGGCGCATGCCGCCGATGGCCAGAAAGTCTTCACCCAGGGCGGGGCCAACCCCGCCGCCATGGCTTGCCTGGGTTGCCATGGCCCGGACGGCCAGGGCATTGCCGCTGCCGGCTTCCCACGCCTGGCCGGGCTGCCGGCCGCTTACCTCAGCAAGCAATTGCATGATTGGCGCAGCGGCAGCCGCAAGCAGCCGGTGATGGAGCCGCTTGCCAAGGCCCTGAGCGAGGATGAGATCAAGGCTGTCAGCACCTATCTGGCCAGCCTGCCGGCAGACCCTGCAAGCGACCTGCGTCGCCAGCAGATTGCCGATGACCCCACCACCCGCATGGCCCTGTACGGTGACTGGAGCCGGCAGATTCCTGGTTGCGTGCAATGCCATGGCCCGGGTGGTGGCGGGGTTGGCGAACACTTTCCGCCCCTGGCCGGCCAGCCCGCCAGTTACCTGGTGGCACAGCTCAATGCCTGGCGTGACGGCACCCGCAGCAATGACCCCAACCAGCTGATGGTCGGTGTGGCAAAGGCCATGACCGATGACGAGATCAAGGCTGTTGCCGAGTTCTTCGCCCGCCCCGCCAGCCAGGAGGTCAAGCCATGAAACCGATGATTCCAGCCCTGTTGCTGCTGGCCATGGGCAGCGCCCAGGCCGCCCAGATCGCCATGGAAGACCAGTCGCAGTTGAAAGTGCCTGGCGTGCAGGCCGCGCCGCAGTTCGTGCCGCCAGCGGAAAGCGAGTTGCCTGACAATGCCTTTGGCAAGATGGTGCGTGAGGGGCATGCCTTGTTCGTCGACACCCGCAGGTTGATGCCCGAGGCCGTGGGCAATGGCATGAACTGCAGCAACTGCCACCTTGACCAGGGGCGGCTGGCGCATTCCGCGCCGATGTGGGGGGCGTACCCGATGTACCCCGCCTACCGCAAGAAAAACGACAAGGTCAACACCTACGCCGAGCGTATCCAGGGATGCTTCCAGTTCAGCATGAACGGCAAGCCGCCTGCGGCCGACAGCCCGCAGATGACGGCGTTGGCGGTGTATTCATACTGGCTGTCGACCAAGGCGCCGACCGGCGTGGAGATTGCCGGGCGTGGCTACCCGGAGGTGCCGCAGCCCAAGGGCGGATACGACTTCAAGCGCGGCCAGCAGGTTTATCGCGAGCAGTGTGCGATTTGCCACGGCGACAACGGCGAGGGGCAGAAGGTGGCGGGCGAGTATGTGATGCCGCCGCTGTGGGGCAAGGACTCCTACAACTGGGGCGCCGGCATGCACCGCATCAATACTGCGGCGTCGTTCATCAAGTACAACATGCCGCTGGGCAAGCCGGGCAGCCTGAGTGACCAGCAGGCCTGGGACGTGGCGGCCTGGGTCAACCGCCATGAAAGGCCGCAGGATCCGCGTCTGGTGGAAGGCTCCATCGAGAAAACGCGGGTGAAGTTCCATGCCAACGATGGGGTGAACCTGTATGGGCAGAAGGTCGATGGGGTGCTGATCGGGCAGGGCACCGGTAGCTGATTGCCTGCCAGGCCAATACAGGCACCCCCATTTGCTGTCATCCAGCTGTCGTGGATGACAGCAATATTTACGATCCCCCGGAACTATCTACACTGGGTTATCTCTATCTTCCCATCGATCGGCCACAGGTGGGGCATTGTAAGGTGACTGCCGCCTGATTAGACTGCGCCGAATTCCACAGGCCTAGCCTTTTTTAAGGACGTATATGATCAAGAAATGCTTGTTCCCGGCAGCCGGTTACGGCACCCGCTTCCTGCCCGCTACCAAAGCCATGCCCAAGGAAATGCTGCCGGTGGTCAACAAGCCACTGATCCAGTATGGCGTTGAAGAGGCACTGGATGCCGGTCTGAACGAGATCTCCATCGTCACCGGGCGCGGCAAGCGTGCTCTGGAAGACCACTTCGACATCAGCTATGAGCTGGAAAACCAGATCAAGGGCACCGACAAGGAAAAATACTTGGTTGGTATCCGTCGCCTGCTCGACGAGTGCTCGTTCTCCTACACCCGCCAGACCGAAATGAAAGGCCTGGGCCACGCCATCCTGACCGGCCGCCCGCTGATCGGTGACGAGCCTTTCGCCGTGGTGCTGGCGGACGACCTGTGCGTGAACCCGGAAGGTGACGGCGTACTGACCCAGATGGTCAAGCTGTATAACCAGTTCCGTTGCTCGATCGTCGCCATCCAGGAAGTCGATCCGCAGGAAACCAACAAGTACGGCGTGATCGCCGGCGACATGATCCGTGACGACATTTTCCGCGTCACCAACATGGTCGAGAAGCCAAAGCCGGAAGATGCCCCGTCGAACCTGGCGATCATCGGTCGCTACATCCTGACCCCGGACATCTTCGACATCATCGCCAACACCGAGCCGGGCAAAGGCGGCGAGATCCAGATCACCGACGCCCTGATGCAACAGGCGCAGAACGGCTGCGTGATCGCCTACAAGTTCAAAGGCAAGCGTTTCGACTGCGGTGGTGCCGAAGGCTACATCGACGCGACCAACTTCTGCTTCGAGAACTACTACAAGACTGGCAAGGCTTACTGATAAGCCCTGCTGGCCTGTAAGCCACCCTTCGGGGTGGCTTTTTTGTTTGCGACGGCCAACGGCGTTATGCTGGGCGCCTGCCTAGGGGAGTGAATACATGGCCTACGATTTTGATCTGTTCGTGATTGGTGCCGGGTCCGGCGGTGTACGCGCGGCGCGGTTTGCCGCCGGCTTCGGGGCAAAGGTGGCAGTGGCCGAGAGCCGCTACCTGGGCGGTACCTGTGTCAACGTCGGCTGCGTGCCGAAAAAACTGCTGGTGTACGGGGCACATGTCGCCGACGAACTGGAGCAGGCCGCAGGCTTCGGCTGGACCCTGGAAGAAGGGCATTTCGACTGGGGCACCCTGATTGCCAACAAGAACCGGGAAATCGAGCGCCTCAACGGCATCTACCGCAACCTGCTGGTCAACAGCGGGGTCACCTTGCTGCAGGGGCATGCGCGTCTGACCGGTGCCAACGAAGTGGAAGTGGACGGCCAGCGCTACACCGCCGAGCACATCCTAATCGCCACCGGTGGCTGGCCACAGGTGCCGGACATTCCGGGCAAGGAACTGGCCATCACCTCCAACGAAGCCTTCTACCTCAAGGACCTGCCACGCCGAGTGCTGGTGGTGGGCGGTGGCTATATCGCGGTCGAGTTCGCTGGCATCTTCCAGGGCCTGGGGGCGGCTACCACGCTTCTGTACCGTGGCGACCTGTTCCTGCGTGGCTTCGACGGTTCGGTACGCACGCACCTGAAGGAAGAACTGGAAAAGCGCGGGCTCGACCTGCAGTTCAACGCCGACATCCAGCGCATCGACAAGCTCGAGGACGGCAGCCTCAAGGCCACCCTCAAGGATGGGCGCGAGCTGGTCACCGATTGCGTGTTCTATGCCACCGGCCGGCGCCCGATGCTGGACAACCTGGGCCTGGAAAACACCGGCGTCGAGCTGGACGCACGGGGTTACATTCGTGTTGACCAGCAGTACCAGACCACCGCGCCGTCGATCCTGGCCATTGGCGACGTGATTGGCCGCGTGCAACTCACTCCGGTGGCTCTGGCCGAAGGCATGGCCGTGGCCCGGCGCCTGTTCAAGCCCGAGCAATACCGCCCTGTGGACTACCAGAACATCCCCACCGCAGTATTCAGCCAGCCGCCGATCGGCACCGTGGGCCTGACCGAGGAGCAGGCGCTGGAGGCCGGGCACAAGGTACAGGTATTCGAGAGCCGCTTCCGTGCGATGAAACTGACCCTGACCGACATCCAGGAAAAGACCCTGATGAAGCTGGTGGTCGATGCCGAGACTGACAAGGTACTGGGTTGCCACATGGTTGGCCCCGACGCCGGCGAGATCATCCAGGGCCTGGGCGTTGCCCTGAAGGCCGGTGCGACCAAGCAACAGTTCGACGAAACCATTGGCGTGCACCCGACCGCGGCCGAAGAGTTCGTGACCATGCGCACGGTCACCCGCTGACGCCACTGGCCCCATCGCCGGCAAGCCAGCTCCACAGGTATCGCACAAGTCCAGAGACCTGCGCTGTACCTGTGGGAGCTGGCTTGCCGGCAATGGGGCCCTTGAATGCCCCCGCAATCCTTTGCTCAGCCCATTCCCTTCTATTAATTATCCTCGGTTATAGCCAAAACCAATCAAAAGCATGAGCTTTGCCAATGAGCCTTTAGCGGGATCAGCGGTTAGGATTCTCTCCATCAAATGTTTCCAACCCCATGAAGGAGCGTCTCTCATGCCAATCATCAACAGCCAGGTCAAACCGTTCAACGCCACCGCCTACCACAAGGGCGAATTCGTCCAGGTCAGCGAAGCCGACCTGAAAGGCAAGTGGTCTGTCGTGTTCTTCTACCCGGCCGACTTCACCTTCGTCTGCCCGACCGAGCTGGGTGACCTTGCTGACAACTACGCCGAATTCCAGAAGCTGGGCGTGGAAATCTACGGCGTGTCCACCGACACCCACTTCACCCACAAAGCCTGGCACGACACTTCGGACACTATCGGCAAGATCCAGTACCCACTGATCGGTGACCCGACCCACGTCATCTCGCGCAACTTCGACGTGCTGATCGAAGAAGCCGGCCTGGCCGATCGCGGTACCTTCGTGATCAACCCGGAAGGCCAGATCAAGATCGTCGAACTGAACGACGGTGGTGTAGGCCGCGATGCTGCCGAACTGCTGCGCAAAGTGAAAGCTGCCCAGTACGTTGCCGCTCACCCAGGCGAAGTTTGCCCGGCCAAGTGGAAAGAAGGCGAAGCCACCCTGGCGCCATCGCTGGACCTGGTCGGCAAGATCTAATTTTCGCCCGATAAGCGCCTGCGCGACGACCATGCTGCGTTGAAAACAGGCTCGGAATGCTCATTGACAACCTGTCAACTCCGCTTCCTCGCCTGTTTTCGCCTTGCCTGATCGCCGCGCAGGCACTTCTCGAACGAAAATCCGATCATGCGCTTGACGCGGGCGGTGAGCAGCCGCCAAAGCTGAAGTACTTACCGCCCCGTCAAACGCCCGGGCGACCTCGCCTGGGCGTTTTTGTATTCGAGTTTTGAAAAAGGAATCGCCCGTATGTTGGACGCCACGCTTAAATCGCAACTGAAAACCTACCTGGAGCGGGTCACCCAGCCGATCGAGATCGTTGCCTCCCTCGACGACGGCGCGAAATCCCGCGAATTGCACGACCTGCTGGCGGAAATTGCCAGCCTGTCGAATCTTATTACCTTCAGTGCGGACGGCAGCGATGCCCGTCGTCCATCGTTCTCGCTGAACCGCCCGGGGGCCGACATAAGCCTGCGCTTCGCCGGCATCCCCATGGGCCACGAATTCACCTCGCTGGTGCTGGCACTGCTGCAAGTCGGCGGCCACCCCTCGAAGGCCAGTGCCGAAGTGATCGAGCAGATACAGGCACTGGAAGGCGAGTTCACCTTCGAAACCTACTTCTCGCTGTCGTGCCAGAACTGCCCGGATGTGGTCCAGGCGCTCAACCTGATGGCGGTTATCAACCCCAACGTACGCCACGTGGCCATCGACGGCGCGCTTTTCCAGGCGGAAGTGGAATCGCGCAAGATCATGGCGGTGCCGAGCATCTACCTGAACGGCGAAGTGTTCGGCCAGGGCCGCATGGGCCTGGAAGAAATCCTTGGCAAGATCGACACCAACGCAGGCAGCCGCCAGGCCGAGAAGATCAATGCCAAGGACGCCTTCGACGTGCTGGTGGTAGGTGGTGGCCCAGCCGGTGCTTCGGCAGCCATCTATGCCGCCCGTAAAGGCATCCGCACCGGTATTGCGGCCGAGCGTTTCGGCGGCCAGGTGCTCGATACCCTGGCCATCGAGAACTTCATCTCGGTACAGGAAACCGAAGGGCCGAAGCTGGCCACGGCGCTGGAAGAGCACGTCAAGCAGTACGACGTGGACATCATGAACCTGCAGCGCGGTGAAGCCTTGATCCCGGCCACCGATGGCGGCCTGCACGAAGTGCGCCTGGCCGGCGGCGCATCGCTCAAGGCCAAGACCGTAATCCTGGCCACCGGTGCACGCTGGCGCGAAATGAACGTGCCGGGCGAGCAGGAATACCGCGCCCGTGGCGTAGCCTACTGCCCGCACTGCGACGGCCCGCTGTTCAAGGGCAAACGCGTGGCGGTGATCGGTGGTGGCAACTCCGGCGTGGAAGCGGCCATCGACCTGGCGGGTATCGTTGCCCAGGTAACACTGATCGAGTTCGACAGCCACCTGCGTGCCGATGCCGTGCTGCAGCGCAAGTTGCACAGCCTGCCCAACGTGAAGGTGATCACCAGTGCGCTGACCACCGAAGTGCTGGGCAATGGCGAAAAGGTGACCGGCCTGCGTTACAAGGACCGCACCAACGACCAGCAGCATGAAGTGGCGCTGGAAGGCATCTTCGTGCAGATCGGCCTGCTGCCGAATACCGACTGGCTGAAAGGCACCCTCGAGCTGTCGCCGCGTGGCGAGATCATCGTCGACGCCAAGGGCCAGACCAGCATCCCGGGTGTGTTTGCGGCGGGTGACGTGACGACCGTGCCGTACAAGCAGATCGTGATCGCGGTGGGTGAGGGGGCCAAGGCATCGCTGGCGGCCTTTGACCACCTGATTCGCACTTCGGCACCGGCGTAAGCCCGTACCGGCCTCTTCGCAGCGCAAGGCTGCTCCTACGGGGAATTCCACAGTATTCAAAAACTGTGCGGAATCTGTAGGAGCAGCCTTGTGCTGCGAAGAGGCCAGTACAAACAAAGCAGCACATGAGGATGTCTATGATTACTGCAGACACCCTCAGGAATCACACTCATGACCCTGATCAGCCGCGAACCCTGGTGGCTAGTCCCCCCGAAACCCGGGCAGCAAGAGCAGGACCTGCACTGGGGCTACCTGGAAATCTACGCCGACGGCCGCACCGTGTTCGTCGACCAGCGCCCGAGTGACCGAGAGCTGGCCGAGCGCAAGAGTTGCCGCAACTTCCCCGACCCCGAGCCGTGACGGCTCAGCCTTCCAGCTCGGCCAGGCGTGCCTCCAGCGCCGCGATGCGGGCTTCGAGGGCTTCGATGCGTTCTTCCGACACATTGCCGCCACTGCTGCGTGCCCCGCCTTCCTGCTGCCGTGCAGCCAGGATCGCCTCGATTTCCGCCGGGTCGCCCAAGGCATGGGTGTAGCGGTCTTCGCGCTGGCCGGGCTGGCGTGGCAGGTGCAAGGCCAGGCCGCGCGAGATCAGGCGTTCCAGCTGGTGCTGGATCTGCTCGGTGTCGTCGAAGTCGTGCAGGCGGTTGCTGCGGGTCAGCAGTTCGTTGAGGGTTTGCGGCCCGCGCAGGAACATCAGGCCCATCAGCACCAGTTGCGCCGGTACCAGCTCCAGTGCTTTGTCCACCCTCTGTTCCCAGCGGTCGGCGCGGCTGCCCATCTGCAGGCGGGTCATGTCTTGCCCTTCGAGGGCGCGCAGGGCCTGGCCGACCTGGCCTTGGGTGAGGTTCATCACCGGTTCGCGGCTGGTCTTCTGGTTGCAGGCCAGGACCAGGGCGTTGAGGGTCAGCGGGTAACTTTCAGGGCTGGTGGCCTGCTTCTCGATCAGCGAGCCGAGAACACGGATCTCGATGCTGTTGAAGCGGCCTTCGCCGACGGTTTCGTGTTCTGACATGGCCCTGTCTCATTGCTGGGGAAAGGCCACTAGGGTAGGTAATGCCACCGTGTTAGGCAATTGGCACCTGTGGGAGCGGGTGAACCCGCTCCCACAGGTGCCCGGCAAACTCACGCGTTGCGCCGCTCTTCAGCCTGGCACGCCGCCGCGGTAAACAGCACATCGGTCGAGGAATTCAGCGCCGTTTCCGCCGAATCCTGCAGCACGCCGATGATGAAGCCAACCGCCACCACCTGCATGGCAATTTCGCTCGGGATACCGAACAGGCTGCACGCCAGCGGAATCAGCAGCAGCGAGCCACCGGCCACGCCCGAGGCGCCGCAGGCACAGACCGCCGCCACCACGCTGAGCAGCACGGCGGTCGGCATGTCCACCGGGATACCCAGAGTATGCACTGCCGCCAGGGTCAGCACGGTAATGGTGATGGCGGCACCGGCCATGTTGATGGTCGCGCCCAGCGGGATCGACACCGAGTAGGTGTCTTCATGCAGGCCAAGGCGCTCCGACAGGGCCAGGTTGACCGGGATGTTGGCCGCCGAACTGCGGGTGAAGAACGCGGTGATACCGCTTTCGCGCAGGCAGAGCAGGGTCAGCGGGTAGGGGTTGCGGCGGATTTTCCAGTACACGATCAGCGGGTTCATCACCAGCGCCACGAACAGCATGCAGCCGATCAGTACTGCCAGCAGGTGCAGATAGCCGAGCAGGGCATCCAGGCCCGACTGGGCCAGCGTGGCGCTGACCAGGCCGAAGATGCCCAGCGGGGCGAAGCGGATGACCACGCGCACGATCAGGGTTACGCCGTTGGACAGGTCCTCGACCACGGTGCGGGTGGTTTCGCCGGCATGGCGCAGGGCCACGCCCAGGCCGATGGCCCAGGTCAGTATCCCGATGAAGTTGGCGTTGAGCAGGGCGTTGATCGGGTTGTCGACCGCACTCAGCAGCAGGTTCTGCAGCACCTCGGTGATGCCGCCCGGCGCGCTCAGCGTAGCGTCGCTGGTGCTCAGCACCAGGTTCGACGGGAACAGCATGCTGGCGGCCACGGCGACTACCGCGGCCCCGAAGGTGCCCAGCAGGTACAGCCAGAGGATCGGGCGGATGTGGGTTTCCTGGCCGTGGCGGTGGTTGGCAATCGAGGCCATGACCAGGATGAACACCAGCACGGGTGCCACCGCCTTGAGGGCGCTGACGAACACTTTCCCGAGGAATGCCATGTCGCGGGCGATGGCGGGCGCAAGCAGGGCCAGGGCTATGCCGGCAATCAGGCCGATGACGATCTGCGTCACCAGGCTGGTGCGGTTGAGGAAGCGGAGGATGGGGGTCATGTGCAGCGATATCCCAGCATGTTCAAAAAGGGCGCGACTTTACCATAGACCTTCGTCGAGCAGGGCGGCCTGAAGAACTCAGCGCCCGCGCCGACGCGACACCCGCGCTTCGATGTTCTTGCGCCCGATCAGCAGTGGCGGCTTCTCCACTACCGGCTCGTCTGCCAGCCACTTGTACATCACCAGGCAGTCCACCAGCCCAAGTCGGGCATGGCGGTAGGCCTTGGGCAAACGGCCAACGGTTTCGAAGCCCAGCTTGTGCCAAAGCGCCACTGCCACCTCATTGGTGGCCACCACCGAATTGAATTGCAGGGCCAGAAAACCCTCCTGGCGCGCCTGTTTCTGTGAGTGCTCGCACATCAACCGCGCAACGCCGCGGCCGCGTGCCGGTTCACAGACCATGTAGCCGCAATTGCCCACGTGCCCACCAGGCCCTGCGGTATTGGCCTTGAGGTAATACGAACCCAGCAGCTCGCCGTCTTCCTCGACCACGAATGTGCGCACGGGTAACTCCAGCCATAGCTGGCGGGCCTGATCGAAACCGAGGTCGGGGTCGAATGCGTAGGTTTCACGGGCCTGTACTACGGCCTGAAAGGTGGGCCAGAAGCGTTCGAAGTCTTCCGGCGTCATCGGGCGGATGTGGATCATGCGGGTTCCTGCAAGGGCTGGGCCGCCCAGTCTGGGTGGCGCGGCGCCGTCGCGCAAGGGCGGCGACGCCATTTGCGTTCAGCCGTTGGCCTTGCCTACCGCATCCATGGCACGTGCCGAGTAGACCAGCGCGGCACCGGCGTTCATCGCCACGGCCACGCCGAGGGCTTCGGCGATTTCCTCGCGGCTGGCGCCGTGCTTGACGGCCTGTTGCGAGTGCACGGCGATGCAGCCGTCGCAGCGGGTGGTCACGGCCACGGCAAGGGAAATCAGCTCGCGGGTCTTGGCGTCCAGGTGGTTGGTCTTGGCCCCTGCGCCGCTGGCGGTCATGTAGCCGGCCACGGTGTCAGGGGAAAGCTGCTTGAGATCGCCGATGCCGGCCATCAACTGCTTACGGTAGGCGTCCCAGTCCATCATGCTCATCGTCTTCACCTTGGAGAGGTTGCGAGTGGAGCTTTCAGGCTAGTCGAAGAGTGGGAAGGGTGAGACTTGTACTTTGGTTGGTTGCGCGCAGGCCCTTGGGCTGCGCGCAACCACAGCGATCAGATGTAGATGAACACCAGCACCAACGCCGCGACGAACGCCCACTTCTCCAGATAGTAGCGCGTGCGGTTGCGCTTCTTCAGTGCCTTGCCACGTTCGCGGATCTTGTAGATACGGGTGAACAGCCGGTTGATGCCACCGGTCTTGTCCCCGGCATCGTTGGGTGCGGCGGCAGCGGCCATGACGTTGCGGCTGAACCAGCGATTGAACGCGGTTGCCCAGCGGTACTTGAGCGGGCGTTCCACGTCGCAGAACAGGATTATGCGGTTGTGCTCGGTGGTATTGGCCGCATAGTGGATGTAGGTCTCGTCAAAGACCACGCCCTCGCCGTCGCGCCAGGAATACTTCTCACCATCCACGTCGATGTAGCAACCGTCGTCGTTCGGCGTGTCCAGGCCCAGGTGGTAGCGGTACGAACCGGCATACGGGTCGCGGTGGCGCACCAGCTTGGCGCCCGGCGGCAGGGTGGCGAACATGGCGGCCTTGACCGTGCCGATACCTTTTAGCAACTCGGTGGTGCGTGGGCACAGGGTCATCGCCGATGGGTGGCTTTCGCCGTACCACTTCAGGTAGAAGCGCTTCCAGCCGGTCTTGAAGAATGAGTTGAAACCGACATCATCATAATTGTCGGACTTCTTGATTTCGCCCACATGCAGCAGCTGTTGGGCTTCCTCGCGGATCTCCTGCCAGTGGTCCTGCAGCGTCTGCAGTTCGGGGAAGGCCTCCACCGGCAGGTAAGGCTTGGCCGGGTGCCTGGAAAACAGGTACAGGAAGCTGTTGACCGGAGCCAGGAAGCTGGAGTGATCGCCCAGCTGACGGGTCAGCTTGTGACGAACCCGACCGCGCAGGTGAACATAGGCGATCGAGAGGGCGAAGAGGAGTACGAGTGCAATTTTCATGGACGTTTACTTGTCGAAAAATGGCCATGCGCCATGGCATAAGCCCGCCAGCATAAACAATCATGGGGGTAGTTTGTACTTATTGTTGCGAAACGACGGGGCGACTTAGGTGTAATGCCCTACAGCCTTGCGCAAACGTTTCATGTTGAGGAGTTCGTATGATTCAGGACGTACGCCCCGGCGGAACCCCCTTCAAGCGGTTGTTTTTCGCCTTGCCGGTCAGCGAGGCTCAGCGTCGCGCCCTGGCTCAGTGGCGACGTGGCTTGAACCTGCGCAGCGGCAAGCCGGTGCCGGCCGCCAACTTCCACGTGACATTGCTGTTTCTGGGCGATGTGGATACCGCCCAGGTGCCTGCAATTTGCGCGGCGGTCGACCAGCTTTCGCTGTCGTCCGCAGCACCGCGGCTGGTACTGGACCGCTTGCAGGTGTGGCAGCGGGCCAGCGCCTTGGTGCTGGAGGCACAGCAGACGCCGCCGGCCCTGTTGCAGCTGGTGTACAGCTTGCAGCAGGTGCTGCTGCCGTTGGGAGTGGAAGCGGCCGACCGTGAGTATCGCCCGCACCTGACGCTGGCCAGGGATTACCGCGGCCAGCCGCCAGAAGCCAGCAGCGCGCCGGATTTTTACCTCGCCGCCCGCCATTTCACACTGTACGAGTCGCGCAAGGGCGCTTATTGGCCATTGGCGCAATGGCCGCTGTCGAGCTGATTCAGGCCATGGCGCCAGGGCAGGCGATTACACCGGCAGGCTCTGGTACGGCAATTCATCCCCGGGGCTGCGGTCGAACTGGCGCTTGTATTCGCGGCTGAACTGCGAGGTGCTCTGGTACCCCACCCGGTGCGCGGTCTGTGCCACCCCCAGGCCTTCGCCGATCAGCATCTGCTGCGCCTTCAGCAGCCGCAGGCGCTTGAGGTACTGCATCGGTGCCATGTCGGTGCAGCGCTTGAAGTGCTCGTGGAAGGTCGAAACGCTCATGTTGGCGCGCGCGGCCAGCGCTTCCACGCTCAGCGGCTCGGTGTAGTGTTCGCGCAGGTAGGCAAGGGCGGCGCCGATGCGGGCGAAGTGCCCTTGTTGCTCCACCAGCGCCCGCAACACGCCCGCCTGTGGGCCGCGCAAGGCGGTGTACAGCACCTCGCGTACCCGCGCCGGGCCCAGTACCCTGGCGTCCACTGGGTCCTGCAGGCAGCGCAGCAGCCGTTCCACGCATTCGCGCATCGGCGCATCCAGTGCCGCCGAGGTCATCGACTGCGGGGTTTGCGCCTGCACTGCGGCATCCGGCGCCAGGGCCATGCTTTGCACCAGTTCACCCAGCACGCTGCGGTCGATATCCACCGCCACGCCCAGCAACGGTGCTTGGGGAGTGGCGAAGGTTTCGCACATGAACGGTACCGACAATGCCTGCACCAGGTAATGCCCGGCGCCGTACTCCAGGGTACGCGGCCCCAGGCGTGCCAGCTTGCTGCCCTGGGCCAGAATCATCAGGCTGGGTTCGTAGATCTGCGGGCTGCTGGCCACATAGTGATCCCAACTCAGCACCTGCACCTGGGGCAGGTGCGTAGGCACGAAGCCCGGGCGCGTGGCGAGGCTGCGGATCAGTGTGCAAAGCGGCGCATTGGCGTCGACGTGTCGGGTCAATTGCATGATGGACCTGGGCAGAGGATCAGACAGTTTGATCATCGCAGAATGAACGCTCGGCGCCAGATGTTGCATGGCATCTTCGGAGAATCAGGCATCGATACCGGAGAATCAGCCGTGGGCGGAGCCACGCATGGCGCGCAGAATGCGCAGCCTGAATCGTTTCACTTCATAGCGAGGCCCTGCATGTACACCGCCATCGGTTACGCCGCCCAGACCCCCACCAGCCCTCTGGCTCCCATGACCTTCGAACGTCGCAGCCCGCGCCCTGACGACGTCGCCATCGATATCCTGTACTGCGGCGTGTGCCACTCCGACATTCACCAGGCGCGCAACGAATGGGGCATCGCCGTGTACCCGCTGATGCCTGGCCACGAGATCATCGGCCGCGTCACTGCGGTGGGCGACAAAGTGACCGCGCACAAGGTCGGCGACCTGGTCGGCGTTGGCTGCATGGTCGACTCATGCCGCCACTGCGAAGCCTGTGCCAAGGACCTGGAGCAATATTGCCTGGAAGGCCCGACCATGACCTACGCCACCCCGGACCGGGTCGACGGTAGCAACACCATGGGCGGTTACTCCAGCAGCATCGTGGTCAGCGAGCACTTCGTGGTGCGCATCCCGGCCGGCATGGACCTGCCCAGCGCCGCGCCAATTCTCTGCGCCGGCATCACCACTTATTCGCCGCTCAAGCACCACGGCGTCGGCCCTGGTCACAAGATCGGCATCCTCGGCATGGGCGGCCTGGGCCACATGGCCATCAAGCTGGCCAAAGCCCTTGGCGCCGAAGTGACCCTGTTCACCCGTTCCCAGGGCAAGGCCGAGGAAGCCCGTCGCCAGGGTGCCGACCATGTGATCGTGTCCACCGATGCCGAGCAGATGCACGCCGCGGCGGGCCGTTTCGACTTCCTGCTCGACACCATCCCGGTGCAGCACGACCTCAACCCGTACCTGGAAACCCTGAAATTCGATGGTGTACACATCCTGGTCGGCCTGATCGAGCCGATCGACCCGGCGGTGCACGCGGCCAATCTGGTGATGAAGCGTCGGGTGCTGGCGGGGTCATTGATCGGCGGAATTGCCGAGACACAGGAAGTGCTGGATTTCTGTGCCGAGCACGCGATTCGTTGTGATATCGAGTTGCTGGATATCCGCAATATCAACCAGGCGTATGAGCGGATGATTGCCGGGGACGTGAAGTACCGGTTCGTGATCGACATGGCCACTTTGCAGGGCTGATTGGTTGCCTGCCCCGGCCTCTTCGCGGGCTCGTCCGCTCCCACAGGTACAGCACAGGCTTCGTGAGCTGTGATTTGCCTGTGGCAGCGGGTTTACCCGCGAAGAGGCCGGCACAGGCAATGAAGACGCTGGATCTGTTACCAGGCCAATGCCCTGTCCCAGCCTTTCCAGAACAACCACCGCCGTACCTCGCCATGCGCCCCGGTACCGATCTGCCAGGCAGGCCGCCCGCTATCCAGGGCAACCACCGAAACAAACCCGGCATGGCTCGCTGCCACCAGCGTACGCCCGTCAGCACTGATATCCAGCGCACTGATGGTCGACCCCAGGTAATGCTGCCAATGCTCCACGCCATCTTCGCCAAACGCCCGCAGGTAACCATAGGCATCCCCCACGATGTACTCACCGTCGCGCGCCACGCCGGCATACACCCGTGCACCATCCTGTACCAGCGGGGTACGTGGGTCCTGGCTGTAGTAGTCGGTGTCCAACCCCGGCAAGTCGGCCACCCTGACGGCAAGTGTGGCACCGCTGTAGAAATGGCAGGCATTGACTATCAACTGGTCACCCGCGTGGTTGAACAGCGCAAAGTGCGGATACTCGCTGGCCGGGCCGATTGCTGCTACGGGCCTGAGCTGGTCGTCCAGTACCAGGTGACGGCTGCCTTGTTCGCCGACCACGATCAACCGGCCATCCACCGACACCGCACCATGCTCCATGCTCAGCCCGAGGCTGATGTCGTCCGGGTCGGTGCCTTCGTCCAGTTCGTCGAGCACCCGCGCCTGTTGCGGCAGCAAGCGGGTCGCGCCGTGGCGGGCCAGCAGGAAGATACCCTCGGCACTCACCAGCAGCACCCGCTGGCCATCCGGGAAGGGGATCAGTGCGGACGGCGTGGGCGGCAGTTCGAATGGCTCGAACGGGTAACCCGGCGGCAACCCCTCCAGCCCCGTGGGCCAGCTCAGGCGCAGCACCTGCGGGCCCCCCCAGCCATCGGTCACGCGTATGCCCTCTGCATTGGCCAGGGCGAAATAGCGCCGGGCCGGACAGCGGCCGAAGTGATCGACGCCGATCACCGGGGTCACCCCGAGATTGTCAATGCGCACCACCTGGCCTTTGTCATGCGGCATGCCGATGCGTGCCAGCAGGCTGCCATCCTCCAGCAGCAGGACGTTGCCGATGCCTTGCCCGTGCTCCTTGATCAGCGGTAGCAATGGGTGGTGGGCGGGCGGCCAGGCTTCGCGGAAGGCTTGCTGTTCGGAGGCTTCGACGCCAGGCCGGTTGGCTGCTTGCAGGGCTTGCAGCCAGGCATCGAGCAAATGCTCGGTGGCTTGCGGCAGGGGCTCTTCCAGGTCATCCCAACCTTGCGCGCGGCCCTGCGCGACATAGTCGTTGACGGCCTGCGCATAGGCGATGACCGCCTGCTGCCACTGCTGCTGGGTGTGCTGCTGGTCCATTAGCGGATCGGGCTCCTTGTTGCATACGCGTTCGTACAAAGCGCGCATGTTACTCCTTCTGCCCGGTTCGCGGTTGTGAGCCCCCGGCTTGACGCGTACCATGCCGGGCATTCCTTCCAATAACAAAGCGTGCGTCCACACCCCGGCAAGCGGGTGACTGGCGTGCGTCCTGTTGCCTTGCCTGCGGAGAAGCGGTTTGCACCCATGAATGGACCCATACCCACCAACATGCCACCCACGGCGGGTAGCGGCAGCTGGCTGAGCGTCATTGCGCTGGCCCTGGCGGCCTTCATATTCAACACCACCGAGTTCGTCCCGGTGGCGCTGCTCAGCGACATTGGCCGCAGCTTCGACATGAGTACCGCGCAGGTCGGCCTGATGCTGACCATCTACGCCTGGGTGGTGGCGCTGGCCTCGCTGCCGATGATGCTGCTGACCCGCAACATCGAGCGGCGGCGCCTGTTGCTGTTCGTGTTCTTGGTGTTCATCGTCAGCCACTTGCTGTCGTGGTTGTCGCAGAGCTTTGCCATGTTGCTGGTCAGCCGTATCGGTATTGCTTTGGCGCATGCGGTGTTCTGGGCCATCACCGCTTCCCTGGCGGTGCGTGTAGCGCCGCCCGGCCAGCAGGCCAAGGCGCTGGGCCTATTGGCCACTGGCACCACCCTGGCCATGGTCCTGGGTATCCCGCTGGGCCGCGTGGTGGGCGAAGCGCTGGGCTGGCGCATCACCTTCCTGAGCATTGCCGGGGTGGCGCTGGCGACCATGCTGTGCCTGATGAAGTCGCTGCCGCTGCTGCCCAGCCAGAACTCGGGTTCGCTGCGCAGTCTGCCGATCCTGTTCAAGCGCCCGGCGCTGGTGATCACCTATGTGCTGGTGACGCTGGTGATTACCGCGCAGTTCACCGCTTACAGCTACATCGAACCGTTCGCCCTGCACGTGGCGAAGATCGGCGGTGACCGCACCACACTGGTGTTGCTGCTGTTCGGCGGTGCCGGGGTATTCGGCTCGTTGCTGTTCAGCCGTTACAGCGACCGCTTCCCGCATGGCTTCCTGGTGGGCTCGATCGGCCTGTTGGCGGCGTGCCTGTTGCTGCTGTTGCCGCTGTCGGGCAACTTCTACGTGTTTGCCGCGTTGAGCATGTTCTGGGGTGTGGCGATCCTCAGCTTCAGCCTGTCGCTGCAGTCCAAGACCCTGAAGCTGGCGTCCGATGCCACCGATGTGGCCATGGCGCTGTTCTCGGGTATCTACAATATCGGCATCGGCGGTGGTGCTTTGCTGGGCAGTATCGTCAGCAGCCAGCTGGATGTGGCGGATATCGGCCTGGTGGGCGGTAGCGTGGCGGTGGCCGGGTTGCTGCTGGCTGTGGCCAGCACCCGGCGA
>NZ_JBNRIJ010000006.1:48449-56428 GCF_053557675.1 Pseudomonas sp. XP1 | reverse complement strand
GTGCCGGCATGATCCGCAAACTGGCCTCCGGCCTGTACACCTGGCTGCCGATGGGCTTGCGCCCACAGGTACTGCATAAACTTCAGGGGCGATGCAGTACCTGTGGGAGCGGGCGTGCCCGCGAAGAGGCCGGTACTGGCAATAGCGGGCTCAAGCCAGTACGGCAGCCCACGCAGAAATCAACAACACCCCCGCCAACACCTGGTTGAACACCCGCAACCGCCGCGGGGCCTGCAACCAGCGCGCGCTGCCCACTCCCAGCAGCGCCCAAGCCGCCATGCTTGGCAGGGCGATCAGCAAGAACACCAGCGCCAGTTGCCATACTGGCAACGACGGCGCGGCAAACACCCCGACCACCGCCACGGCCATCAACCAAACCTTCGGATTGACCACCTGCAGAGCGGCCGCGCTGAGTGCACTGAGGCCTTGCACCGTGGCTGCCTGTAGCGGGGCGGTGGCACTGCGCAACATCTTCCACGCCAGCCAACTCAACCACAAAACCCCGGCCCAGCTCATCAACTGCTGGGCCAGCGGGTGGCGCAGCAGCAGTTCACCCAGCCCCAGGCCCACCATCAGCACGATCGCCGCTGCGGCACCGCAGGCCGCAACGACCGGCGCCAGGCTCGCGCACAGGCCAAAGCGGGCCCCATGGGCAAGAATCAACAGGTTGGTCGGCCCCGGGCTGATGCTGGATACCAGGGCAAACAGGATGAAGGGCAACAACGACTGCGACATGATCAAGGGCTCCGGATAAACGAAGCACCATGCTCGCTGCCCGCCGCCTTTCAGTCTGGAAGGTTTGAGCAGCGCCTGCGGTAGTCGGCCGGGGTCAGCTGGTAGGCACGGCGGAACCAGCGCCCCAGGTGGCTCTGGTCGGCAAAGCCCAGGGCCATGGCCACTTCGGTGGGAGTCTGGCCCTGGGCGAGCAGGCGCCGCGCCCGGGCCAGGCGCAGCTGGATCAGATAGGCATGCGGCGCCAGGCCGAATGCAGCCTTGAATGCGCGGGTGAGGCGGAAGCGGTCGATGCCACAGGCCTGGGCCAGGTCTTCCAGGCCGATGTCGCGCTCCAGGTTGGCGTGCAGGTAATCCCGCGCGCGCTGCGCGGTCAGCGGCAGGCGCGGGTCCGGGTTCAGGCGCCGGCGCCAGTGCAGGTGGCGGGTCAGGCAGGCCAGCAGGTCGTCCATGGCCGTCTGCCGGACAATGCGCAAGTCCTGGGTATGCACGGCCTGGAAGGCGAGGGCAGTGGCTCGCGCCAGGTGCTCATCGTGGCACAAGGTATCGGCGAAGCTGGGCAGGCTGTCGCCCGGCGCGTGTTCGAAAAGTGCCCGCAGTTGGCTGTCCACCCAGGTGGGTTCCAGGTACAGGGTCGAATAGGTGAAGCCGTCCTCGGTGGGCGCATGGCCGTCATGGATTTCACCGGGTTCCAGCAGGAATACGTGTCCCGGCGTGCTGCGATGGCGTACTCGCCGGCAATCGAACTGCTGCACACCCTGCTCGGTAACGCCAACCAGGAAGCTGTCGTGCCAGTGCGGGTCGTAGGCATGCCCGACGAAATGCGCGCGGACCGACTCGATGCCGGTGTCGGCGTCTTGCTTGAGGTCGATCCAGTTGCTCATGGGGCGTGCCGTGGCGCAAATCGCTACCTTAGCGCAATGGCCAGGCTCAGTCTGGAACGATTGTGCAGCCGTTGGTCAGCGCCCGGTTACGCAAGGCCTCGAAGCGTTCGCGCAGCCACAGGTGCAGTTGTGCCACCGCTGGGCTGAGTTGCTTGCGGTGCGGGCACACCAGAGTGACCGGGGCGGGCTCACCATGGTGTTCGGGGAGGATGATTTCCAGCTCGCCGGCCGCGATGTTGGCGCTTACGTCCAGCCACGACTTGTAGACGATGCCTTCGCCCTGCAAGGCCAGGCGGCGGATCACGTCGGCATCGTCGCTGACCAGCGGCCCACTCACCTGCACGGTGCGGTTGCCCACCCGCCACTTGTCGTAGACCCGGTTGTACTGCATGTACAGCAGGCAGGCATGCTGCTGCAGGGCGTCGGGCGTGAGCGGGCGGCCGTGGCGGGCCAGGTACTCGGGCGCAGCCACCAGCACCCGGCGGTTCCAGTCGGCCAGCGGCAGGGCAATGTAGTTGGCGTCCAGGTTGAGGCCATAGCGGATCGCCACATCTACCGGGTCGCGGTTGAGGTCGGCGATCTGGTCGGACAGGAGGAAGCGCAGGTGCAGGGCCGGGTGCTCGCGGCGGAAGGCGCTCAGCCACGGCAACAGCATGTTGCGGCCAAGGTCGGACGGTGCCGAAACCTGCAGGTTGCCGCGCAGGGTGTTGGCGTTGCCATGCAGGTCTTCACGCCCCTGGCGCAGGCTCTCCAGCACATTCAGGGCTGTCGGCAGGTACAACTCGCCTTCGGCGGTCAGGCGCAGGCTGCGGGTGGTGCGGGCGAACAGGCGCACGTCCAGGTCGCGCTCCAGGCGCTTGATCGCGGCGGCAACCTGCCCTGGCAGCAGTTCGGCCTCGTGGGCGGCGGCGGTGAAGCTGCCCAGCACGCTGCTGCGGACGAACAGTTCGAGGTCGGCGATGCGCAGCATTTTCACTCCTGAGGTGAAAGTGTTGCTGAATTATGCCGGTTTTTCTTTTCTGCAGGAAAGATAATATGCTCGGCAAATCCCCTGTTCATCCCGGAGTTGTTGCATGGATACCGTCTCGCTGGCCAAGCGCCGTTACACCACCAAAGCCTACGATGTCTCGCGCCGTATTCCCCAGGCCACTGTCGATGCGCTGCTCGAGCAACTGCGCCACAGCCCGTCTTCTGTCAACTCGCAACCTTGGCATTTCATCGTTGCCGACAGCGCCGAGGGCAAGGCCCGCCTGGCCAAGAGCACCGCAGAGCGCTATGCCTACAATTCGTCGAAGATCCTCGATGCCTCGCATGTGATCGTGTTCTGCACCCGCGCCGAAATGACTGAAGCGCACCTCAATGCCGTGCTCGACCAGGAAGCTGCCGATGGCCGCTTCCGTGATGAGCAGGCGCGTGCCGGCCAGAACCAGAGCCGCCGGCACTACGTCGACCTGCATCGCTTTGACCAGAAGGACGTGCAGCACTGGATGGAAAAGCAGACTTACCTGGCGTTGGGTACTGCCTTGCTGGGGGCTGCGGCACATGGGCTGGATGCTACGCCGATCGAAGGCTTCGACAGCAAGGTTCTCGATGCCGAGCTGGGCTTGCGCGAGCGTGGGTTCACCAGTGTGGTCATTCTCAGCCTGGGCTATCGCAGCGAGACGGACTTCAACGCTGGCTTGAACAAGTCGCGCTTGCCGGCTTCGCAGGTGTTCACCTTCCTGTGAGGTTGCCGGGGCCGCCCTGCGGCCCCGTTCGCGAAGCAGGGCCGTTCCCACAAGATGGCATCGCCGTCATGACTTTCACAGGCCTCATGAACTGGCAAACATTCGGCATATGCCGCATACTTGTCGGCAAACGCCGGAAAGGAGAGAGCCATGCTTGCCGAAGTGCTTCGCGACAACGGTTACCACGAGTACCGGGCGCGCCTGCATGCACTGCTGGAAATCCCCGAACTCGCCAGTGACTTCGAAATCCACACCCGCATTACCCATGGCTTCGCTGCCACCTGGCTGGTGAAACTGACCGAGCTCGGCGTGTTCACCCCTGTGGAGCGTGACCAGATCATTCCCCTGCGCACGCTGAAAACCCGCATCGAACGTGATCAGCCACTGACCGTGGAAGAAAGCGACCGGCTGTTCCGTTCGGCCCATATTACCGCCATGGCCGAAGCCGTGTTCGGTGAGGCGGGCAAGGCCAAGCGCTGGCTGTCCAAGCCCAAAGAGCGCTTCTCGGGGTTGACACCGATGCAGATGCTCACCACCCAGCAGGGCACCACCCAGGTCGAAGAAATGTTGCTGCAGATCGCCGAGGGCTTCGGCCTGTGATTCTGTGGCGTATCAGCGCCTATGCAGACTTGAGCGGAACGGGCGGCTTGCGTGTCAGCGGCCGTTGGCACCAGGCCGGCCGGCCAGTGGTGTATGCCGCCACCAGCCCGGCCGGGGCGATGCTGGAGGTGCTGGTGCACCTGGAGATCGACCCTGAGGATTTCCCCACCACCATGCGGCTGCTGCGTATCGAGTTGCCCGACACCGTTTCGCAAGCGCAGTTGCCCGCCTTGCAGCCTGGCTGGTCGAGCCAGACCGAACTGACCCGGGGCCTGGGCAACCGCTTTCTGGACGAGTGCTCGGCATTGCTGCTGCCGGTGCCGAGCGCGATCATGCCCAGCACCACCAATTACCTGTTCAACCCGCGCCATCCGCAGGCAAACAGTGCCAGGCTCGAGGTCGAGGACTTCACCCCGGACAGCCGGCTGTTCTAGGGAAGGCTCACCAAAGTGCCGCTGACGCCGCTGTCAGCACCCGGCCAAACACTTCGAGCGCCTTGTCCACTTCAGCCTCGTTGCTGAAACGCCCGATGCTCAGGCGCACGCTGTTGCGTGCCTGGCGCTCATCCAGCCCCAGCGCGAGCAGCACATGCGAGGCCGCATTGCTCGCAGAGTTGCAGGCCGAGGTGGTCGACAACGCCAGCTCGCTGGCCAGCGCCGCGCTGTTGAAGCCCTTGCTGTCGATACACAGGTTCAGGGTATGGGGAATGCGCTGGTTGGCGCAGCCGTTGAGGGTGACGCCGGGCAGGGCCAGCAAGCCTTCGCGCAGACGCCTTGCCAGTTGCTCAAGGCGCAGGTTTTCGCTGTCGCCGGGTTGGCCGGCCAAGGCAAAGGCGCTGCCCATGCCGGCAATCTGATGGGTCGCCAGGGTGCCGGAACGCAGGCCCTGCTCATGGCCACCGCCGTGCATCTGCGCACGCATCAGCATGCGGGCGCGTGGCCCCACGTAGAGCGCACCGATGCCCTTGGGCCCATACACCTTGTGCGCCGAGAACGACATCAGGTCCACGGCCATCGCGTTCAGGTCGATGGCCAGTTTGCCCACCGCCTGCGCCGCATCCACGTGCAGCAGGGCACCATGGGCACGTACCTGTTCGCCAATCGCGGCAAAGTCGGTGATCGTACCCAGTTCATTGTTGACCGCCATCAGCGACACCAGGCGTGTGTCGCCGCGCAACGCTGCCTGCACCGCCGCGGGCTGAATCAGGCCGGCGGCATCCGGTGCCAGGCGGGTAACGGCCCAGCCCTGGCGCTCCAGTTCGGCCACCGTGTCGAGCACGGCCTTGTGTTCCAGTTGGCTGGTGATCAGGTGCCCGGGCTGGCCGAGGCCCTGGGCAATGCCCTTGAGCGCCAGGTTGTTGGACTCGGTCGCACCTGATGTCCAGACCAGTGCATCGGCCTGTGCGCCGAGGCGTTCGGCCACTTGCTGGCGGGCCTGCTCCACGGCGTGGCGGGCGGCCTGGCCAAAGGCATGGCCACTGGATGCCGGGTTGCCGAAGTTGGCCTGGCTGCCAAGGCAGGCAAGCATGGTTTCGATGACCCGGTCGTCGACCGGAGTGGTGGCGGCGTAATCGAAGTAGAGCGGGGCGCTGGGCATTGGGGCGGGTCCGTGTCTGTCGCCGTGAAATCGACGATCGTTGGAGCAAGGGTACCCGCTGCTTGAGAGATATTTTTCGCTTCCAGCGGCTCTATTCTCAAGATGCTCAAGAAAAATTTCTATCTCCTGAGGTTTTCTTGGAAATTTTTTCTCCCCGTTTCGAGGGCTCAGCAAAAGGCCCTCGTCAGCCTCTTCAGGCGGGTGCCAAGGCCCTTTCTTCCTCGGCCACCACACGTTCGCACAACTCGGTGATCTGCTCGCGCATCCAGCGGTTGGCTGGGTCCTGATCGGTGCTTTCATGCCAGTACAGGTGCGTTTCCAGCGCAGGCACCTCCACCGGCAGTGGCTGGTAACGCAACTGATGGCGACGGGCGAAGCGCTCGGGGACGGTCATCGCCATGTCGGTCTGCTGCAATACCTGCGAGGCCATCAGGTAATGCTGCGAGCGCAAGGCAACCTTGCGCTGTACGCCCATCTTGCCCAAGGCCAGGTCGACATAGCCCAGGCCGTTGCGACGGCTGGAAATATGGATGTGGGTCATGCCCAGGTAGTTGTCGAGGGTCAGCTTGCTGTCGGCCAGCGGGTGGCCCTGGCGCAGGGCGCAGACATAGCGGTCTTGCATCAGTTTGACGTGGCGTACCTGCGGGTCGGTGTTCAACGGTGCGTCGATGGCGAAGTCCAGGCGGCCGGCGGCAAGTTCCTTGGTGGTCTCGCGGCGCTTGCACAAAAAGCTTTCGATCAGCACCGCCGGCGCCAGGCGGCGCAAGCGCTGGAACAGCGGTGGCAGGATCACCGCTTCGGTAAGGTCGGTCATGCTGATGCGGAAGGTCTTGTTGGCCTGTTGCGGGTTGAAGATGCGGCTTTCCTGCACCGAGGTGCGCAGCAGTGCCAGGGCATTGCGCACCGGGCCGATGATGTTCTGCGCCATGGGCGTGGGCACCATGCCTTGCGCGGTACGCACGAACAGCGGGTCGTTGAAGGTTTCGCGCAGCCGCGAAAGGGCGTTGGACACTGCCGGCTGGGTGATGCCGACGATCTGCCCGGCGCGGGTCAGGTTGGCTTCGGTATAGATCGCATCGAACACGATGAACAGGTTGAGGTCGACCTTGCTGAGGTTCATGGGCGCCGCTCTTTGTTGGAATTATTGGCCGATCATATATCGGTTATGAATGTTTATACACGCGGAAAATAGACTAGGTGGATGGGGCCATGCTGCTCTAGGCTCTGGCCCATGTACTCCGAACCGTGAAGGTAGCCCCGATGGATTTCGCCTATTCGCCCAAGGTCCAGGCACTGCGTGAGCGCGTCAGCGCGTTCATGGACGCCTATGTCTACCCCGCCGAGGCGGTGTTCGAGCGCCAGGTCGCCGAGGGTGACCGCTGGCAGCCCACCGCGATCATGGAAGAACTCAAGGCCAAGGCGCGCGCCGAAGGGCTGTGGAACCTGTTTCTGCCCGAATCGGAATACGGTGCCGGCCTGAGCAACCTGGAATATGCCCCGCTGGCGGAAATCATGGGCCGTTCGTTGCTCGGCCCGGAGCCGTTCAACTGCTCGGCGCCGGACACCGGCAACATGGAAGTGCTGGTGCGTTATGGCAGCGAAGCGCAGAAGCGCCAGTGGCTGGAGCCGCTGCTGCGTGGCGAGATCCGTTCGGCATTCGCCATGACCGAACCGGACGTGGCGTCCTCGGATGCCACCAACATGGCCGCCACTGCAGTGCGTGACGGTGACCAATGGGTAATCAACGGCCGCAAGTGGTGGACCTCCGGCGCTTGCGACCCGCGCTGCAAGGTAATGATCTTCATGGGCCTGTCCAACCCTGAAGGGCCACGCCACCAGCAGCACTCGATGGTGCTGGTGCCCACCGATGCGCCTGGTGTGAAAATCGTGCGCCCACTGCCGGTGTTCGGCTATGACGATGCTCCCCATGGCCACGCCGAGGTGCTCTTCGAGAACGTGCGGGTGCCGTATGAGAACGTGATCCTGGGTGAGGGCCGTGGCTTCGAGATTGCCCAGGGGCGCCTTGGCCCCGGCCGCATCCACCACTGCATGCGCTCGATCGGCATGGCCGAGCGCGCGCTGGAGCTGATGTGCAAGCGCTCGGTGGAGCGTACCGCCTTCGGCCGGCCACTGGCGCGTCTGGGCGGCAACGTCGACAAGATTGCCGACTCGCGCATGGAGATCGACATGGCCCGGCTGCTGACGTTGAAAGCGGCATACATGATGGACACGGTCGGCAACAAGGTCGCCCGCAGCGAGATTGCACAGATCAAGGTAGTGGCGCCGAACGTGGCACTGAAGGTGATCGACCGGGCTATCCAGATTCATGGCGGGGCAGGGGTGAGTGGCGATTTCCCGCTGGCTTACATGTACGCCATGCAGCGTACCTTGCGCCTGGCCGACGGGCCGGATGAAGTGCATCGGGCAGCGATCGGCAAGT
>NZ_JBNRIJ010000006.1:45637-48344 GCF_053557675.1 Pseudomonas sp. XP1 | reverse complement strand
CCCACAGGAACTGTGCCGCCTCCAAGCTGTGCGCAGTCCCTGTGGGAGCGGGCAAGCCCGCGAAGAGGCCCTTGAAGGCTCACTCTGGATGGTCAGACCCGCATCTGCGGGTCTTCCTCCTTCTCGCTGACTGTGCGATCGGCATTCGAAGGCTGTCTGGATTGAGCACCCTCGATTTCCGGCTTCTCCCCCCGCGTCTTGACCAGCGAAACAACCACCCCACCCAGCAACAACCCGAACGTCACCCCCAACGACAACAACGCCGGCACCTTGCCCACCATGCCGTGGTAGAAGATCTTGCAGCCAATGAAGATCAGCACCAGTGCCAGCGCGTACTTGAGGTAAACGAACCGGTGCATCAGTGCCGCCAGCGCAAAGTACAGCGAGCGCAAGCCGAGGATGGCGAAGATGTTCGAGGTGTAGACGATGAACGGGTCCTGGGTGATGGCGAAGATTGCCGGGACGCTGTCGACTGCGAACACCAGGTCGGCCAGTTCGATCAGCACCAGCGCCATGAACAGCGGGGTGGCATGGCGTAGCGCCTTGTGCTGCCCAGGCGGGGTCTGCTGCACGAAAAAGTGCGAGCCGTGGATCTGCTCGGTGACCCGCATGTGCCGACGCACGAATTTCAGGACCGGGTTGTTCGCCAGGTCCGGGCGGCTGTCCTCCTTCGACAGCGCCATCTTGACCCCGGTAAACAGCAGGAAGGCACCGAAGATATACAGTACCCAGGCGAAGTTCTGCACCAGCGCCGCGCCCACGCCGATCATGATCGCCCGCAGGAAAACCACCCCGAGGATGCCCCAGAACAGCACGCGGTGCTGGTAGCGGCGGGGGATGGCGAAATAGCTGAAGATCATCGCCATGACGAACACGTTGTCCATCGACAGCGACTGCTCGACCAGGAACCCGGTGTAGAACTCAAGCGCAGACTGCGCGCCCAACTGGTACCAGACCCCGACGCCGAACAGTACGCCGACGCTGAAATAGCCCGAATACAGCAGCAGGCTCTCGCGCATTTCGATTTCCCGGTCGTGGCGGTGCAGCACGCCGAGGTCGAGTACCAGCAAACCGATGACGATGGCCATGAACACCAGCCACAACCAGGCGCTGGTACCGAGGAACGGGGTGGTGAGGAATGTCTGCAGAGCTGTCATGAGCCCCTCCTTCAATGTCGACGTTGCATGGCAACAGTGATCCGACATGGCGGCCTGGCAGCCGTCAGAGGGGCCCGGTATCACATGGGCTTGAGCCTAGACCCGTTTGCCGGTGATGCCGAATGGGGAGCTGTTACATTTCTTTGCGAGGCAAGGCCTGCAGGGATCTGGGCCGCTTTCGGATCAATACACCCACACTTCCACCCGGCGATTGCGCAGCCGCCCTTGCTCCAACTCGTTCCCTGCCACTGGCAGGTCATCCCCCATCCCCGTCACCTCCAGCACCTCCACGCCATCGCGCGCCAGCTCGCGGCGCACCGCCTGGGCCCGCAGGCGGGAGAGCAGCGCGGCGCGGCCTGGTGTCTCCTTGGGGTCGCCAAAGCCTACCAGCACCGCCTTGCGCTGCAACTTGCCTGCTTGGCGCAGGTAGTCGGCCACCCGCTGCACATCGCGCAGGGCCTTGTTGTCGAGGCTGGCACTGCCTTCCTGGAAGCGGAAGTTAACGCTCAACCGCTGTGCCTGCTGGACCAAGGTGCGATAGCGCGGCGGCATGTCGGCCTGGGGAGCTACAGGTTGGGCCTTGATCTGCTGCGAAACGAAACCCTGCTCAGCGACGATCACCTGGCCCGCCGGGCTCTGGGCGAAATCGGCCAGGGCCTTGGCCTGGGGCTTGGGGTTGGCCGGCAGGTAGAAGTACAGGCGCCGCGATAGCGGGTAGTCCTCGCTGGCCACCAGTGCACGCTCCGGCAGCATGGCCGGCGCGTCACCCTCGGCCACCGCCAGCACCTTGGCACCATGCACCGCCGCCAGGCTGCTGAAACCGATGGCCTGGCGGTCGGTGCTTACCCGCGCGGCCAGTTCGTCGCTGGACTCGAAGCGTTGGGCCTGGGGGGAAAGCTCGGTGTGCTGGGGTTCCAGCACCAGGGCCTTGAAAGTCTCAAAGGTACCGGAGCGGTCGTCGCGGGCGTACAGGTGGATGGCCCCGCCGGAAACACCCAACTGCTCCCAGCGCTGGATCTGCCCGGCAAAAATTTGTGCCAGTTGCCCTGTGGTGAGCTGTGGCAGCGGGTTGTCGGGGTGAACGATGACGGCGACGCCATCGAGGCCGATGACTTGTTCGGCGGCAGCGGCGCGCAGGTCGCCCAAGGCCTGAAGTTGGCTTGCTTCGTTGTCGTTGATCGGCCGTGACGCGGCGGCCAGGTCGGCCTCGCCATGGCCGAGGGCGACGAAACCGGTGCTGGAACCGTGTGCGGCGATTTCGATGCGCAAAGGCTGGCCACGCGTATCGCGCGCGGTGATGACAGTCTCGTTGGCCAGATTGCCCGGGTATTGTTCGATGGCGGTAGCTTGCTGTGCGCGCAATTGCCCTTGCACCAGCGCCGGCAGCAAGGCCGCGCCGATGGTGTTGGAGCCTTGCACGCGCAGGTGAGCGGGCTCGGCCAGGGACGCCAGCGGTAGCAGGGAGAGCAGCAAGACAAGCAGGCGGTGCATGCCGGGAGGCCTGTAGCATAGGGTTGGCCGGCAGATTACGACAGTGGCGTGATGATAAT
>NZ_JBNRIJ010000006.1:39755-45522 GCF_053557675.1 Pseudomonas sp. XP1 | reverse complement strand
GATATGCTGCAGCGCGGCATTGAGAATGGCGTCGTTCTTCACCAGTGCCGAAGCGAACTTGGTGTCGGTCAGGCCCGGCAGCAGCCCCGGCAGACTTGCTCAGGTCACTTTCTGCCCACTCGGTATAGATGCACGCATCCGCCACTGCCCAGCGCACCTTCACGGTATCCCCCGGCTGCATCGGCATGCCAGCCGCCGACAGCGCCTTGACCGTCAGCTCGGTACCCCCCGCAGTCACCACATGGCAGGTCTGGCTCTCGCCCAGGAACAGCACTTCGCCAACCTTGGCGCTGACCTCGTTCCAGCCCGCCGGCAGCGGCTCGCGCGCGGCCTGTTCGGTGGTCAGGGCCAGGGCCTTTTCCGGGCGCACCATGATCAGCGCATCCTGCGAGGCGGCCAGGCCCGGGGTCAGGCGGATAGCCACCGGCTGGCCCTCGAAGCTGCCCGCGCCATTGCTGCTGGCCTTGATCCGCAGGAAGTTGGAGTTGCCCAGGAACGAGGCGACGAAGGCATTTGGCGGGTTCTGGTACAGGTCGTAACCGGTGCCCAGGCCGACGATCTTGCCATGGCTGAAGATGGCGATGCGCTGGGACAGGCGCATGGCTTCTTCCTGGTCGTGGGTGACGTAGACGATGGTGATGCCCAGGCGCCGGTGCAACTGGCGCAGTTCATCCTGCAGGTCTTCGCGCAGCTTTTTGTCCAGCGCGCCGAGCGGTTCGTCCATCAGCAGGATGCGCGGTTCGTACACCAGGGCCCGGGCAATCGCCACGCGCTGCTGCTGGCCACCGGACATCTGCGACGGCTTGCGGTGGGCGAACTTCTCCAGCTGCACCAGCTTGAGCATGGCGTCGACGCGCTTGCTGGTTTCGCTGGCGCCGAGCTTGCGAATGGCCAGCGGGAAGCCGATGTTGTCGCGCACGTTCAGGTGCGGGAACAGCGAATAGCGCTGGAACACCATGCCGATGTCACGCTTGTGCGGCGGCACGTTGACCAGCGACTGGCCATCGACCAGGATCTCGCCGCTGCTCGGTGTTTCGAAGCCAGCCAGCATCGACAGGGTGGTGGACTTGCCCGACCCGCTGGAACCGAGGAAGGTCAGGAACTCGCCGTCCTGGATTTCCAGGTCGAGGTTGTCCACGGCGGTGAAGTCGCCGTAGTGCTTGTTCAGGCCGCGCAGGCTGACCAGGGTCTTGCCGTGCGCGTTGTCTTTGATCACTGCACTCATTGTTGTTTTCTCCGCGCGCTCAGGCGTTGGCTTCGGTGCGCCGGCGCAAGGCGGCGGCAATGAACATGACAAGCAGCGACAGGCCGATCAGCAGGGTCGAGGCCACGGCGATGACCGGGCTGAGGTCCTGGCGCAGGGTGGTCCACATCTTCACCGGCAGAGTCTGCAGGTCGGGGCTGGCCATCATCACGCTCAGCACCACTTCATCCCACGACACCAGGAAGGCAAACAGGCCGCCAGCGATCATCCCCGGGCGAATCGCCGGGAAGGTCACCTTGAAGATTGCCTGCAGGCGCGAGGCGCCGCAGATCACCGCGGCATCCTCGATCGACTGGTCGAACAGCTTCAGCGAGTTGATGATCGAGATGATGGTGAAGGGCAGGGCGACGATCACGTGGCTGACCACGAAGGCGAACAGTGTGCCGGTGTAGCCGAGCTTGAGGAACAGCGCGTACACCGCTACGGCAATGATTACCAGCGGCACGATCATCGGCATGGTGAACAGCCCATACAGCAGCTCGCGGCCGGGGAAGCGGCCACGCACCAGGGCAAACGCGGTGGGCAGGCCGAGCAGCACGGCGGCGATGGTGGTCAGCACAGCCACCTTCAGGCTGGCCAGCGCGGCGTCCATCCACTCCGGGTTGGAGAAGAACTGGCCGTACCACTTGAAGGTCCAGCCCGGTGGCGGGAACACCAGCCACTGCGACGAGCCGAACGACAGCAACACGATGAACACCACCGGCAGCAGCAGGAAGGCCGCGATGACCCCGGTGGTCAGGTACAGGCCCGTGCGCAGCGGGCGGCCCATGGCATTGGGAGACAGGAGCATGGCGGTTTACCTCGCGTTGCCGACCGGGGATTCCGGCTGCAGCTTCAGGTACAGGTAGAAGAGCACCAGGGTGATCACCACCAGCAGTGCGGCGGCGGCGCTGGCCAGGCCCCAGTTGAGGAACGACTGCACCTGCTGGATGATGAATTCGGGCAGCATCATGTTTTGCGCACCGCCCAGCAGGGCCGGGGTGACGTAGTAACCGAGCGACATCACGAACACCATCAGCGCCCCGGAGAACAGCCCCGAGCGGCACAGCGGCAGGAACACCTTCCAGAAATTGGTCCACGGGCTGGCGCCGCAGATCGAGCCGGCCTGCAGCACCATCGGGTCGATGGCGTGCATGGTCGCCTGCAGCGGCAGCACGATGAACGGGATCATGATGTAGCTCATGCCGATCACCACGCCGGTCAGGTTGTGCACCATTTCCAGCGGGGCATCGATGATACCCATGGCCATCAACGCCTTGTTGATCACCCCCGAACTCTGCAGCAGCACCAGCCACGAGTAGGTGCGCGCCAGCAGGCTGGTCCACATCGACAGCAGCACGATGTTCAGCAACCAGCGGCCCCAGCCCTTGGGCACCAGGGTAATTGCCCAGGCCAGCGGGAAGCCCAGCAGCACGCTGATCAGGGTGACCACGCCGGCCACCGAGAAGGTGTTGAACAGCACCCGTGCATAAGCCGAGTTGGCGAACAACTGCTCGTAGTTGCCCAGGCCCGGCGTCGGCTCCAGCACCCCGCGCAGCAACAGGCCGGCCAGCGGGGCGAAGAAGAACAGGCCAAGGAACAGCAGGGCCGGCAGTAAATTGCGGCTGCCTTTCCAGCGCTGGCTCAGGCTGACGCGGCGCGGGGCAGTTCCCGGAGCGCCGGTGCCCGTGGGGGCACCTTGCGCGTTATGCAGGGCGTTGATGGCGACTTTCATTTGACCAACCACTCATTCCAGCGGGCTGCGATGGCCTGGCCGTTCTTGGCCCAGTAGGCGAAGTCAAGGGTGACCTGGTCCTGGGCGTAGGCGGTCGGCAGGTTCTGCGCGAGGTCTTTGTCCAGCTTGGCCACGCTGTCGACGTTCACCGGCGCGTAGGCTGTCTTGTTGGCGAACTCGGCCTGGCCTTCGGCGCTGCTGGCATTGGCCAGGAACTTCATGGCCGCGTCCTTGTTCTTGGCACCTTTGGGGATGACCAGGAAGTCGGCCATGACCAGGTTCTGCTTCCAGCTCACACCCACCGGTGCACCGTCTTGCTGCAGGGCATAGACGCGGCCGTTCCAGAACTGGCCGAGCGAGGCTTCACCCGAGGCCAGCAGTTGCTGCGACTGGGCGCCACCGCCCCACCAGACGATGTCTTTCTTGATGGTGTCGAGCTTCTTGAAGGCGCGGTCCAGGTCCAGAGGGTACAGCTTGTCGGGGGCTACGCCGTCGGCCAGCAGGGCCAGTTCCAGTACACCCGGGCTGGGCCATTTGTACAGGGCGCGCTTGCCGGGGTAGGTCTTGGTATCGAACAGTGCGGTCCAGTCCACCGGTTTGTTGGCACCGAGCTTGCCTTCGTTGTAGCCGAGCACGAAGGAGAAGAAGAACGAGCCGACGCCATGGTCGGAGACGAAGCGCGGGTCGATCTTGTCGCGCTTGATCTGGGTGAAATCGAGGGGTTCGAGCAGGCCTTCGCTGGCGGCACGCAGGGCGAAGTCGGCTTCGACGTCGACCACGTCCCACTGCACGTTGCCGCTCTCGACCATGGCCTTGAGCTTGCCGTAGTCGGTAGGGCCGTCCTGGACGACCTTGATATCGGTGGCTTTGGTGAAGGGTACGGCCCACGCTTCTTTCTGGGCGTCCTGGGTGGTACCGCCCCAGCTGACGAAGTTCAGGCTGTCGGCGGCCTGGGCGGCCTGACATGCCAGGGTCAGCAGGCTGGCGGACAGCACTGCGGTTACACGTTTGCTCAACAGCATGGTTACGCCCTCGTTGCTTTTGTTATTCGAGGCGGGGCTTGTGGTGCGCCCGCCAACAGTGTTCGGGGAGCAGCTAAAACAAAGTGTCTTGTGGCCGTTTTTGATTGTAGGTGCCGGCCTGCAGATTCAAGGTCTACGGGATATCATATTATGGTATTCCAAACTTTTGGCAAGAGGCATGAGGCTACCGGCCATCACTCCGTCCTCTGCAATTTGCCGCGCACCTTTGTAGGAGCGGCCTTGTGTCGCGAAAGGGCCGCTCCTACAGGGGCCTGTATCAGCTCACCAGTCCGGGCTCGAAGGGGATGCTCTGCACCACCTCCAGCTCATACCCCGCCAGCCCCGCGTATTTCAGCGGCGGGCCCAGGTGGCGCAGCTTGCCGACGCCCAGGTCCTGCAGGATCTGCGCGCCTGTACCCACCTCCGAGTACACCTTCGATTGCCCGCGCTGGTAAGGTCGCACCGGCTGGGTCAGCTGTGGCACGCGCTCCAGCAGCGCCTGCGAGGACTCATGGTTGGCCAGGATCACCACCACGCCGGCGCCTTCCTCGGCCACCTTCTGCAGCGCCGCCCAAAGCGTCCAGTTGGCGGGGCCGGCGTATTCGGCGCCGACCAGGTCGCGCAGCGGGTCGATCACGTGCACCCGCACCAGGGTCGGCTGCTCGCGGCGGATATCGCCCATGACCATGGCCATGTGTACGCCACCTTCGATGCGGTCTTCGTAGGTGACCAGGCGGAAGGTGCCATGCACCGTCGGCAGTTCGCGTTCGCCGATACGCTTGATGGTCTGCTCGGTGCTCAAGCGATAGTGGATGAGGTCGGCGATGGTGCCGATCTTGATGCCGTGCCGGGCAGCGAACACTTCCAGGTCCGGGCGCCGGGCCATGGTGCCGTCGTCGTTGAGCACTTCGACGATTACCGACGCCGGGGTGAAACCGGCCAGGCGTGCGAGGTCGCAGCCGGCTTCGGTGTGGCCGGCGCGGGTCAGCACACCGCCTTCGCGGGCGCGCAGGGGGAAGATGTGGCCGGGTTGCACCAGGTCTTCGGGGCGGGCGTTGGGGGCCATGGCCGCCGCCACGGTACGCGCCCGGTCGGCGGCGGAAATACCGGTGGTAACGCCCGTGGCCGCCTCGATCGATACGGTGAAGGCGGTACTGAACACGCTGCCGTTGGCCGGCACCATCTGCTCCAGGCCCAGGCGTTGGCAGTGTTCGTCGGTCAGGGTCAGGCAGATCAGCCCGCGCGCTTCACGGGCCATGAAGTTGATGGCGTGGGCGTCGCAACGCTCGGCGGCGATCAGCAGGTCGCCTTCGTTTTCCCGGTCCTCGTCATCCACCAGCAGGACCATCTTGCCTTGCCGGTAGTCCTCGAGAAGTTCGTCGATGGTGTTGAAAGCCATGTTGCACGCTCACTGTGGTGGGGTGATTATTATGGTATACCATCATACACAAATATCGCCGTAACAGGAGAGCAGCGCATGAAGGCCTATTGGATCGCCCATGTGGACGTGACCGATCCCGAGCAATACCAGCAGTACACCCAACGCGCCCCGGCTGCCTTCAAGGCATTCGGTGGCCGTTTCCTTGCCCGTGGCGGGCGTAGCGAGGCAATGGAAGGGCGGCTTACCCCTCAGCGTAGCGTGGTGATCGAGTTCGATTCGTACGAACAGGCGCTGGCGTGTTACCGGTCCGAGCTGTACCAGGAGGCTTGCAGCCATCGTCAGGGGGTGGCGAAGGCTGAAGTGATCATCGTAGAAGGGTTCGAGCC
>NZ_JBNRIJ010000006.1:26273-39661 GCF_053557675.1 Pseudomonas sp. XP1 | reverse complement strand
ACTGATTTCGACGCCTGTGCCGTACCTGTGGGAGCGGGTTTACCCGCGAAAGGGCCGGACCTGCCTTATGGCATGCCAGGCAACTCATGCGGCCGCAGGTCGAACACCAGCACCTCGGCATCCACCCCATTGCCCAGTTCCAGCACCTGTTCCTGCCTCACCCGCACCCCATCCCCTTCGTTCAGCACTTGCCCATTGAGCTCGATGCTGCCCCGGGCCACGTGCACGTAGGCATGGCGGTTTTCCGGCAAGGTCAGGGTGGCACGCTCGTCACCATCGAACAGACCGGCATACACCCGCGCGTTCTGCCGTACCTGCAGTGACCCCTCGGCGCCATCCGGCGAGATGATCAGGCGCAGCTTGCCGCGCTTTTCCTCGGTACTGAAATGCTGTTGCTGGTAACGCGGTGTTGCCCCTTGCACGTTCGGCACGATCCAGATCTGCAGGAAGTGCACCGGCTGCACCTGGCTGTGGTTGAACTCGCTATGGGCCACGCCGTGGCCAGCGCTCATCAGCTGCACATCGCCCGGGCGGATTACCGAGCCGGTGCCCAGCGTGTCCTTGTGCTCCAGCGCGCCTTCCAGCACGTAGGAGAAAATCTCCATGTCGCGGTGCGGGTGCTGGCCAAAGCCCTTGCCGGGGATGACGCGGTCGTCGTTGATCACCAGCAGGTCGGAGAAACCTTGCTCGTCCGGGTTGCGGTAGTGGCCGAAGGAGAAGGTGTGGAACGATTTCAGCCAGCCATGGAAGGCCAGGCCGCGGTCTTTGGCGTTGCGGACGGTGAGCATGACGGGTCTCCTGAACCGGCAGGGCACCAGGCCCTGCCGCATGGGTGGATGAGGTTATTGCAGGTGCACTTTCAGCTCGCCAGCGGCCTGGCGCATGGCCGCTTGCACGGCAGGCACCTGATGCAAGGGGTTGAGCAGCCCGTAGTCATGAATCATGCCGTTGTAGCGTACCGAGGTAACGGTCACCCCAGCAGCGTTCAGCTTGCGGGCATAAGCCTCACCCTCGTCACGCAGCACATCGAACTCCGCCGTTTGCACCAGCGCTGGCGGCAAACCTTTCAACTGTTCACTGCTGGCCCGCAGCGGCGAGGCGTAGATCTGCGCCCGTGCCTTGGCGTCGGTGGTGTAGTTGTCCCAGAACCACTTCATCATCCCGGTGGTAAGGAAATGCCCCTCGGCAAACTGCTTGTAGGATGCAGTTTCGAAGCTGGCATCGGTCACCGGCCACAGCAGCAGCTGGAAGCGCAGGGCCGGGGTGCCGGCCTCTTTGGCTTTCAAGGCCACTACTGCCGCCATGTTGCCGCCGACGCTGTTGCCGGCCACGGCCAGGCGCTTGCCGTCCACGCCGATTTCCTTGCCATGCTCGGCTACCCAGCGGGTGGCGGCGTAGGCCTGGTTGATCGCCGTCGGGTAGTGCGCTTCCGGCGATGGGGTGTAGTCGACGTAGACCGCCACTGCGCCAGAGCCAACCACCAGGTCGCGGATCAGCCGCTGGTGGGTCGGGAAATCGCCGAGTACCCAGCCGCCACCGTGGAAGAACATGAACACCGGCAACTCGCCCTTCACGTTGGCCGGGCGCACCACTTGCAGTTTGATCGACTCGCCGTTGGCCTGGATGGTGCGCTCCTGCACCTCGATACCCGAGAGATCGACCTTGACCGAGGCCTGGGCACCGGTCAGCACTGCGCGGGCGTCTTTCGGGCTGAGCTGCTCCAGTGGCTTGCCGCCGCCTTGCTCCAGAGCTTCGAGGAAGGCCTGGGTGTGCTGTTCTATACCCGGGCTGCCAGCAGCGAAGGCGCTGGAGACGGACAGGGCCAGAAGGGAAGCGGTAAGGGTTTTGTGGACAATGTTCATGAGCGAATCCTTATCTGTTGAATGTTGGTAGTGGGCGTCTTGCCTGGCCTTCAGGGCCATCGCTGCGACTTGTGCGTAGATTAGGGAGATGCGCTGATGGGAAAAAGCCGCTATAAAGCGTTTGACTGTCACCAAGAGCGAGACAATGAACCCTTACGAAGACATGCGGATCTTTGCCCAGGTAATGGAGGCCGGCAGTTTCACTGCTGCGGCCGACCGCCTGGGCATGTCCAAGCAATCGGTCAGCCGGCGCCTGATGCAGTTGGAGGAGCGCCTGGGCGTTCGCCTGCTCAATCGCTCCACCCGGCGCCTGGACGCTACGCCGCTGGGCCAGCACTACTACCAGTCGGCGCTGCGCCTGCTGGGCGAAGTGCAGCAGGTGGAGCACGACATCAGCGGCCAGGCTCAGGCCTTGCGTGGCACCTTGCGCCTGAGTGCGCCGCTGTCGTTCGCCATGGCGCACCTGGGCTGCCTGCTGACCGAGTTCCTGCAGTTGCACCCGCAGGTGGATGTGGAAGTGGATCTGAGCGACCGCGCCGTTGACCTGATCGGCGAGGGCTATGACCTGGCGCTACGGATTGGCGCGCTGGAGGACTCCAGCCTGATCGCGCGGCGCATCGCCAGTGTCGAGCGGGTGTATTGCGCGAGCCCGGCGTACTTGGAAGCACGGGGTGTACCGGCCAGGCCGGAGCAGTTGGCGGGGCATGATTGCCTGCCATATGGGCATTCGCGGCAGGTGCAGTGGCAGTTCAGCCAGGGTGGCAAGGCACAGGTGATTCAGGTGGCCGGGCGGATGCGGGCGAACAATGGCGAGCTGCTCAGGGATGCCGCGATTGCCGGGATGGGGGTGACGTATCTGCCAACCTTCATCGTGGGCCAGGCACTGGCGGATGGGCGGCTGGTGACGGTGCTGGATGAGTGGCGGCCGCCGGCGCTGCAGCTGTCTGCGGTGTACCCGCAGCACCGGCAGGTGGCGCGGCCGGTGCAGGGTTTTGTGAACTTCCTGCGCGAGCGGTTGGTACAGCTCTGACCTTCGGCACCGGGTGAACTTCTTCGCGGGTGAACCCGCTCCCACAGCTACTCCACTGCCCCGAGCCCAGTGATGACCCGGTGGGAGCGGGTTTACCCGCGAAGAGGCCGGTACAGGTTATTGCATCAATTCCTCCACCCCGGCCCACCCACCATCGAACTCGTCCATGGCATCCAGCACTGCTTCACGGAAATACGCCAGCGACGCCCGATCAAACAGCAACTGCAACGCCGGCCTCTCATCATTCCCCACATTCAGCACGATCACATTGATCCGCGCCGCCGATGTCTGCGCCACCGCCCCAACGGGAAACGCCTGGGCACGCAAGTCCACCCCGCACAACTTGGCCATCACCGCGCTGCATTGCACCCCCGACAGCTGCAGCCAGGCATGGCTGTCCTGGCGCGGCAGCAGGTAATGGCGGCGGGTATCCTGCACCCACCCGGCCTCTTCGGCAGCCACCCGTGCACCGCCGTCGGCCAGGCTGCCCAGCAGCAGGTACTCGGTCTGCGACAAGCGCGCTACCCAGCCACCGTCTTGCTGGCGCACGGCCTGGTTGGGTAGCGACGGCAAGCGGTAGCCACGCGCCTGCAGGCAAGCGGCACTGTCGCCACCACGAAACCCGACCCTCGCCAGATCGGTCAGGTCAGTCAACGCGCAGTTGTGCAACAGCTCGGCCTGCGGGCTGCGTGGAATAAAAGCTTCAGCTTGCAAACTGGTCATGGCTCAGAGCTCCTGGCGCAGGTTGTCGGGATCGTGGAAAGGCAGAGGCACCACCTTGGCATTGACCATCACACCGCCCTCCACGCGGATCGGGATGTGCATGCCTGGCGTGGCCTGGTGGGCACCGGCGTAAGCCAGGCCGATGATCTGCCCCAGGGTTTGCGAGTATTCGCAGGATGTGACGTTGCCGCTGATGTCCGGCCCATCCAGCACCAGGTGCCCCTCCAGCGGCTGCGGGCTGCCCTTGGGTAGTGTGAAGCCGACCAGCTTGCGCTTGAGCGGCTGCGCTTCGAGGATCTCGATCGAGCGCTTGCCGACGAAAAATGGCTTCTTGCGCCCGATGGCCCACTGCATGTCGATCTCCGCCGGGTGGGTCATGCCATCAGTGTCCTGGCTGATGATCACATGGCCCTTTTCCAGGCGCAGCAGGCGCTGGGTCTCGACACCGAACGGGCGAATGCCCAACCCTGCGCCGGCCTGCATCAAGGCATCCCACAGGCGCTCGGCGTGTCGCGCCGGCACATGCACTTCGTAGCCCAGTTCACCCACAAAGCCGACCCGCAGGATGCGCGCGGCAATGCCGGCCACAGTGCCCAGGCGTACGCCGAGATAAGGGAAGGCCTCGGCCGACAGGTCCACATCGTCACACACCTTGGCCAGCACCTGGCGTGCCAGCGGCCCGGCCAGGTTCACAGCGGCCAGGGCGGCGGTGACGTTGGTGACGTCCACATCCAGGCGCCATTGCGCGTTCCACTTCAGCATCTGCTGGTAGATGCGGTCGACGCCGCTGGTGGTGGCGGTGACGTAGAAATGCTGCTCGCCCAGCCGGGCGCAAACGCCGTCATCGATCACCACGCCGTGCTCGTTGGTCATCAGGGCGTAACGGGTGCGGCCGACGGCCAGCTTGGCGAAGCCGAAGGTGTAAAGGCGCTCCAGCAGTTCGGCGGCGTCGGGGCCGCGTACATCCAGGCCACCGAGGGTGGAAACGTCGATCAGGCCGACCTTCTCGCGCACATGGCGGGCTTCTTCCTGCATGCAGCGCTCGCGTTCCTCGGGCTTGCCATAATAGGCCGGGCGCTGCCAGATGCCGGCCGGCATCATCTTCGCCCCGGCTTCCAGGTGGCGGCGGTGCATCGGTGTTTGCCGGTACGGGTCGAAGGCGCGGCCGGCGACGTGGGCCAGTTTTTCCGCCTGGAACGGTGGCCGGGCGGTGGTCACCCCGGTTTCGCTGATGCTGCGCCCGGTGGCGTGGGCCACCAGGCGTGCGGTCGGCAGCGCCGAGTGGCGACCCTGGGACGGGCCCATGCCGACCGTGGAAAAGCGCTTTACCAGCTGCACATCGCGGTAGCCGCTGCGGGTGGCGTTGACGATGTCGCGCACTTGCAGGTCTTCGTCGAAGTCGACGAAATCCTTGCCCTTGGGGTGGGGGAAGATTGGCCAGGGGAAGTTGACCTTGGCTTCGGCACTGAACACGGGCTGCACCGGCGCTTCCAGGCCCAGCGCTGCCAGCGCATCGGCAGCCCCGCGAGTGGCGTCGGCCAGCACATTGCCCAGTGCGTGACGGCCATTCACCGAGCCGGCGATATCCAGCCCGGCCGGCAGGTCGCTGATGACGAATTCGTCGCGGTTCACATCGTACGCCAGCTTGCCGCCAGCCTGGCACAGCAACTGGTACACCGGCATGTAGCCTGCCGACATGCACAGCAGGTCGCAGGCCAGGCGCAGGCCATGCGGGCCGACCTTGCCCTGGCCGGTGATCGGGCGAATATCCACGCCACTCACGTGGCGCATGCCCGCTTCGTGCAGGGCTTCGTACACGGTGCTGCCCAGGTGCACGGGTATATCGCGGTGCTTCAGTTCGGCGGCCAGTGCAGCATCGGCTGGCGCGGCGCGCATGTCGACCACCGCAGCCACCGCCACGCCTTGCTCCTGCAGGTCGAGGGCGGCGAGGTAGCCGTCATCGTGGCCGGTGAGAATTACCGCGCGCTGGCCCGGCTTGACCGCGTACAGCTTCATCAGCCGCTGTGCGGCACTGGTCAGCATGACCCCCGGCAGGTCGTTGTTGCGGAACACCACCGGCTGGTCGAACGAACCGGCCGCCACCAGGCAACGGCTGGCACGCACCTTGTAAAGGCGGTTGTGCTGGATCACCGGCAGGTAGTTGTCGGTGAACCAGCCGTTGCAGGTGGCTTCCAGCAGCACCTGGATATTCGAGTGGCCCTCGACGGCAGCCAGCAGTTCCTGGCGCAGGCTGGTCGCGCGGGTGCCGGCGATGTCGAAACGGGTGTAGGTGAGCGAGCCGCCAAGTACCGGCTGTTGCTCGACAAGCAACACCTTGGCCCCGGCATTGGCCGCGTCCAGTGCCGCACGCAGGCCCGCCGGGCCAGCGCCGATGACGGCCAGGTCGACGAACAGATAGGCCTTGTCGTGATACCGCGGCCTGAAGCCTGGGTCGAGTACGCCCAGGCCGGCCTTCTTGCGGATCAGCGGCTCCCACACCTTCCACATGCCCTTGGGCTTGTAGAAGGAGCGGTAATAGAAGCCCACCGGCATGAAACGCGAAAACTTGCCCAGGTAGGCATCGCGGTCGTGCATCAGGCTACCGTTGAAGTTCTGCCCCGCGACGATCTGGCCATCGCGGGCGGCTTCCAGGTCGGCGAGTACATTGGGCTCGTCCGGTAGCTGCACCAGGGTGTTGGCATCCTGCCCGGCCATGCTCAGCGGGCCGCGCGGGCGGTGGTACTTGAACGAGCGCGACAGCAGCCAGCGGCCGCTGCCGAGCAGGGCGCTGGCGATGCTGTCACCAGCAAAGCCCTGGCAGGCCTGGCCGTCGAACTGAAAATGCAGGGGCCGCTCGCGATCGATCAGCAGGCCCATGGGCGCGGGGAGGCGATTGTGGCTGTTCATCCGGCGATCTCCGGGGTGGCGGCAGGGGTGAAATCGACGCGGCGGTCGAACAGTTCTTTCGGGTCGAAGGTGCGCAGTACCTGGTCGCTCACGGTGTGGCGTTCGGCCAGGAACCAGTAGCTGGAGGCGTTGTGCAGCCACCATTCAGTGACCACACCGGCCAGGTTGTCGCTGTTGAACACGTAGTCGGCCCATTCGCTGTCGCTGCAGGTGGCAGGGTCGGGCATCGCCTTGAATTCGCCCCCGTAGGTGAACTCGCTGATATTGCGCGGGCCGTTCAAGGGGCAGGTCAGGATCTTCATCGTCGTCGCTCCTTAGTGGCTGGCCGCAGTAGCGCCCATTTCGTTGACTTGCTGGAAGCGGCTGAAGCGCTCCAGGGCAAAGGGTGCGATCAGCTCCGGCACCTTGCCGCCACTGGCGACCAGCTCGGCCATGGTCTTGCCGCAGATCGGCGTGGCCTTGAAACCCCAGGTGCCCCAGCCGGCGTCCAGGTAATAGTTGCGCACCGGCGACAGGCCCATGATCGGGCTGTAGTCCGGTGTCATGTCGGTGATCCCGGCCCACTGGCGCATCAGCTTGGCGTTGGCCATGAACGGGAACATCTCGATGGCGTGGGCCAGCAGGCTTTCCTTGAGGTCGAGGGTGGAGCGGGTGTTGTACAGCGGGTAGGGGTCGGAGCCGCCGCCAAAGACGATCTCGCCACGGCTGGTCTGCTGCACGTAGCAGTGCAGCGCCGACGAGCTGACCAGCGGATCGAGGAACGGCTTGAACGGCTGGGTGACCATCGCCTGCAGCGGGTAGGTATGGATCGGCGCACGGATGCCGGCCTTGGCCATCAGCAGCGAACTGGCCCCGGCCACCGCCTGCACCACGCAACCGCACTGCACGATGCCACGGTTGGTCTTCACCGCTTCGATGCGCCCGTTACGGATAAGCAGGTCCTGCACTTCGGTCAGCTGGTGGATCTCGACGCCGCGCTTGGCCGCCTGCCTGGCGTAGCCCCAGGCCACTGCATCGTGGCGCGCGGTGGCGCCGTCGATATGCCACAGGCCGGCGAGCACCGGCAGGTGACCCGGGTCCAGGTTCAGGCTGGGCACCAGTTCGCGGATCTGCTGGCGGTCGATCATTTCCGTGCGGCCACCGAAGTGCTTGTTGACCTCGGCGCGCTGGCGGAAAGCGCGCACGGTGGCGTCGGTGTGCGCGAGGGTGAGTTGGCCGCGCTCGGAATACATGATGTTGAAGTCGAACTCGTTCGACAGGTTCTGGAACATGCGCACCGATTCTGCGTAAAAGCGCACACCCTCACTGGTGAGGTAGTTGGAGCGGATCACCGCGGTGTTGCGCGCAGTGTTGCCGCCGCCGAGGTAGGCCTTTTCCAGCACGGCGACATTGGTGATGCCGTGGTACTTGGCCAGGTAGTAGGCGATGGCCAGGCCGTGGCCGCCGCCGCCGATGATCACCACGTCATAGCGTGGCTTGAGTTCGCACGGTGGTGGCAGGTCGACCTCCACCGGGTAGTCGGCGCTCAGGCCGTATTTCAGCAGGGCGAAAGGCATGAGGTGCGCTCCTGGTGGGCGGCCTGTTGTTGCAGGTCGAGGGCGAGCAGGGTGTTTTTCATCAGGTAGGCGATGGTCATCGGGCCGACCCCGCCGGGCACCGGGGTGATGCCGGCCACCTGGGGCAGGGCTGCGGCGAAGTCGACATCGCCGACCAGGCGGCTGTGGCCGCCTTCGTCGATGCGGTTGATACCGACATCGATCACCACCGCGCCGGGCTTGAGCCAGTTGGCACCGATCAGCCGTGGCTTGCCCACTGCGGCCACCAGGATGTCGGCCTGGCGACACAACGCCGGCAGGTCGCGGCTGCGCGAGTGCACCACGGTCACCGTGCAGTCGGCCTGCAGCAGCAGGGCGGCCATGGGCTTGCCGACGATGTTCGAGCGGCCGACCACCACCGCATGCTTGCCACGCAGCTCGCCACAGGCATCGCGCAGCAGGCGCATGCAGCCGCTGGGCGTGCACGGGGTGAGCACATCGCGGCCCTGGGCCAGGCCGCCGACGTTCTCGCTGTGGAAACCGTCCACATCCTTCAGTGGGCTGATCGCCTGGAGAATGCGGTGCTCGTCGATATGGGCCGGCAACGGCAGTTGCACGAGGATGCCGTTGACCTCCGGGGCGCGGTTGAGGCGCCCGATCAGGGCCAGCAGCTCGGCCTGGCTGGTGTCGGCGGGCAGGCGATGCTCCAGCGAGCGGATGCCCACTTCTTCAGCACGCAGTACCTTGTTGCGCACGTACACCTGGCTGGCTGCGTCGGCGCCTACCAGCACCACCGCCAGGCCCGGCTGCACACCGCCCTGGCGCAGTTTCTGCACCTGCTCGCGTACCTCGGCCAGCACCCGCGTCGCAGTCGCCTTGCCGTCGATCAGCTTGACACTGGGAATGGCGTTCATTTGAAGATCACCGTGCGGTCGTGGTTCAGGAACACCCGATGCTCCAGGTGGTATTTCACGGCGCGAGAGAGGGCGATGGTCTCGGTGTCGCGGCCGATGGCCACCAGGTCGTCCGGTGCGTAGGCGTGGTCCACGCGCTGCACTTCCTGCTCGATGATCGGGCCTTCGTCCAGGTCGCTGGTGACGTAGTGGGCGGTGGCGCCGATCAGCTTCACACCGCGCTGGTAAGCCTGGTGATAGGGTTTGGCGCCTTTGAAACCGGGCAGGAAGGAATGGTGAATGTTGATCGCCCGGCCCGACAGCTGGCGGCACAGGTCGTCGGAGAGGATCTGCATGTAGCGCGCCAGCACCACCAGTTCGGTACCTGTGTCTTCGACGATGCGCAGCAGCGCGGCTTCCTGTTCGGCCTTGGTGTCCTTGCTGACCGGCAGGTAGACGAAACGGATGCCCTGGCGCTCGGCCATCGGACGCAGGTCCAGGTGGTTGGAGACCACGGCGGTGATCTGCATGTCCAGCTCGCCCTTGGCATGGCGGTACAGCAGGTCGGACAGGCAGTGGTCGAACTTGCTCACCATCAGCAGCACGCGCATCGGCCGGGCACTGCTGTGCAGGCTCCATTGCATGTCGAAGCGCTGGGCGACATCGGCAAAGCCGGCTTCCAGCTGCGGTGTGTCGCCCACGACACCGGTGTTGTAGCGGAACACCGCGCGCATGAAGAAGCGCCCGTTGTCCTCGTCGTCGAACTGCGCCATCTCGCTGATGTAGCAACCGTGCTCGGCCAGGTAGGTGGTCACCGCGGCGACGATGCCGGACACAGCCGGGCAGCTGACGCGCAGGATGAAGTGATCGGGAGCGGAATGCATGTCGGATACGCCTCGTGATGGAGTGGGGCAGGTCGGGCACAAGGGCAAAAGAGGCTTCGCGAGGCGAAATTGTTTTCTTGGCAGGAATATAAATTTCCTTTTGGCGATTTATAGGCGAAACGAGGGGTGGCGGTCTAGATGTTTGTGAAATTTTTTATCCTGACAGGAAATTTTTTATCAGCCATCACGGTCCTGTAGGAGCCGGCTTGCTGGCGATAGGGCCCCACAGGCGGCATGAAAACTGGCTATGCTTGCCCCATGACCAATTCCCCTTCCCTGCGCCAACCTTGCCCCCCTGGCGCCTGCATTTGTGGTCGCGAACACCTGGCCGACCACCCGCAGACAGCCCAGCGCATCCTCCTGCTGACCCGCCAGGAAGAAAAGCGCCTGCTCGACCGCCTGGAAAACCTCAAGGACCTGGAAGACCTGCAACGCCTGCAGCAGCGGATGTACGAAAACCTGGGCATCCGCGTGCATATCGCCCCTGGTTTCAATGAAGTACGGACCATGCGCGGGATTGTCATCGAACTGGACGACCAGCCCGGGCTGTGCCGCAAGACCCGGCAGTCGATCCCTGCGGCGATCCGCCGTGGGCTGGAGCGCAACCCGCAGGTGGCCTTCCGCTTGCTCGATACCCACGACCTGTTGCGGGATACCTGATCTTTCATCCCAGCACCGGCTCTTTGTGGGAGCGGCCTTGTGTCGCGAAAGGGCCGCAAAGCGGCCCCGGGGTTCTAGCTGTGACGCAAATATTGCCGGGGCTGCTGTGCAGCCCTTTCGCGACACAAGGCCGCTCCCACAGGGGACCGCGTCAGCCCCACTAATTTTTTCGCCACTCGCCACGTCTACTTGAAAGCCCCCCTGCGCCAAGCGCACAGCGGCATTCATCACTCAAGGAGACAGGCAATGACTTCCGTTTTCGACCGCGACGATATTCAGTTCCAGGTAGTGGTCAACCACGAAGAGCAATACTCGATCTGGCCCGACTACAAAGCGATCCCCAACGGTTGGCGTGCCGTAGGCAAGAGCGGCCTGAAGAAGGACTGCCTGGCCTACATCGATGAAGTCTGGACCGACATGCGCCCGCTGAGCCTGCGCCAGAAAATGGCCGAAGCCGCCGCCCAGTGACTGCGTTGAACCTGCTGTGCCTGCCGTATTCGGGGGCCAGCGCCATGGTCTACAGCCGTTGGCGGCGCAAGCTGCCGACGTGGCTGCAGGTACGCCCGGTGGAACTGCCCGGGCGTGGTGCGCGCATTGCCGAGCCACTGCACACCGACATGCAGGCCCTGGCCCGGCAACTGGCCGCCGAACAGCGCCTGGCGGCCAGCACCCCCTACGCGCTGCTCGGCCATAGCCTGGGCGCCTTGCTGGCCTTCGAGCTGGCCCATGAGCTGCAAGCGCTGGGTTGCCCGGCACCACTGGCCCTGTTCGCCTGCGGTACCGCAGCGCCGACCCGCCGTGAGGACTACGACGGCAAGAACTGGCGTGAGCCCAAGAGCGACGCCGAGTTGATCGGCGAGTTGCGCGAGCTTCAGGGCACGCCCGAGGAAGTGCTGGCCAACGCCGAGCTGATGAGCCTGACCTTGCCCACCCTGCGCGCCGACTTCCTGTTGTGTGGTACCTACGCCTACCGCCAGCGGCCAGCCTTGCAGTGCCCGCTGCACGTGTTGGGCGGCATGCAGGACCGCGCCAGTGACGAGCAGTTGCAGGCCTGGCGCAAGGAAACCCACGGGGCGTTCTCGCTGCAGATGTTCCCTGGCGGCCACTTCTTCATCCATGAGCATGAGGACCTGGTGCTCGCTGCGCTCACCGCGTCGCTGCAACCGCTTCGGCTGTCCGCCTGATTGACGTCACCGCTTGCCTGGGGGAGGCTAGGTCTTTTCCCAGGCAAGAGGCAGACAATGCTGATCCATCCTCACAAGGCCACGCTGCTGGTCGTCGACATCCAGGAAAAACTCATCGGCGCCATGAGTGACCCTGAAGGCATCCGCGCGCGGGCCCGCTGGTTGCTGGCAGCTACGAACGAGCTGGAGCTGCCGACGGTGATTTCCGAGCAGTACCCCAAGGGCCTGGGCCATACCCTGGCCGAGCTGCTGGCCGCAGCGCCGGCTGCCGAGGTGGTGGAGAAAAGCCATTTTTCCTGCGTGGCCGCCGAGTGCCTGCCAGCGAGTTTGATGGCGCGTGAGCAAGTGATTGTGTGTGGCATGGAAACCCACGTCTGTGTGCTGCAGACCGTGCTCGGCCTGCTGGCGCTGGGCAAGCAGGTGTTCGTGGTCGAGGATGCCTGTGACAGCCGTACCCCGGCGAGCAAGGCCGCAGGGCTGGCCCGCATGCGGGCTGCAGGGGCGCAGGTGGTGACCCGCGAAATGGTTTTGTTCGAGCTCATGGGCAGTGCCAGCCACCCGCTGTTCCGGCACATCAGCAAGACCTACCTGATCGGTGAACAGCCCTGAACGGCCGGTTACTGGCCGCCGGGTTGATGGCCCTGGCGCTGCTGCAAGGCTGTGCCGGGCGCCGTGAGGAAGCGCCCGAGGCGGACCCGGCCAAGGTCCGTGCCCAACTGCTGCGGCTGTTGCCCGCCCAGGCCAAGGACCGCGAGGGCTGGGCCCGGGACATTCAGGTGGCGTTCGAGGCCCAGCGAATTGCCCCCAGCAAGAGCAACCTGTGTGCGGTGCTGGCGGTGACCGAGCAGGAATCGACCTTCAATGCCGACCCGCAGGTGCCTAACCTTGGGCGTATCGCCCGGGAGGAAATCGACCGCCGCGCCGCGCGCCTGCATATCCCCAAGCTGCTGGTCGATGGTGCACTGAAGACGCCGTCGGGTAATGGCAAGAGCTACCAGCAGCGTTTGCAGGCGGTGCGCAGCGAGAAGCAGTTGAGCGAGCTGTATGACGAAGTCATCGCTCGCGTGCCGCTGGGCAAGACCTTGCTGGGTGGGTTGAACCCGGTGCATACCGGTGGGCCGATGCAGGTCAGCATCGATTTTGCGGAAAAGCATGCGCGGGATTACCCCTACAGCCACGACGGTAGCATTCGCCAGGAAGTGTTCACCCGTCGCGGCGGGATGTATTTCGGCATCGCCCACTTGCTGGGCTATTCGGCCAACTACGATCGCCAGCTGTACCGCTTCGCCGATTTCAATGCGGGCTGGTACGCCAGCCGTAATGCGGCATTCCAGGCAGCACTGAGCAAGGTGACAGGGGTGACGCTGGCGCTCGATGGCGACCTGGTGGCGCCGGGCTCGATCATGCCTGGGACCACGGAAAAGGCGGCACGCAAACTGGGAGGGAAACTGGGCCTGCGCAACCCGCAGATTCGCAGCCAGCTGGAGGAGGGCGATAGCTTGGCCTTCGAGGACAGCAAGCTGTACAGCGGGGTGTTTGCCCTGGCCGATGCCGCGGCCGGCAAGCCGATGCCACGGGCGGTGCTGCCGGGGATCCAGCTGAAAAGCCCGAAGATCACCCGCAAGCTGACCACGGCGTGGTTTGCCGGGCGGGTGGATGAGCGTTATCAGCGGTGCATGAAGCGCTAGCCTGTCATCCAACGCGGTCAAC
>NZ_JBNRIJ010000006.1:19963-26220 GCF_053557675.1 Pseudomonas sp. XP1 | reverse complement strand
CACCCTTGACCAGCAGCAGGTTGCGCTCAGCGTCTACGCGAACTACTTCCAGGGACTGAACAGTCACGCGCTCGGCGCCCATGTACTGCTGAAATCCTGGGGCCGCTGTGCAGCCCTTTCGCGACACAAGGCCGCTCCCACATTGACCGTGCCAGCCTGCCTGATCAGCTTTCGCCCAGTGCTCCAACCACCTGATCCACACTGGCCTTCAACCCGGCAAACGCATCCTCAGGGTCACTTTCCACCACCACCAACTTGGCCCCGGATGCCTTGATCACCTCGGCCACAGCTGCCCCCGGCTGCCGATGGTCCAGCACCAGCGCCACATCCTGCGCCTTCAGGTTGTCCCCCAGCGCCTTCAGCGCAGCCGCATCCCACTCGGCTGGCAGCGGCTGCTCGACCACGTCCAGGTTCAACCCGCTGGCCAGATAACCCAGCCGCTCCGACAGGCTCACCACCGTCAGGTTGTCGACCTTGGCCAAGCGTGTCTGGCTGCTGGCCGAAAGCTCCAGCAACTGGCGTTTGAGCCCGGCCAGGTTACCCTGGATCTTCGCCTTGTCGCCTGGCGCCAACCGCTCCAGGTCATTGGCTACCACGTCGGCCATGCGCCCGAAGTTGGTCGGGTTGAGCCAGGGGTAGGCGCCATAGGCCTCCTCGCCGCTCACCGCAATACCCGGCAGCGCACCATCCACCGGCCGTGCGGCGTCGATCTCGACGATCCGGATATTGCTGCGCCTGGCCATCGGGTACAGCGGGTCGTCACGCCAGATCGAGCGCACGCCGATCACCGCGTCGGCTTGCTGCGCGGCCTTGTGCAGGCTGGCGCTACCGCGCCCGCTGAAATAGGAAGGTTGGCGGCTGGCAGGCAGGTTGGCGGGGGCTGCACGCGCGAGCTGCACCGTGGTGCCGTCGAGCAGGGCGCTGGCCAGGCTGTGGGTGACGGGCAGGGTGGCCAGCACTTGCGTGGCGTTGGACAGCGACGGTAGGCCGGCCAGGGCCAGCGCCAGGGTCAGGCGTTTCAGGTTCATGCCGGGTTTCCTTGCAGGCGGGGAACGAGGGCGCGGGCCAGCGCCGCCAGAGCGAAGCAGATGCCGGCGACCAGGATGATCGCGGCGCCGGACGGCACCGGCAGGTCGAACACGATCGGCAGCAGGATGCCGAGCAGCGTGCTCAACGTGGCGATCAGCAGCGACAGGAAGAAAAAGCCCTTCAGCGACTGGCTGACCAGGCGGGCGGCGGCAGCGGGAATCACCAGCAGGGCCCCGACCAGGATCGCCCCGATCACCTTCACCGAGGCCACGGTGACCAGGGTCACCAGCACCACGAACAGGTAGTCCAGGGTTTTCACCGCCACCCCGCGCACGGCCGCCAGCTGCGGGTTGAAACTGGCCAGCATGATGCGGTTGTACAGCGGCACGGCCAATGCCAGCACCAGCACCGCGACGATACCCAGCACCACCAGATCCTGGCCGCTGACGGTCAGCACCGAGCCGAACAGCACGTTCTCGAGGATGTGCACGTTGATCTTGCCCGCCAGCATCAGCAGCAGGCTGGCGCCCAGCGCCAGCGACACCGACAGAAACACGCCGATCAGCGTATCCGGCGACAGCCCTGTGCGGTTGCGCAGGAAGTTGAGCAGGATGCCGAACAGCAGGCAGTAGCCGAACAGGCTGCCGTAGGGGCCAGTGTAGGGTTCGCCCAGCAGGATGCCGATGGCCACGCCGGTCAGCGCGGCATGGCCGACCGCCTCGGAGAAGAAGGCAAAGCGCTTGACCACCACCAGGGTACCCAGGCCGCCCAGCACCGGGCCTATCATCAAACCGGCCAGCAAAGCATTGACCACGAAGCCGTAGACCAGCGCCTCGGGCAGGTAGCCGGCAGCGGCCCAGTCCTGGACCGTTTGCCGAAAGATTTCAAAACTCATCAGGCAAGGCTCTCGCTACGCGGGTGAACGGAGAACAGGCCGAGCAGGCGCTGCGGGGTAAGGGCCTGGGCGGGTGGGGCGTCGAACAGTACCTGGCGGCTCAGGCCGGTAACCCGATCAGCCAGGCGCATCACAGCCTCCAGGTCGTGTTCGATCCACAGCACGGTGGTGCCTGCCTGACGCCAGCCCTGCAGCAGTTGCTCGAACACCTGGATGCCGGCTTCATCCAGGGCCGACATCGGTTCGTCCAGCACCAGCAGTTGCGGCTCGGGAATCAGGCCCTGGGCCAGCAGCACGCGTTGGCGTTCGCCACCGGAAAGCGCGCCCATGCGCCGTTTGCGCTTGTCGAGCATGCCGACCCGCACGAGGGCCGCGTCGATGGCTGGCTGCACGCGGCGCGACAGGCCCAGGAAGGCGGGGCGACGCTGACACATGGCAGCCATGAAATCGTCCACGGTCATCGGCAGGCCACGGTCGAACTCCAGCGCCTGCGGCACATAGCCGATCACTTCGCGTTCGCCGGGCCAGTCAAGGGTCAGCTGGCCCTGGTGCGGCATCTGCCCGAGCAGGGTCTTGATCAGTGAACTCTTGCCGCCGCCGTTGGGGCCGACGATGGCATGCACGTTGCCGGCGGCGACGTTGAAGCTGACCTGTTCGAGGATGCGGGTGCGGCCCAGGGTCAGGTCTATGCCAGCGAACTCGATGCGCGGCCCGCAGGCTGTCACCAGGTTGGCGGCGGCGGTCATGCGCGGTTCTCCTGGATGGCGCGGACCACGGTGTCGAGGTTGCGCTTCATCTCCACTTCGTACTTGTCCTTGGTGTATTCGCCGTAGGAAATGTGCGTCAGCGGGTACAGGCGCACGCCGGATTCGCGCTGGATGGTTTCGACATAGGCCGACGGGAAGTCCATTTCCGAGAAGATCACCCGCACGTCCAGCGCCTTGAGCTGGTCGATGGTCTTCTTCAGCTGGGCCGGGCTGGGTTCGATGCCATGGGCTGGCTCGACCACCGCAGTCACCTCCAGGCCGAAGTCACGTACCAGGTAGTCGTAGGCGGCATGGATGGTGGCGACCCGGAAGGTGGCGCTGGGCGCCTCGGTGACCTTGGCCAGGGCATCGGCACGCAATGTGCGCAGGCGCTTGGCATAGGCGCGGGCGTTTTGCGTGTACAGCTTGGCGTTGTCCGGGTCGAGCTTGCCCAGTTCGCGGGCGATATTGTTGACCTGTGCGATGGTGGTGCTGATCGACAGGAAGGTGTGCGGGTTGACCACCTTGCCGGCGCCGCGGGCGGCAATGCCGGTTGCGGCCAGCAACGGTACGTTCTGGTTGGCCTCGATGGTGGTGATGCCGGGCTTTTCGCTGGCGGCGATCATGCGGTCGGCGAAATCGTCATGGCCGACGCCGTTGAGCACCACCACGTCCAGGGTGCCGATGCGCTTGATGTCCTCGGCCCGTGGCTCGTAGGCATGGGGGTTGAACCCTGCCGGAATCAGCGGCACCACTTCGGCCTTGTCGCCGACGATGTTGCTCACATAGCTGTAGTAGGGGTGCAGGGTAATGCCGATACGCAGGGGCTTGCCGTTATCGGCCAGGGCCTGTGCCGGCAGGGCAAGGGCCAGGAGCAGGGCGAGGGCGGAGCGGAGCATGGGGGAGTCCTTGGGTTCAGTGACGGTGTTCGCGGGTGACCCCGGCGTCGTAATGGCTGACCACCTGCTGCCAGCCGGCGGCGATCAGGGCGGCCTGGCCAAGGTCGTCCGGGGCCACTGCGGCGCTGTCGCGGCGCAGCCAGACATCGGCCTGGCCGGTGCTGTCGGCCGGCAGGATCAGCAGCAGGCTGCCGGCCACTTCCGGGGCCTGGCTGCGGCCAAGGTAGGCCCCGGGCTGCAGCCACGACCATTGGTGGCTGCCGCGGCTCTGGCTGCCGGCATCGACCACGAACGGCGGCAGGCCTTCCTCGGCCAGCGCCTGCACGCTGGGCGCGGCGGCGTTTTCTTCACTCAGCAGCTGGATTTCGTCGAAGGCCACCCGCAGGTCGGTATACAGGCCTTGCTCGGCGGCGGTGAGGTCGCGACGCGCGTCGATCTGGTGGCTGGCGATGGCTTGTTCGTCCTCGCGCTCGCCGCGCAGCAGCACCACGCTGGCGGCGAGTACCACGATCATCAGGCTGACCAGCAGCACGTAAAGGGTTTCGTGCCCGGCACCGGCCGGGCGAATCACTTGGACGCGGCTCATGGCTGGGCGATATCGGCGTGGTCGACTTCCACCACGTGCCCGGGGCCGGCATCGAACAGCACGTAGAACTCGCCGTCCGGGCGCTTGAAGGTCAGGGTCGAATCGTCACCGAGCTTGCCGCCTACCAGCACCTGTTCGTCGTAGCCGATCACATCCAGGGTGACCCCTGGGGCACCACTACCATCCGAGAAGCCACCGGTACACTTGACCTGGCCGCCAGGCAGTTCTTCGCATTCGCACATCGGGTTGTGCGCCAGTGCCGGGCCGGCGGCCAGCGCCAGCAAGGGCAGGGCGAGGGTGCGCATCAGGTGTTTCATTTATTGCCTCCTTGTTTCTCGAGCCAGGCCACGGTGGCTGGCGATGCCTTGGCCAGGGGGACCGACGCCTGATGCATGCTGCCGTCCCAGCCCTCCAGGGTGATCCAGATCTGCGCGTCGGGCTTGGTGCGTGGCGGGATCGGCAGCGAGGTGCCCATGTTGTACGGCGCACCGAAGAAAATCGTGCCGGCGGCGCGCAGGCTGCGCGGTTTGCCGATGCGCAGGTAGGCTGCCTTGACGCCGTTGACGCAGGCCTTGCACAGCGATGCATTGAAGACCTTGAAATGGCCCGCCGGGCCGTCGGCGCGGGGGGGCTCGTCACGCATCTCGGCCAGGTCCAGGGTATAGGGGCCGACCTGGATGTCGTTGATCACATTGGCGCCGAGCCCCGCTTCGCCGCGGAACAGCTTGGCGTCGGCGAAGTACTTGGGCATGAAGCCCAGCGGGATGAGGATCAGCAGGATGTTCAGGTGAAAACGCCACTTCAGCCACAGTTGCTTCAGCGGGCTGACGGGCACGGCTTGGGCCTGGCTCATGGGCGGATCTCCACGGTGGGTTCATGGCGCGCCATGCGCGGTGCGCGTTCGCTGCGCTTGAGGGCGGCGGCGGTGGCCTGGGCGGTGCGTTTGGTCCAGATCAGCAAACCGCTGAACACCATCAGGGTGAGGATCAGGCCGAAGAAGAACCACACCAGCTTGATCGGCAGGCCGCCGAAATCGCCGGTGTGCAGCGGGCGCATGGACTCGGTGACGAACTCCAGGGCCGAGCGGTCGCTGATCAGGAACCGGCTGTCGACATTACGCGTGTACGGGTTCACCGAGGCGCTCTGGAACATCAGCGGGTACCAGCCTGGCCCCGCCAGGGTGACGTGGCTGTAGGCGGTGGCCGGCAGCGAGATGAAGCTGATCTCCAGCCCCGGGACCGCCAGGCCGGCGATGCGTGCCGCTTCATCCAGGTCGATGCGCGCTGCCGGGCTGCCATTGGGGGTTTGCGGCACGTCCTCACGGGCGATGACCGGCACGATGGGCCGGCTGGAAATGGTGATGTGGTTGTCGGCAAGGATCGCCTGGATCAGGAACCAGGTGCCGGTGATGGAAATGACGGCAATGAACCAGATCGACCAGACCCCGGCCAGGCGGTGCAGGTCGCCCCAGAAAATCCGAGAACCATGGCCGGTGCGCACCGGCTTGAAGAAGCCCTTCCAGAACTTCTTGTACACCACCAGGCCCGTGACCAGCGAAGCCAGCATGGGCAGGCCGAGCAGCGATACCAGGTACCAGCCCCAGCTGAAACCGTTGGTGAACGGCACCAGCCACCAGCCGTGCAGGGCGCGGGTGAAGGCTTCGAAGTTGAAGTCCGGTGTCTTGCCCTGGATGGCCCCGGTGTAGGGGTTTACATACAACGTCGGGCTGGTGCCGTCAGGCAGGGTGACATTGGCTATGACCGCGAAGTGCGAACCGTCGGGCTGGATCAGCCGCTCCACCACCATGTCCGGCTCGGCCTTGTGCAGGGCGTCCAGCACCTGCTGGAAGCTCAGGCGCTCGGCGTCGGCGTCGGGCTTGTTGGCGCGCACATCCGGGTTGGCCAGCCAGACGATTTCCTGGCTGACCACCGCCAGCATGCCGGTGAAGCAGACGATCAGCACAAAGAACCAGATCGGCAAGGCGAGCCAGCTGTGGACCAGGAACCACAGCCTGGATTTGGATTTTTTCGGTGATTTGGCCATCTGACGGTCTTCTGCAGTGGGGAGTCGAGCGTGTGCCCAGCCAAAGAGGGGCTGTATTG
>NZ_JBNRIJ010000006.1:0-19764 GCF_053557675.1 Pseudomonas sp. XP1 | reverse complement strand
CCGGCGATGGGCCGCACAGCGGCCCCAATCGATTCAGGCCAAGGTCGGCCTGGAAGGCATGAAGCAGGAGGGATCAGGCGCGGGTCAGGGCCAATGCCGGTTGCGGCTTGTCGTGCAGATGCGCCAGGTCCTGGTACAGCGCGCGGCCAATTTCTGCAGCGCGCGCCGGCAGCACCGAGAGCAGGGTGTCACTCAGGCCGTGGCTGTTTTCGCAGAAGCCCTGCAGGTACACCGAGGCCTGCAGGTCGGGGCTGGCCAGCATGCGGTAGTTGCGGTCGACGCTGAAATCTTCCACATAGCCGGCCAGGGGCGCCAGCAGGTCACGGTGTGAGCGGCGCTCGTAGCCGGTGGCGAGTATCACCGCGTCGTAGCGGTGGGTCTGCTGCTGGCCGGTGGCAACGTCGCGCAGGGTCAGCTCCAGGCCTTCGCGGGTGGCCACGACGGCTTCGACCTGGCGCCGGCACAGCACGTTGTGGCGGTACTGGTGGGCAACCTTCTGCCGGTAAAGGATGCCGTAGATGCGTTCGATGAGGTTGAGATCGACCACCGAATAGTTGGTGTTGTGGTATTCGCCCAGCAGCTTGCTGCGTTGGTCGGCCGGTTCGTTGTAGACCAGGTCGGTGTAGTCCGGCGAGAAGATCTCGTTGACGAACGGGCTGTCATCGGCAGGCTTGAGGGCCGAACCGCGCAGGATCATGTCGACCTTGACCGACGGGTAGCTGTCATTGAGGTCGATGAACGCCTCGGCGGCGCTCTGGCCCGAACCGATCACGGCAATGCGCATCGGCCTGCCCACGGTGCATGGCAGCTTGTTCAGGCTGCTCAGGTACTGGGAGTGGTGGAATACCCGCGGGTCGTCCTTGAAGGCGCCGAACTTTTCCGGAATTTTCGGCGTGCCGCCGCTGGCGACCACCACCGAACGGGTGCGGCGGCTGTATTCGCGGCCCTGGGCGTCGCGCGAGACCAGGCGCAGGTGCTCGACCCGACCCGCCTGTACGTCCGGTTCGATGCGCAGCACTTCCTCGCCATATACCGCCTGGGTGGCGAAGTGCTCGGCGGCCCAGCGCAGGTAGTCGTTGTACTCGAGGCGGCAGGGGTAGAAGGTGCCGAGGTTGATGAAGTCGGCCAGGCGCTGTTTCTGGTGCAGGTAGTTGACGAAGCTGTAGGGGCTGGTGGGGTTGCGCAGCGACACCAGGTCCTTGAGGAACGAGATCTGCAACTCGCTCTGGGTGGCCAGGGTTTCGCCGTGCCAGCGATAGTCCTGTTGTTTGTCGATGAACAGCGCGTCGAGGGCATGGCCCTGAGACTCGGCGAGTTCTTCCAGGGCGATGGCCAGGGCCAGGTTGGAAGGGCCGAAGCCCACGCCGATCAGGTCCTTGATGGTTTCCGGTTTTGCAGACTGGCTCATGGCTGCGGTTCCATAATGGTCGAATGTTGACGCACGCCCGGAGAGGCCGGCGCCTGCGCTTGTACATTGGGTGGAACGAGCCAAACGATGGGGAATTTACTGGCGGGCGACTGGCCGCTTGCAACGGGGGGCTAAAGGCTTGCGCCTGGCGGCCGATAGGCAGAACAACCCAAGGACCCATTTGCAACGCAGGGAGAAAGACATGACAGGTATTGCAGCAGTCAGCATCAGCACCACGCCCCAGGCGGTGATTGCAACCCAGGCTGCCGACAGCCAGGATGCGCAGAAGACTGAAGAGAGTGGGGCCGGCACTCAGGCCGACACGTCGAAATTGAACGGTGGCGCCCAGGCTCAGGGTGCCCAGGGCAGCAGTGAGAGTTCCGAGCCTGCGCACATCAGGCAATTGCGCGAAATGATCAAGAAGCTGCAAAAGCAACTGGCCGAGGAACAGAAGCAACTGGCCCAGTTGATGGCGCAGAAGATGGACGAAACCACCAAGCTGGCAGCTGTGTCCGCCAAGCAGGCGAGCATCGCCACCATCAATGGTGAAATCCTGCAGGCCACCGCGCAGTTGCTTGAAGCGCTACAGAAAACAGGTGGCAGCAGCGCGGGCGGGATGGTCAGCACCACGGCCTGACAGCGGATACGGTCCCCTGTAGGAGCGGCCTTGTGTCGCGATGGGCTGCGAAGCGGCCCCGGGATGTTGGCATCAATGCACAAATCGTCGGGGCTGCGTTGCAGCCCATCGCGACACAAGGCCGCTCCTACAGGGGCCGGGTAGCATCAGGTGGCGGTCATTCGGCCGCCAGGCGGCCCTTGTTCTGCCGCTCCGCCTTGTACTGCATGGCCACTGCCGGCGCCGGTTTGGCAGCGCCGGTTTCCAGCCACTGACGCATGCGGCTGGCATCGGCGAAGTGGGTGTACTTGCCAAAGGCGTCGAGGATCACCATCGCCACCGGGCGGTTGTCCATGCGGGTCAGCAACACCAGGCAGTGCCCGGCTTCATTGGTAAAGCCGGTCTTGGTCAGCTTGATGTCCCAGTTGCTCTTGTTCACCAGGTGGTCGGTGTTGCGAAAGCCCAAGGTGTAGTTGGGCTTGCGGAAGGCCACGGTCTTCTCGCGGGTGGTCGACAGCTCGCTCAGCATCGGGTACTTGCGCGAAGCCATCAGCAGCTTGGCCAGGTCACGGGCCGTGGACACGTTCTGCGTCGAAAGGCCGGTCGGCTCGACGTAGCGGGTGTGCGCCATGCCCAGGCTGCGGGCCTTGGCGTTCATCGCCTTGATGAACGCCGGGTAACCGCCGGGGTAATGGTTGGCCAGGGTGTTGGCCGCGCGGTTTTCCGACGACATCAGGGTAATCAGCAAGGTTTCGCGGCGGTCGAGTTGGCTGCCCAGCCGCACACGCGAATACACGCCTTTCATTTCCGGGTTGTTGGCAATGGTCATGGTGAGCATCTCATCCATGGGCTGCTTGGCATCCAGCACTACCATCGCCGTCATCAGCTTGGTCACCGAGGCAATCGGCACCACGCGGTCAGCGTGGCTCGAATACAGCTCCTGGTTGGTGTTCAGGTCGATCAGCAGGGCGCTGCCCGAGGCAAGGTGCAGCTTGGACGGGTCGCGTTGAACCTGGACCGGGGGTTGTGCAGCAGCGGTCGACGGAAGGGTCGCAGTACCTGTGAGCAACAGCAGCAGGCTGAGGATGGACAGGGATGTTTTCACGTTGAGGCTCACTAAAAGTTGGTATGTCGTTGGCTGTGCAAGGGTTTTCCCCCATAAAACCGCTGCATTCTGGAGTATGGCTGATTTGCTGTCGAATGCCTTATGACTAAAGGGCGCAACGTGAACGAAATTTAATCCGGTACCAGTTCTTTCCTATCATCATTCTGTCGAAGCCAACAGTACAACCTCGCTCGGCCTGCCGCTGGATCAGCCCGCCAGCCATGAGTATCGCGCCCGAGGGCGACCGCAAATCATGACCGCGCCCGGCTATCCCGATGCAACCTGCACTGGGGGGCAGGGGCATCGGGATGCCTTGCCGGTTGCCTGGGTTCAGGCATGGATCAGCGAGAGGTCGCTGATGATGCAGATCGAGCCGTCATCGGCAGGCGTGGTATCGGTGTAGTCCACCTGGTTGTAGACCCCGCCGTGGAATTCGAATAGCTGCGAAGCCCAGGTGCTGTCGAACTGCAGATCGCCGGACGAACCGCTCACTCCATTGCACCTGGCTGTGACGTTCACCACGCCTGCGGAGGTGGCGTGGATGCTCACCTCGAACTTCGCCCCTAGCGGTACCCCCTTGAGCACCGTGGAATTTACGGGATCTGCCTGGTTGTAGGTCTGTCGAAACCCCAGGGTGATGTCGCCCTTCTTCCAGAACACCTTCACGGGCGGGCTGTCGTCCCCGTAGACGTGCATCTGCGCAATGACCACCTTCTGCGCCCAGTTGACCTTGGTCAGCGTCATCTCCTGACGATTCCAGTGATCCGGGGCGCTGCCCAGGGTCCAGTATCTGGGCTCCGACCATTCGCAGCGGGTCCTGCGGGTGCTTTTGCTCGAGGCGCCTTTGGTGGGGGCAAACAACTGGACCGAACCATCGCTGAGCACTGTCACGTAGGTCGGGTACAGGGCAATCGCTTCGCTGCCGGTGAGTTCGCCCGCTACGGTGCTGATCGATGATTCGGCTACCGGAACGGCGATGGTGAGGTTGCGGATATCTACGCTCATGGTGTAACTCCTGAATGAAATGACGGTTGATGCCACAGCAGCACGGTGGCGGCTGCTGGAACGAAATTTAGCCTCGCGCTAAATTTGTGTCAATAGCTCATGGCTAAAATTATTTCGCCGGGCGACAAATTACCTGTTGGCGAAAATTTTCCGCAGCGGGGCTTTACGCTTGATTTGCCGGTGAGATAAGCTTTCCTCGAATACTGTACGAATATACAGCTGTCAGGATAACAATATGTCTAAGCAGATGAAGTCGACGCCCCATCAGCGCCAGGAAATGACCGGAATGGAGCGGCTGAGCTTGCGGGTATCAGCGATGATCAACCACCCGCTCGCGCAGACGCAGCGTTGGGTGACGGTACATCGCCTGGATACCGATGGTGATGCCGAGTGGGAGGAGGTGATGGGCCTGCTGGCCGAGACGCCCGAGTTGGAACTGACCTTCAACGACGACGAGAGCGTGACGGTGCGCTGGGAGCGCGGCAGCGTGGAGGAGCGCGACGACTTTATCGTCGAGCAGGACAGCGAGCAGCCGGTAGAGGAGGCGGCACCTTTCTGAACATCGGAAAATGCCCGCTTCGTAGGAGCAGCCTTGTGCTGCGAAAAGGCCGGGACAGGCATGCCTTGTCAGTACTGGCCTCTTCGCATCACACGGCTGCTCCTGCAGTACCCCGCTAGATCAATGACGCTTACACAAGGTGCGCATTCCACACCAGCAGCACCCGTGCCTGGATGTAGGTCTCTTCCCGGCGAATCACGCGGTCCTTGTGCCGCGAGTTGTCGGAAATCATCTCGAAATGGTCTTCGTCGGCAATCTGCAGCCGCTTGATGTAGATGTGGTCGCCCCAGGAGAAGAGGTAGATTCCATCGCCGACGAACTCGCGGATGCTGACGTCCACGATCAGCGGGTCGCGGTGCTTGATGGTCGGCTCCATCGACTGGCCCCAGCCGGTCACCATCTTCAGGTGGTGGTGCTCGCTGAACTCCACGCCCAACTCACGCAGATGGCTTGGGCTGACGCGAACATCCTTGAACATCTCGGGGTAGTCGTGGGGAATCTGCCCGCCGCCCATTGCCGCACGGACGTCGTAGTGGGCAATCCACACTTCGTCGCCCACCAGGCCTGGCCGAACAAGTTCAGCTGCCACCAGCGTCGAGTCTGCCGGCTCCTCAGCGGCGGCCAGTAGCCTTTGCCGGGTTTCTTCAGGGATGCCTCTGCCGCTTCTGGCAAGCATTTGCTTCACCAGGTCGGCCGCGGAAAGCTTGCTGTCGCCAGCCTCGACCGGCGACTGCGCCTGGTCGCTCGCTGCCATCGCGTCGAACCACCCCCGCGGCAGGCCTTCGATGCCCTCGATTCTGCGGGCCACGTCATCGCCCAGGTTCTTCGCTGTCTTGTCCGAAAGGATCTGGCTCAGGTGCGCAGGCGCCATCCCCCAGCGCTCTGCGCAGGATCCCTTCCTCTGGCTGCCGATCAGCTTGACCAGGTTGTGCTTGCGAATTTCGTAGATGTCCATGGGGCGAAGCATGCCAGTGTTTAGCTCGCTGCTAAATATGCTCATAGCTAAATTACGCTTGTCATTACATTAGCTGTAGGCTAAATTTAATATGCAAGCAAGGAAAGCCTCCGAGAAGCTGTTCTCCAGGGCTTACGACATCACCATCGGAAATGAGGTTTTCATGGATCCGACTGACCTCGGCCCAGGCACCATCACCTGGCTGGGCGGAACAGGCACCGTTTTGCTGGGTGCATTCCTCTGGCTGCGCAAGTGGCTGTCCAGGGATGCGGCTGACCGTGCCATGGACAACGCTGATATTGGCGTGGTCCGGCGCCTGAACGAGCTGCTCGATATCGAGCGTGACGCACGAAGGGAAGCGCAGGCCAGGGCCGATCAGTTTGCCAAGGAACGCAATGAGCTGGTGGTCACCGTAGGGCGCCTGGAGGGCAAGATCGAAGCGCTGACCAGTCGGGGCAGCCATCCTCCCCGGCAGGTCATCGTCCAGGGTGAGGGGGTCGCCCGCCTGCGCGGGAAGCAGGGTGAGTGAGGCGGCCCGCAAGACAAATTCTGTTCACGCCCATGCGTATGGGCCTTTTTCTGTATGGAGACAACATGGCTCGATTGGATTCTGCCGCTGCCGGCGGCGCGAACGTGCTCGCATTCCTGGACATGCTGGCCTGGTCCGAGGGTACCTCGACCATCGTTGCCAGTGATGATGTCTACAACGTCCTGGTCGGCGGTCAGCTTTTCAATGACTACAGAGGGCACCCGAGGCAGAAGGTATGGTTGCCCAGCTACGGCATCCACAGCTCCGCAGCGGGGCGGTACCAGATTCTGGCCGGTACCTGGGATGCCATCGTGAGCACTTATGGCTTCAATGGCCGCTTTACCCCTGAGGCCCAGGACCTTGCGGCAATCAAGTTGCTGAGCGAGTGCGGCGCACTGGCACTGATCAAGGCCGGCCACATTACCCAGGCCATTGCCAAGGCCGCGCCCATCTGGGCCAGCCTGCCTGGCGCTGGCTACGGTCAGCATGAGCACCAATTGGCCGCGTTGTTGGCAATGTTCATAGCCTGCAGCGGGGAGGTGCAGGTGTAGCGCCCAGGCAAAAAAAGACCCGCCAGGTAGGCGGGCCAGAAGGGCGTAGGGAGCAACGCACAACAAATACGGGTCAGGCGACCAGGGTGCCTGGTTGCAACTGTTCGACCAGCGCCTGGGCCGAGGCGAGGGTAGGCATCGGGCCGCTTACGGCTTCGCCGTTGCGCACCAGGTACCAGCATGCCAGCAGGCCCTGCTGACGCAGCGAAGCGGGGACGGCACTGCCGACGACGGACATGATCTGGATAGTGGCCATGTGGACCTCCTGTAAAACATGGCCCTACCTTACGCAGCAGCCGGGGCGGTTTGAAATTAACTTCCTCGATAGTGGTCATTGGTTCTATCAACATTTACCACCGCGGCGGGCCGTAATACACCGGTGGCGGGCCGTAGTAGGTTCGGTAGCCCGGGGGCGGTGGTGCTGGCACGTAGTACGGCTGGTAGTACACCGGCGGTGGCGGTGGTTGCACGTACACCGGTGGCGGCCCGTAGTAGACCGGTTGGCGCTCGACGTACACGGTACGGTCACGCCCGCCATAAACCGTCGCCCCGACCACGGCGCCAACCACGGCCGCACCCAGCAGCGGGCCGGGGCCATACCAACCGCCATGGCCATGGCCGCCATGGGCGACAGCGGGCGCACTGATGGCCAGGGCTCCGACCAGCAGGGCGATTCCGGGAATGTGACGGTTCATGAAGATACCCTCGCAAGGACACTCCAGGTGTGGGGTCCTATTACTATGACTCCACTCTTCGTCAGCTGAGCACGGGGGAACGGTAAAGGTTGTGTAAGGGACGACCAGCGGTTGCCTCTGTTACGCTGAACAAACGTTTCAGTTATGACAAAGGAGCAGGTTATGTCGACAACTCCCAGCAGAGACACCGTGCTGTGCATTTCCCTGGCCGGCCGCCCCGGCACCTTCGGGGTACGGTTCCACAACCACCTGTACCAGCAGTTGGGCCTGGACTTCTATTACAAGGCCATGCGCACCGATGACCTGCCGGCGGCGGTGGCGGGTATTCGCGCCTTGGGTATCCGCGGTTGTGGTGTATCGATGCCGTACAAGGAGGCCTGCATGGCCTTGGTCGACGAGATCGACCCATCGGCGGCGGCCATCGAGTCGGTCAATACCCTGGTCAATACCAATGGCCACCTGAAGGCCTACAACACCGATTACCTGGCCGTGCGCCAGCTACTGGCGCAGCACCAGGTCGACCCGACCACGGCGTTTGCCTTGCGCGGCAGTGGCGGCATGGCCAAGGCCGTGGCAAGTGCCTTGCGCGACGCCGGGTTCGCCGAAGGCATCATCGTTGCGCGCAACGAGCAGGCCGGGCGGCAGTTGGCGGATGTCTGTGGTTATCGCTGGGTGCCGGAGCTGGAGGACCTGTGCCCACCCATGCTGGTGAACGTGACGCCGATCGGCATGGCGGGCGGCCCCGAGGCCGAGGAACTGGCGTTTTCCGAGAACGCCATTGCGGCGGCGGCGCGAGTGTTCGACGTGGTGGCGATGCCAGAGAGCACACCGTTGATCCGCCGGGCGCGGGCGCTGGGCAAGCCGGTGATCACCGGGCTGGAGGTGATCGCGCTGCAGGCGCTGGAGCAGTTCGTGCTGTACACCGGGGTGCGGCCGACCCGGGCACAGGTGGAGGCGGCGGTGGCGTACGCCCGGGATATCTGATTATTACTGTGCCGGCCCATTCGCGAGTAAACCCGCTTCCACAGGGATAGTGCCGGCATGTAGCGGCGGCATTACCCCTGTGGGAGCGGGTTTACCCGCGAAGAGGCCGGTACAGGCATCGACAAGGTCAGAACACCTTGTGCCCTTCATCCAGCTGCTGGTCGACCAGCGCCCGGCCATGGGCCAGCGACACATGCTGTGCGTTCTCGAGGTCGGAGAAGAACTTCATCGGCATCGACATGCGCCTGCTGGTGTGTCCGTCGGGGTCGGTGATCAGGCACCCGGCGGCATAGGGCAGGGGGGAATCGGGGTGGGGCATCACGCTGGCGGTGATGGTGTGCTTGCGATATTCACAGTGAAGAGATTGCATCGTCCTTACCTCGCTGTGGCATGTGAAGCAGTTACCTTCATATACCACAGCAAGGGGCCGGGAGTTCCCGGCCCGACGAGCGAGCCGCGATGAGCGCTCAGCCTTTGAGTTCGGTCGGCTGGATGACTTCAACCCAGTAACCATCCGGGTCCTTGACGAAGGCCAGGTGGTTCATGCGCCCGTCCTGCAGGCGTTTCTGGAACGGTACATCCAGTGCCTCGAAGCGTGCACAGGCAGCGCGTACGTCTGGTACCGAAATGCAGATATGGCCAAAGCCGCGTGGGTCGGTATTGCCGTTGTGGTAGGCAAATTCGGCATCGTTTTCGGTGCCGTGGTTATGGGTCAGCTCCAGCACGCCCGGGATCGACTTCATCCATTGGTGGCGTTCGTTGTCATCGGCCGGGATCTGCGCCGGGTCGACCAGGGCCAGGAAGTACAGGCTGAAGGCGGCTTCGGGGAAGTCGCGCTTGTCCACCAGGCGGAAGCCCAGCACGCGGGTGTAGAAGTCCAGGGACTTCTCGATGTCCTTGACCCGCAGCATGGTGTGGTTGAAGACGAACTGGGCAGTGGCGGCGTCCGGTTGGGCGGTGACGCCAGGCAGGGTTTGCAGATCGTGCAGGCTCATGGGAACTCCTGAGACGGGGCCGGGCGCAGGGCGCCGGCAAAACAGACAGGCTGGCCATGATACGGCAGTGTGTCGATTGCGCAAATGAAAGCGCCCTGCACGAGGCAGGGCGCTGGAATTAGAGGCCCGCATGTGCGGGCGCGTGATGGGGTCGCTAGTCCTTTAGCTGTCTCGATACTGAGCCAGCCCTTGTGAAAAAAGTGTGAAGTACGTGTGGACGTTTCATCAGCGTACCCAGCTTTCTACCGTGGCGGCTCCGTATTGTTCTTTCCAGGCCTTGAGCCCACGGTGGTTGCCCCCTTTGGTCTCGATCCGCTCGCCGGTGTGCGGGTTGGTGTAAACCTTCACCACGCGCGCGCGGCGCTGTTGCTTGGGCGCTGCACTGGTAACCCGGGCCACTGCCTTCGGGTCGAGGATGGCGATGATATCGCGCAGGCTCTTGTCGTAGCTTTTCATCAGGCCGACTAGTTTCTGCTCGAATTCGATTTCGCGTTTGAGGCCGGCATCCTTTTTCAACGCTTCCAGTTGCGCCATCTGTTCCTGGAGCGCTTTTTCGGCAGCACGAAACTCTGCAAGTCTGGACACTGTAATCACTCCTGTACGTCGGTCGTGGCAGGGCGTGACGAACATTGAAGAAGAATAAAAACGCCGGCCACGCGGGTGGGTTCCGCTGTTCGCTGATATCGAGTGTAGTCATTCGTGGGTACTGGGTAAACTGCAAACTTTTTGTAAGTAAGCCGGGAACTTTCCTAGTTTTGTGCGCGGTATTTTCCGGTTTTTCCGCGGTTGCCTTGCGGGTTGCTTAGACCATGGTCCAATGGCCCATGCCAGAGCCTTCGCGCGATCATTTCAGATGATGGCTGGCTATTGTCCGGCCCCCTCGCAGTACCGTGGCCAGTACGTGCCACAGGTTGTTTACTCGCCTTGATTCTGGATGTTCTCTCCCATGTTTGCCCCTTTCCCCCTCGCCCCCGGGCGTCGTGTTGCCGGCCTGTTCCTGTTGTGTGCCGGCGTCAATGCCCAGGCCGCCGGTTTTCTTGAAGACAGCAGTGCAAAGGTCGAAGCACGCAATGTCTATTTCAACCGGGATTTTCGTGACGGCCACAGCAGTTCCAGCCAGGGTGCGTCCAAACGCGAAGAATGGGCACAAGGTTTCATCCTCAATGTACAGTCGGGTTATACGCAGGGGCCGGTAGGTTTTGGTGTGGATGCGCTGGGCATGTTCGGCTTCAAACTTGACTCCAGCCCGGCGGACAGTAACAGCGGCCTGTTGCCGTCTTCCGGCCATGACCCACGGCACTCGGCGGACCAGTACGCGAAGATGGGCCTGGCGGCCAAGGTCAAGGTTTCCAATACCGTGCTCAAGTACGGTTCGATGATGCCGGATTTGCCGCTGCTCAAGTACAACGATGGTCGCCTGCTACCGACCATGTTCCATGGCGCCATGCTCACCTCCGAAGAAGTGCGCGACCTGAAGTTCACCTTGGCCCGCCTGGACAAGTACACCGCACGGGATTCCACCGACCGCCAGGACATTCGCGTGCATTGCAAGAACAAGCGCTATGCCTGCGATATCGAGGCTGATCACTTTGACCTGGCCGGTGTCGATTACCGTTTCAACGAGCGCTTCAGCGCCCAGTACCAGGTGGCCAAGCTGGAGAACATCTACCGCCAGCACTTCCTCGGCCTGGTGGCCAGCCAGCCATTGGCCGTGGGCAGCCTGACGGCAGACCTGCGCTTGATCAAGAGTGACGACATCGGCAATGCCCGCGCCGGCGAAATCGACCATCGCGCGTTCAGCGGCATGCTCGGCTACAGCCTGGGTGGCCACAAGCTCAGTGCCGGCTGGCAGCGCATGTATGGCGACAGTGCCATGCCATACCTGGATGGCACCAACCCCTACCTGGTCAACTATGCCCAGGTCAACGATTTCGCCGCCGCCCAGGAACGTTCCTGGCAGGTGCGTTATGACTATGACTTCAAGGCCCTGGGCGTGCCCGGCCTGACCTTCTTCACCCGCTACATCAACGGTGACAATATCAAGGTGCCGGGCAGCACGGCCGAAGGCAAAGAGTGGGAACGCGACACCGAGTTCAAGTACCAGGTGCAAAGTGGCACGTTCAAGGATGTCAGTGTGCGCCTGCGTAATTCCACTTACCGCAGCAACTATGAAAAGTGGGCGCGTGACATGGACGAGACTCGGGTCATTGTCAGCTACAACTTCTCCGTCTTCTGATGGGGCGCTTTGCCAAATACCGGCAGCCACCTGACAATGGCTGCTGGTTCCCGCAAAGGGCAGGGCAATGAAAGACCTGTTGTTGATCGGCATCGGCCCGGGTGACCCGCGCCAGGTCACCTACGAGGCGGTCGATGCGCTGCGCCAGGCCAGCGTGTTCTTCGTACTCGACAAGGGCGGCGACAAGGACGAACTGGTGCACCTGCGCAAGGCCATCCTGCAACGCTACAGGCCCGAGGGCGGCTACCGCCTGGTACAGGTGGCCGACCCTGCACGCGATGGCCAGGCGGATGACTATCTGGGCGCGGTGCAGGACTGGCACCGGCAGCGCGCAGCGCTGTATGCCCAACTGATCGAACAGGAGATAGGCGACGGTGAAACCGGCGCTTTTTTGCTGTGGGGCGAGCCGACGCTTTACGACAGCACCCTGCGCATACTTGGCCTGGTCCGCGAGCGTGGTGTGGCGCTGCGCCTGCGGGTAATTCCGGGCATCAGCAGCGTGCAGGCGTTGGCGGCGCGCCATCAGGTGCCGCTCAACCGCATCGGTGAGCCGTTGACCGTATTGCCAGGGCGGCGCCTGGCCGGGCAGGGGCAGATCGACAATGTGCTGGTGATGCTCGACGGGCAGTGCGCGTTTGCCCGGCTCGATGATCCGGCATTGATGATCTACTGGGGGGCGTACCTTGGGACCGCGGATGAGGTGCTGATTGCCGGGCCATTGCAGGCGGTAAAGGCGCAGATAGTGGAAGTGCGTGAGCGGGAGCGGGCGCGCAAAGGGTGGATCATGGATAGCTACCTGTTGCGCAGGGAGCTGTGAGGTGTGGTACCTGTTCCGGCCCTTTCGCGGGTGAACCCGCTCCCACAGGTACAGCGCCAGCTTCAGGGGCGCGCGTTCCCTGTGAGAGCGGGCAAGCCCGCGAAGCAGGAGACGCCGACTTCAGGGGTTACCCAGAAGGGCCTGCACCTTCTCCCGCAACTGGTCGATGCTGAACGGCTTGCCGATCAGGTGCATGCCCTCCGGCACTTTGATGTTCTCGGCATAGCCACTGGCGAACAGCACCGGCAGCAGCGGGCGCAGCTCGCGCGCCCTGCCGGCCAACTCTTCGCCGCGCATGTCCGGCAGCCCCACGTCGGTCAGCATCAGCGCCAACTCCTGGCCCGGGTCCTCGAGAATGCGCCGCGCCGCGTCGGCACTGGCCGCCTCGATGACCGTGTAGCCCAGTTCGTCGAGCACTTCGACCATCAGCATGCGTACGATGTCGTCGTCTTCGACTACCAGAAGGTGCATGGTTCGGATCCTGTGCTAATGAATGTCTTTAATCTGTGCTCCAGATGGCAGCAGAAGTTCCCGAGGATACCGGGCACTGCAATCAGATGGAACGTTTGGCGCACGCTACCTTCAAATACTGGCTAAATGCCCTGCCAGACCCGTCAAAGCTGGTTAGACTCGCTTTACGGGACAGAGCAGCGGCAGACAACTACAACGATCGATTTGCCACACTTTCAATGGACTTTACTTGCTCGGGCGTTTTCACATGATTCAAGCAGCCACGATGGACCAGCGGAGCTTCCGCAAGCTGTTGAGCCGCAACGTCGGCCTACCCCTGGGGGTTGGCCTGCTGGGGGCCGTTGCCTTCGTCGCGGTGATCAACTACCTGCTTTCGGCCTTGCAGTGGGTCGAGCACACCGACCGGGTGATCGGCAATGCCAACGAAACGGTCAAACTGTCGATCGACATGGAAACCGGCATGCGTGGCTTCCTCATCACCGGCGACGAGCGTTTCCTCGACCCCTACGAGGTGGCCAAGCCACGCATCTTCGGCAGCCTGCAGAGCCTGCGCGGCATGGTCGAGGACAACCCGCAGCAGGTCGAACGCATCGACCGGCTGATCGCCCTGCAGCAGGCGTGGAACACCTTCGGCAGCGAGATGATCAACTTGCGCCGCAGCCAGGGTGATTACAGCGCCTTGATCGGCAACGGCCGCGGCAAGCGCCTGACCGACGAGATCCGCAAGGAGTTCGACAACCTGATCGCCAGCGAACAACAGTTGCGCATGGCGCGCAACGAGCGGGTCAACAGTGTGACCGTCACGGTCATGTCGTCCTTCGTGCTGTTCATCGTCGGCCTCAGCGCCTTGCTGGCCTACCTCGGGCGGCGCGACCTGCTGGCGCTGTCCGGTAGCTATGACGAAAACCTGAAAGCCCAGCAGCGCGCGGCCGAACACCTGGAATACCAGGCATGGCTGCGCAACGGGCAAACGCAACTGGCCGAACAGGTGCTCGGCCAGCTGACCCTGCCCATGCTCGGTGACAACATCCTGCGCTTCTTCGCCGGTTACCTGGGCAGCGTGGTCGGCGCGTTGTATGTGCGCGACGAACATGGCCGCCTGGTGCGTGTGGCCAGCTATGGCCTGGATGCCGAGGAGCAGGCACGCGAGCAGGTGCTGGGCGATCACGAAGGCCTGCTGGCCCAGGCCGTGCGCGAAGCGCGGCTGCTGCGCCTGGACGACTTGCCCGAAGGCTATTTCCACCTCAGTTCCGGCCTGGGCCGGGGCCTGCCGCGCAGTGCCATGCTGATGCCCTGCAGCGATGACGGGCAGATCAACGGCGTGCTGGAGCTGGGCTTCCTGCGGCCGCTGCAGGAGCGTGACGAAGAGATGCTGCAGCGGGTCCGTGGCAACCTCGGTATCTCCATCGAAAGCGCTCGCTACCGGCAACGCCTGCAGGAAGTGCTGGCCGAGACCCAGCAACTGAACGAAGAGCTGCAAGTGCAGCAGGAAGAGCTGAAAACCGCCAACGAAGAGCTCGAAGAGCAATCCCGCGTGCTCAAGGAGTCCCAGGCCCACCTGGAAACCCAGCAGGCGGAACTGGAGCAGACCAACGAGCAACTGTCCGAGCGCACCGAGGCGCTGGACCGCAAGAACGACGAACTGCTCCAGGCCCAGGACGAGCTGCAGGCGCGCGCCGAGGAGCTGCAGCGTTCGAGCAAGTACAAGTCCGAATTCCTCGCCAACATGTCCCACGAGCTGCGCACGCCGTTGAACAGTTCGCTGATCCTGGCCAAGCTGCTGGCGGAGAACGGCGAGGGCAACCTCAGCGACGAGCAGGTCAAGTTCGCCGAATCCATCTATTCGGCCGGCAACGACCTGCTCAACCTGATCAACGACATTCTCGACATCGCCAAGGTGGAAGCCGGCAAGCTCGAAGTGCGCCCCGAAAACACCCAGGTGGAACGCCTGGTCGAAGGCCTGCGTGGCATGTTCGAGCCGTTGGCCGGGCACAAGGGGCTGGCCTTCGAGGTGACCGCCGAGGCGCAGGTGCCGGCCACTCTTTTCACCGACCGCCAGCGGCTGGAGCAGATTCTCAAGAACCTGTTGTCCAACGCCATCAAGTTCACCGAGCGCGGCCAGGTCAGCCTGAACATCGGTTACCAGCCTGGCACCGGCATCGTCTTCGCCGTGCGCGATACCGGCATCGGCATCGCCGCCGACCAGCAGCAGGCAATCTTCGGCGCCTTCCACCAGGTCGATGGCACCAGCAACCGCCGTTATGGCGGTACCGGCCTTGGCCTGTCCATTTCCCGCGACCTGGCGCACCTGCTGGGCGGGCAGATCAACGTCGACAGCAGCCCCGGCCAGGGCAGCGTGTTCAGCCTGATCCTGCCGGAGCGCTATGAGCGGGTGGCGCAGGATATCGAGCCGCTCAGCCTGCGCCCGGCGGTCGACAGCCTGCCACCCCCGCCGCAGGCACCGGCGGTGGCGGCGCCGAAACGGCAGGCACCGGTGTTTGACGACGACCGCGAGCGTGCGCCGTTCGGCAACCGCTGCATTCTGGTTATCGAGGACGAACCGAATTTCGCCCGCATCCTCTTCGACCTGGCCCACGAGCTGGGCTACAGCTGCCTGGTGGCGCAGGGCGCCGACGAGGGCTTCGAACTGGCCGCCCAGTACATCCCCGATGCCATCCTGCTGGACATGCGCCTGCCTGACCATTCCGGCCTGACCGTGCTGCAACGCCTGAAGGAGCAGGCGAGCACCCGGCACATCCCGGTGCATATCATTTCGGTGGAGGACCGGGTCGAGGCTGCCATGCACATGGGCGCAGTAGGCTACGCGGTCAAGCCCACCAGCCGCGAACAACTGAAGGAAGTGTTCGCCCGCCTGGAGGCCAAGCTGACCCAGAAGCTCAAGCACATCCTGCTGGTCGAGGACGACGACCTGCAGCGCGAGAGCATTGCGCGCCTGATCGGCGACGACGATGTCGAGATCACCGCCGTGGCCATGGCCCAGGATGCCCTGGCGTTGCTGCGCGAGAACATCTACGACTGCATGATCATCGACCTCAAGCTGCCCGACATGCTCGGCAACGAGCTGCTCAAGCGCATGACCGCCGAGGATATCCGTGCCTTCCCGCCGGTGATCGTGTATACCGGGCGCAACCTGACCCGCGAAGAAGAAGCCGATCTGCTCAAGTATTCGCGCTCCATCATCATCAAGGGCGCCCGTTCGCCGGAGCGCCTGCTGGACGAAGTGACGCTGTTCCTGCACAAGGTCGAGTCGCAGTTGTCCAACGAACGCCAGCGCATGCTCAAGACCGCGCGCAGCCGCGACAAGGTATTCGAAGGCCGCAAGGTGTTGCTGGTGGACGACGATGTGCGCAACATCTTCGCCCTCACCAGCGCGTTGGAGCACAAGGGTGCGATCGTCGAAATCGGCCGCAACGGCCGCGAAGCCATCGAGCGCCTGGAGCAGCATGACGACATCGACCTGGTGCTGATGGACGTGATGATGCCGGAGATGGACGGCTTCGAGGCCACTCGGCTGATCCGCCAGCAATCGCGCTGGCGCAAGCTGCCGATCATTGCCGTGACCGCCAAGGCGATGAAGGATGACCAGCAGCGTTGCCTGCAGGCCGGCGCCAACGATTACCTGGCCAAACCGATCGACCTGGACCGTTTGTTCTCGCTGATCCGTGTGTGGCTGCCGCAACTGGAGCGAATTTGACTAGCGAACGTAACACCGATATCGAAATCCGCTTGCTGATCGAGGCCATCTACCTCAAGTACAGCTACGATTTCCGCAACTATTCCGGCGCGTCGATCAAGCGTCGGATCCTGCATGCGCTGCGCCAGTTCGACTGCCTCACGGTGTCGGCGCTGCAGGAGCGCGTGCTGCACGACCCTGGCATGTTCATGCAGTTGCTGCAGTACCTGACGATCCCGGTCAGCGAGATGTTCCGCGACCCGGGGCACTACCTGGCGCTGCGCAACGAAGTGGTGCCGCTGCTGCGCACCTGGCCTTCGATCAAGGTGTGGATTGCCGGTTGCAGCACGGGCGAGGAGGTGTATTCGATGGCCATCCTGCTGCGCGAGGAGGGCCTGCTGGAACGCACCATCATTTATGCCACCGACATCAATCCGCATTCGCTGGACAAGGCCAAGCAGGGCATCTATTCGATGCAGAGCATGCACGAGTACGCCGAAAACTATCGCATCGCAGGCGGCCGGCGTGACTTTGCCGAGTACTACACCGCGGCCTACGGCAACGCCATCATGGATAGTACCTTGCGTGACAACGTGACCTTCGCCGACCACAGCCTGGCCACCGACAGCGTGTTTTCCGAAACCCAGCTGGTGTCGTGCCGCAACGTGCTCATCTACTTCAACAAGGAGCTGCAGGACCGCGCCCTGGGCCTGTTCCACGAGTCGCTGTGTCACCGCGGCTTTTTGGTGCTGGGCAGCAAGGAATCGGTGGATTTTTCCGCCTACAGCGAGCGTTTCGAGCCGCTGGTCAAGCCCGAACGGATCTACCGCAAGTCATGAAAGGCGTACGCGCGATGGTAGTCGGCGCCTCTGCGGGCGGCGTGACGGCGCTGTTCAGCGTGCTGGGCGCATTGCCGGCCGGCGTCGCCATTCCGGTGATATGTGTGCTGCACCTGCCGGATGACCGCCACAGCCAGCTGGCCGAAGTGCTGCAGCGCCGCCTGCGGCGGCCAGTGTGCGAAGCCCGTGACAAGCAGCCGCTGCGCGCCGGGCAGATCTACGTGGCCGGGCCGGGTTACCACCTGTCCGTGGAGCGTGACCTGACCCTGTCGCTGAGCCAGGAGCCGCCGGTGCATTTTTCCCGGCCGGCGATCGACTACCTGTTCATGTCGGCGGCCGATGCCTACGGAGCCGGCCTGCTGGGCATGCTGCTCACCGGCGCCAACGAAGATGGCGCCGAAGGCCTGGCCTATATCAAGCGCAACGGGGGACGGACCGTGGTCCAGGACCCTTGCGACGCACAGGTGGCGCTGATGCCGGAGGCCGCACTGGCCCTGCACCAGCCCGACCATATTCTTTCTCTGAGTGGCATCGAGCGATTGCTCGCGGCCCTGGAACCCAGCGCATGCTAAGCCACACCATCGCAAAACTGCTGATCGTCGACGACCTGCCAGAAAACCTGCTGGCCCTCGACGCCCTGATCCAGGGCCAAGACCGCGAGGTGCACCAGGCCCAGTCGGCCGAGGCAGCGTTGTCGCTGTTGCTCGAGCACGAGTTCGCCCTGGCCATCCTCGACGTGCAGATGCCGGGCATGAACGGTTTCGAGCTGGCCGAGCTGATGCGCGGCACGGAAAAGACCCGCAACATCCCCATCGTGTTCGTCACTGCCGCCGGGCGCGAGATGAACTACGCGTTCAAGGGTTATGAAAGCGGCGCGGTGGACTTCCTGCACAAGCCGCTCGACACCCTGGCGGTGAAGAGCAAAGTGTCGGTGTTCGTCGATCTGTACCGCCAGCGCAAGGTGCTCGACCGCCAGTTGGAGGCCCTTGAACGCAGCCGCCAGGAGCAGGAGCTGCTGCTGGCCCAGCTGCAAACGGCGCGGGCTGAACTGGAACATGCCGTGCGTATGCGCGATGACTTCATGTCGATCGTGTCCCATGAGGTGCGCACCCCTCTCAATGGCCTGATCCTGGAAACCCAGCTGCGCAAGCTGCACCTGGCACGCGGCAACCTGGCCGCCTTCAGCGGCGACAAGCTGCAGGCCATGGTCGAGCGCGACGAGCGCCAGATCAACAGCCTGATCCGCCTGGTCGAAGACATGCTCGATGTGTCGCGCATCCGCACCGGCAAACTGTCGCTGCGGCCCAAGGCGTTCGACCTGAGCCTGCTGGTGCGTGGCCTGGTGGAGAACTTTGCCGCCCAGGCCAGCGCACTGGAAACCCATATCGAGTTGCAGCGCTGCGAGCCGCTGCAAGGCGAGTGGGACGAGTTTCGCATCGAGCAGGTGCTGGCCAACCTGTTGTCCAATGCCTTGCGTTATGGTGAGCGCAAGCCGGTGCAGGTACGGGTGTTCGAGCAGGACGGCCTGGCTTGCGTACAGGTGCAGGACCATGGCATCGGCATCTGCGTGGCCAACCAGCAGCGCATCTTCCAGCAGTTCGAGCGGGTCGCCACCCAGCAAGCCAGTGGTGGGTTGGGCCTGGGGCTGTACATATCGGAGCAGATCGTCCAGGCCCATGGCGGGCGCATACTGGTGCAGAGTGAAGAGGGCAAAGGGGCCACCTTCACCTTGCAATTGCCACTGGCAACCTACGAACAACAAAACGACCAGGCACGGGCAACCTCTGCCTGAGACTGGGGTCTGATGGCCAGCTGTAAGTATTTCAAGGCGTTGACATGAGTGAAGATGCACAAGACGTAGTACTGGTGGTCGAGGACGAACCGGCGATTCGCATGATCCTGCGTGATTACCTGGCAGGGGAGGGCTACCACGTGCTGGTGGCCGAAGATGGTGAACAGGCATTCGCGATCCTGGCGAGCAAGCCGCACCTGGACCTGATGGTGACGGACTTCCGCTTGCCGGGCGGGATTTCCGGGGTGGACATTGCCGAGCCGGCGGTGAAATTGCGGCCGGACCTGAAGGTGATCTTCATCAGCGGCTACCCGGCGGAGATTCTCGAATCCGGCAGCCCGATCACCCGCAAGGCACCGATCCTGGCCAAGCCGTTCGACCTGGATACCTTGCACGAGCAGATCCAGTCGCTTCTGCGCTAGCCTGCACTGGCCCTTTCGCGGGTAAACCCGCTCCCACAGGAACTGTGCAAGTCTCAAGGTTTGCACAGTTCCTGTGGGAGCGGGTTTACCC
>NZ_JBNRIJ010000005.1:238526-245832 GCF_053557675.1 Pseudomonas sp. XP1 | reverse complement strand
CTGCGTCATTGGTGTCTGTCGGCTTGATGGGCTTAATTTTCTTCGGCACGGCTGATTTTCTTTGTTTGGCGAGAGTGGCTACAGAACTGCCACTGTAGTGCTGCCGCAGCCAAATGCCTATCTGTGAGGACTGTCCAAGGTCAAAGTGCGCCGCTGTCTGGCGCAGGGACAGGCGATGCTCAAGCATGTACTTGAGCACCCGCCGCTTGAATTCCTCGGTGTAGCGGCGACCATGCGAGCGAGGGCTGAGGCTGGCATCGACTTGGTAGCCAGCAACCCAGCGCCGAAGCAGGCTGAAATCGATGCCAAAGTGTTGTGCCACCTTGCGAAAGCCCCGGCTGCCCTCTAGGTAAGCGGTGATAGCCGTGAGCTTGAACTGCTCTGTGTATTTACCCATAGATCCCCCAAGGGTTGGATTGGTGTCCAACTTCTTGGGGGCAGTCCATACCTGTGGGAGCTGGCTTGCCGGCGATGGCTGCAAAGCAGCCCCGGAAACTCATCCGGTTGCCGCCAACCCAGCCAGCAGCAACCGCTGGTAAAGCTCTTCCTTCAACCCCTGCGGCTGATCCAGCTGCATCCGCACAAGGTGCCTCGCATAGCCCTCCGGCCCCGGCGCATCCAGCGCTGCCTTGCCCAGCTCCAATAGCTCGCTCAGCTTGAACTTGCTCTTCAACCAGTTCAGTGCCCGCAGCAAATCCCGCTCTTCAGCCGTAAAGTCCGTGCCCAGCGGATACTCCGGGAAAAACCGCGAGTGCCGCGCCCGGATTGCCTCCAGCCGCTGCGGCGTATTGTCGGCAAAGCACGCCTCCAGTTGAAAATCTTTGGCCAGCTTGCCGGCGTCCTTTGCCTGCTCGATCAGCCCCTGCTGGAACCGCGAATCACATACCGCCAGCAACCGCGCAATCACCTCGCTGTCGGTCTGCCCACGCAGGTCGGCAATGCCATACTCGGTCACAACGATATCGCGCAGGTGCCGGGGGATGGTGCAATGGCCATAGTTCCAGAACAGGTTCGAGGTCACCTCCCCACCCGCCTCACGCCAGCTGCGCAGCAGCAGGATCGAACGCCCACTCTCCAGCGCATGGCCCTGGGCGACGAAGTTGTATTGTCCGCCCACGCCACTGAGTACCCGACCATCCTCCAGCTGGTCGGCCACCCCAGCGCCGAGCAGGGTCATGCCGAATACAGTGTTGATGAAGCGCGCATCACGGCGTTGGCGGCGCTTGAGCTCCTCCTGCCCATACAGCTCGTTGATGAAGCTGATACGAGTCATGGCAAACCGTGCACGTTGCTCCAGTGGCATGTCGCGCAAGCGCTGGTAGAACGCTTGGGGGCCGAGGAAGAAACCGCCATGCAGCACTGCCGCCCCCTGCTCGTCCGCCGGGCGCCGCAACAGACCCGCTTCGGCCAGCGCCAGCAGGCCGTTGACGAACATCTCGCTGCAGCCGTAGAAGCCTTGGACGAAGGTGTCCAACCCCCCTTCCCGTTTGATCAGCGCTTGCCACGAGCCAGCACCCAGCGCGTCGAGCACGGCACGATAACCAGCGTTGTCACCCTGGCGCGCCAGCAATGCGGCAGCTACCGCATCGCCCATGGCACCAATGCCGATCTGTAGCGTGCCGCCGTCGCGAACCAGACTGCTGGCGTGCAGGCCAATGCAGTGGTCCTGGGTGTTGACCGGCATGTTCGGCGTGGAGAACAGGCGGCGTTGCTCGGCTGTATCGATCAGCAGGTCGAACGTATCGATGGGTAGCTCGGCGTCACCCGGCATGTAAGGCAGCTCGGCATGCACCTGGCCGAGCATGAGGATAGTCTCGCCGGCGGCGCGACGCTTGGCGATCATTGGCAGCAGGTCGAGGGTGATGTCGGGGTTGCAGGCCAGGCTCAGGTGCACCGGCCTCTCGGGGGTGGCGGCCACCAGCTGTGCGATCAGGTTCAGGCCCTTGGAGTTGATGTCGCGTGCGGCGTGGCTGTAGTTGCTGCTGATGTAGCTCTGCTGGGCCGACGCGCTGTGCAGCAGGCTGCCGGGCTGCATGAAGAACTGCTCGACGCGAACGTTGGATGGCAACGAGTCGTTGCGCAGGTCGGTGAGGTAGGCGAGTTCTTCGTAGTCGGCAAAAACGCGGTCGACAAAGGGTTCGAGAAAGCGCCGTTGCAAACCGTCACCCAGTGGCGGGCGGCCGAGGGACAGGGCCGTGTAGATGGTCAGCTGCCGTTCAGGCAGATCGCGGATGCGGGTGTAAAGCGCATTGACGAAGGCGTTGGGCTTGCCCAGGCCCAGCGGCAGGCCCATGTGGATGTGGGCTGGCAGGCGCGACAGGACTTGCTCGACGGCCTGGTCGATGGAGCAGAGGTGCATCGGGGCCTCCTGAGACATCCATGGGTTCAGGGGTTGGACATGGGCTTAGGTGGGTTGGTTGCCTGTGCCGGCCCGTTTGCGGCTAAAGCCGCTTGTATGGTGATACTTGAAGGGGTGGTTGGAGCGGCTTTAGCCGCGAAAGGGCCGGTACAGGCACCACAAAAACAAAGCCCGCCATCAATGGCGGGCCTCATGCAATTCAGCTGTTTCTCACAGCCCGGACATCTTCTTGATCGCCCCTTTCAGGTCATCATCCGAGCAGTCCGCGCAGGTGCCTTTCGGTGGCATGGCGTTGATGCCGGTAATGGCCTTGGCCAGGATGCCGTCCAGGCCGCCCTGGTGGTCGGCGCGTTCCTTCCACGCCGCGGTATCGCCAATCTTCGGTGCACCGAGCAGGCCGGAGCCATGGCAGGCATTGCAGTGCTTGGCGATGATCTCGTCCGGCGTCTTGGCACCACCGCCACCAGCGGCGGCGGCCACTTCCATGCCCTTGCACTCTTGGCCCTGGACGCACACCTGGCCAACCGGCTCCAGGCGCTTGGCGATGTCATCGCTGGTCGCAGCGGTTGCGCTCATTGCCCAGAGGGCGAATACGGCTGCTGGTACGGCCAGCATCTTCTTGATTTGGTTCACGCGAACACCCTCATGGTGGCTAATCACGCTCGCGGCCACGGATCGGCGAGCGTTGAAAAGTATAGCGGGAACCCAGAGGCCGTGAAACGACCCCACACAGGAAAGGGGTATTGCCGAATCAATGCACTGCGCTGGATCAAAAGTTTGAAGGCGTCGCCGCACTGATCAGCCGCGCCGGCCGGTCGAACGGGTTGCGAAAGCGGTGCGGGCGGGTGCTTTCGAAGTAGTAGCTGTCACCCTCTTCAAGGATGAAGATCTCGTTGCCGACCACCAGCTCAAGGCGGCCTTCAAGCAGGATGCCGGTTTCTTCGCCGTCGTGGGTAAGCATTTCGGCCCCCGTATCGGCACCCGGTGGATACACCTCGGTGAGAAAGGCGATGGCACGGTTGGGGTGCGACTTGCCGACCAGCTTCATGGTCACCGCACCGTCGGAGATGTCGATCAGCTCATGGGCCTTGTAAACGATCTGCGTGGGGCTTTCAGGTTCCAGTTCGACCGAAAAGAACTCGACCATGGACATGGGAATGCCGCTCAGCACCTTGCGCAGCGAGCTGATCGACGGGCTCACGCTGTTCTTCTCGATCATCGAGATGGTGCTGTTGGTCACGCCGGCACGCTTGGCGAGTTCACGCTGGGACAGGCCCTTGAGCTTGCGGATGGCTTGCAGTCGTTCGCCGACGTCCAAAGCTGGAGCCTCCTGAAACGGTGGAAAGGGGGGTGGATGTGAACGATATCATGGCAATGCCGTTCAGTATTTACAACACACCGCCCCTCAACCTGTCCGCTTCAGCGTGTCATTCGCCGACGTAGTCCCGAGGTACCCGCTTCAGGTTGCAGAAAATCTGGTACGGAATGGTACCCGCGTGCGCCGCCACTTCACTGGCCAGCACATGCTTGCCCCACAGTTCGACCGGACTGCCTACGGTGGCTTCCGGCACATCGGTCAGGTCGATACTGAGCATGTCCATCGACACTCGACCGATCAGTTGGGCGCGCTTGCCGGCGACCAGTACCGGGGTACCGTTGGGCGCCTGGCGTGGGTAGCCATCGGCATAGCCCATGGCAACGACGCCAACGCGGGTTGGCCTTGGGCTGACGAACTTGGCGCCATAGCCCACCGGCTCGCCGGCAGGCAGCTCGCGCACGCTGATCACCCGCGATTGCAGGGTCATCACCGGTTGCAAGCGCTCGGCCTCGGCCTGGGCCACTTCGAACGGAGTGGCGCCGTACAGCATCAGGCCCGGGCGCACCCAGTCGCTGGGGGCCTGCGGCCAGCCCAGCACACCGGGGGAGTTGCGCAGGCTGCACTCGGCGGCCAGGCCCTGGCGAGCGGCCTCGAACACGGCAATCTGCTGGGCGGTAGCGTCGGCCTCCAGTTCGTCGGCGCGAGCGAAGTGGCTCATCAGCACGATGCGCGCGACCTTGCCGCTGGCCAGCAGGCGCTGGTAGGCCTCGTGGTAATCCTTGGGGTGCAGGCCGACGCGGTGCATGCCGCTGTCGAGCTTGAGCCAGACGGTGAGCGGCTTGTGCAGCTGGGTCTTTTCGATCGCTTCCAGTTGCCACAGCGAGTGCACCACGCACCACAGGTCGTGCTCGGCGATCAGGGCCAGTTCGCTGGCTTCGAAGAAGCCTTCCAGCAGCAGTACCGGGGCCTTGATACCGGCGGCGCGCAGCTCCAACGCTTCTTCGATGCAGGCCACGGCAAAGCCGTCTGCTTCGGCCTCCAGGGCCAGGGCGCAACGCACGGCGCCGTGACCGTAGGCGTCGGCCTTGATCACGGCGAGGGCTTTGGCACCGGTCAGTTCACGGGCCAGACGGTAGTTGTGGCGCAGGGCCTGGAGGTCGATCAGAGCGCGGGCGGGACGCATGGCGGCTGCCTTATGGTGGTTCACAGGTTGAAAACGGTGTTGGGTTCTTCGCGGCTAAAGCCGCCCCCACAGGGGACCGCACAATGCCCAAGCACATGCGATCCCTGTGAGAGCGGCTTTAGCCGCGAAGAGGCCGGTGCAGGCTATTACTGCTGGTGAGCCGGCGCAGTCTGCCCGTGCTTGGCAACTTCCGGGCTGTTGCCATAACGGGAAATGTCCAGGCCTTCGGCACTGATCTGCGGCTTCTTGCGCGCAATCAGGTCGGCCAGCAGGCGACCGGAGCCGCACGCCATGGTCCAGCCCAAAGTACCGTGACCGGTGTTCAGGAACAGGTTGCGGAACGCCGTGGCACCAACGATCGGCGTGCCATCCGGGGTAGCCGGGCGCAGGCCGGTCCAGAAGCTGGCCTGGCTCAGGTCACCGCCGCGAGGATAAAGGTCGTTGACGATCATCTCCAGCGTTTCGCGCCGACGCGGGTTCAGCGACAGGTCAAAACCGGCGATTTCAGCCATGCCGCCGACGCGGATGCGGTTGTCGAAACGGGTGATGGCGACCTTGTAGGTCTCGTCGAGAATGGTCGAGGTCGGGGCCATGTCGCCGTTGGTGATCGGCACGGTCAGCGAGTACCCCTTCAGCGGGTACACCGGGGCCTTGATGCCCAGCGGCTTGAGCATCTGCGGCGAGTAGCTGCCCAGCGCCAGCACGTAACGGTCGGCGGTTTCCAGCTTGCCATCGATCCACACGCCATTGATACGGTCACCCGCAAAGTCCAAGCGCTGGATGTCCTGACCGAAACGGAACTCCACACCCAGCTTCACGGCCATTTCGGCAAGCTTGGTGGTGAACAGCTGGCAGTCGCCAGTCTGGTCGTTGGGCAGGCGCAGGGCGCCGGCCAGGATGTCCTTGACGCCAGCCAGGGCCGGCTCGACGCGGACAATGCCGTCGCGGTCGAGCAGCTCGTAAGGCACGCCGGACTGTTCCAGCACGGCAATGTCCTTGGCTGCGGCATCTACCTGGGCTTGAGTACGGAACAGCTGGGTAGTCCCCAGGCTGCGGTTTTCGTAGGCAATACCGGTTTCGGCGCGCAGCTCGTCGAGGCAGTCACGGCTGTACTCGGACAGTCGCACCATGCGCTCCTTGTTCACCGCGTAACGGCTGGCGGTGCAGTTGCGCAGCATCTGTGCCATCCACAGGTACTGGTCGACGTCGCCGGTGAGCTTGATGGCCAGAGGCGCGTGGCGCTCCAGCAACCATTTGATGGCCTTCAGCGGCACGCCTGGGGCGGCCCAGGGCGAGGCATAGCCGGGCGAGATCTGGCCTGCGTTGGCAAAGCTGGTTTCCATGGCCACCGCCGGCTGGCGATCGACCACCGTCACTTCGAAACCTTGTCGGGCCAGATAGTAGGCACTGGCGGTTCCGATCACACCGCTACCAAGTACCAGAACTCGCATCGTTTTATCCCTCGCACGCGGCGCGCCGCAGACTTTTATTGAAATGGCATGAATGCGCGCAGTATAGGAATTTGAACGCAGTGCAATTCACTATATAAAAGCCTATTATTGGCGAGAATTCTCGGCAAAATCGCCTTTCACGGAGGGGCATCCCCTATGAGAACCCAGCACCAGAGCAAGCGTGAACTGGACAAGATCGACCGTAACATCCTGCGTATCCTGCAGAATGACGGGCGTATTTCCTTCACCGAACTGGGCGAGAAAGTTGGGCTTTCCACCACCCCTTGCACCGAGCGGGTCCGCCGCCTGGAGCGCGAGGGCATCATCATGGGCTACAACGCCCGCCTGAACCCGCAGCACCTCAAGGGCAGCCTGCTGGTGTTCGTGGAAATCAGCCTGGACTACAAATCGGGCGACACCTTCGAGGAGTTCCGCCGCGCTGTGCTGAAGCTGCCCCACGTGCTGGAATGCCACCTGGTTTCAGGCGACTTCGATTACCTGGTGAAGGCGCGTATTTCCGAGATGGCCTCGTATCGCAAGCTGCTCGGCGACATCCTGCTGAAGCTGCCGCACGTGCGCGAATCGAAGAGCTACATCGTGATGGAAGAGGTGAAGGAGAGCCTTTGCCTGCCGATCCCGGACTGAGTCAGACCAGCACCTGGCGGGTGGTGGCAATGAACTGGTGGACCAGCTGCTCGGCAGCGGGTTCGATCATCTGTTCAGGGCCACGGCCACGCGGGCAGGCCAGCCGCGGGGTGGTGCCGAACAGGCGGCAGATCATCGGGCGTTCTTCATACACCGTGCAGCCGTTGGGACCCAGGTGCACACAGTCCAGGCGCTCCAGGGCGGCGTCCTGCTCGGCCTGGGACTTGCGCGGCAGGCGGGCCATTTCTTCCGCCGAAGTTGTGACCGGGCCGCAGCAGTCGTGGCAGCCGGGCTCGCACTCGAAGGAAGGGATGAGTTCGCGCAGGAAGTGGATCTTGTGGCGGTTGCAG
>NZ_JBNRIJ010000005.1:232119-238390 GCF_053557675.1 Pseudomonas sp. XP1 | reverse complement strand
GGCTTGCCGGCGATGAGGCCGGTTGCCCCTCCCCAAAGCCCCGGCTTATCCTCCTCCCCCTCAGCCCACCAGCCTCAGGACCTGCCCAATGATCCACAGCGCGCAGCATGCCGCCTCCTATTACGCCGCCAGCAGCGCGCCACACCCCGACCACTCCTTCCTGCAAGGCGAGCACAGCGCCGACGTGTGCATCGTAGGCGGCGGTTACTCGGGCCTGAACACCGCCATCGAACTGGCCGAGCGCGGCTTCTCGGTCATCCTGCTGGAGGCGCGCAAGCTCGGTTGGGGCGCCAGCGGGCGCAATGGTGGGCAACTGATACGTGGCGTCGGCCACGGCTTGGAACAGTTCCTCCCGGTCATCGGCGAGGAAGGCGTGCGCAGCCTTAAACTGATGGGCCTGGAAGCCGTGCAGATCGTCCGCGAGCGGGTCGAAAGGCATGCCATCGCCTGCGACCTCACCTGGGGTTACTGCGACCTGGCCAACAAACCCGCCGAACTGCTGGGCTTTGCGGAGGATGCCGAAGAACTGCGCGGCCTCGGCTACGCACATGAACTGCGCCTGGTCGGCAAGGACGATATCCACAGCGTGGTCGGCGCCGACTGCTATGTCGGCGGGCTGGTCGACATGGGCTCCGGGCACCTGCACCCGCTCAACCTGGCTCTGGGTGAGGCTGCCGTGGCCAGCCGCCTGGGCGTGAAGCTGTTCGAGCAGTCCGAGGTCACACGCATCGACTACGGCCCGGAATTACAGGTGCACACCGCCCAGGGCCGGGTACGTGCCAAGACCCTGGTGCTGTGCTGCAACGCCTACCACAACGACCTCAACCGCGAACTGGGCGGCAAAGTGCTGCCAGCCGGCAGCTACATCATCGCCACCGAGCCGCTGGGCGAGGAGCGTGCCCATTCACTGCTGCCGCAGAACATGGCGGTGTGTGACCAGCGCGTGGCACTGGACTATTACCGCCTGTCCGCCGACCAGCGCCTGTTGTTCGGCGGTGCCTGCCACTATTCAGGCCGCGACCCGAAGGACATCGCTGCCTACATGCGGCCAAAGATGCTCAAGGTTTTCCCGCAACTGGCCGACGTGCGCATCGACTACCAGTGGGGCGGCATGATCGGCATCGGTGCCAACCGCCTGCCGCAGGTTGGCCGCCTGGCCAGCCAGCCGAACGTGTATTACGCCCAGGCATACTCCGGCCATGGGCTCAACGCCACCCACCTGGCTGCGCGTCTGCTCGGCGAAGCCATCAGCGGCCAGGAAAGCGGGCGGTTCGACCTGTTTGCCAAGGTGCCGCACATCACCTTCCCCGGCGGCAAGCACCTGCGCTCGCCGCTGCTGGCGCTGGGGATGCTGTGGCATCGCCTGAAAGAGCTGATCTGAAAGCTGCGCACTGCCCCTTGTGGGAGCGGCCTTGCGTCGCGAAAGGGCTGCGAAGCAGCCCCGGCAATTCATGCAGCGATGCAAATATCCTGGGGCCGCTGTGCGGCCCTTTCGCGACACAAGGCCACTCCCACAACGATCGCATCAATCTTTCCAGAAGGGCTTACGCCCCTCGGTCCGGGCCTGCTCCCAGCTCAGCCCGATATCGCGCAACTCGTCATCGGTCAACTGCAGCAGCGCCCTGCGGGTGTGCCAGCGATGCAGCATCAGCCCCCAACGCCCCAAACCTTCCGGCGCGTTGAACACCTTTGCTTGCTGCCCGGCTTCCAGTTCCTTGGCCAACAGTTGCAAGCGCACATCGCTCATGCCACCCATCACCGCATCCTCTCGTTCAGTTGATACCGTGAAGAAAGCATGCGCTTCGGCATTACCCGCAATACAGATCCAATACAGCCTTATTATTCCCATACAGAATTGGCCGCAGGCCTACTGAATGCTGTATTTTCGGCGCAACTGTACTGGTCGCCACGCTATTGCAGCGAAGGAGTATGCCGTGACCCTTTATCTGAACCTTGCCGAACTGCTCGGTGCGCGCATTGAACAGGGCCTCTACCGCCCCGGCCAGCGCCTGCCGTCAGTGCGCGCCCTGAGCGTGGAGCACGGGGTCAGCCTGAGCACCGTGCAGCAGGCCTACCGCATGCTGGAAGACAGCGGCATGGTCTCGCCCAGGCCCAAGTCCGGCTACTTCGTCAACGACCACCGTCACCTGCCGGCCCTGCCCGCCGTCAGCCGCCCGGCCCAGCGCCCGGTGGACATCTCGCAATGGGAGCAGGTGCTGGAACTGGTGCGCAGCACCCCACGCCAAGGAGTGATCCAGCTAGGCCGCGGTATGCCCGACATCGACAGCCCCACCCTCAAGCCACTGCTGCGCAGCCTCGCCCAGCTGAGCAGGCGGCAGGACATGCCCGGCCTGTACTACGACAACATCCACGGCAACCTGGCCCTGCGCGAACAGGTGGCCCGGCTGATGCTCGACTCCGGCTGCCGCCTGGGCCCGGGCGACCTGGTGATAACCACCGGCTGCCATGAGGCGCTGTCATGCAGCATCCGCGCGGTATGCGAGCCGGGCGATATCGTCGCTGTCGACTCCCCCAGCTTCCACGGCGCCATGCAGACCCTCAAGGGCCTGGGCATGAAAGCCCTGGAAATCCCAACCGACCCGGTCACCGGCATCAGCCTCGAGGCGCTGGAACTGGCCCTGGAGCAGTGGCCGATCAAGCTCATCCAGATCACCCCCAGCTGCAACAACCCGCTCGGCTACATCATGCCCGAGGCCCGCAAGAAGGCCCTGCTGAGCCTGGCCCAGCGCTACGACGTGGCGATACTCGAAGATGATGTATACGGCGACCTGGCCTACACCTACCCGCGCCCACGTACTCTCAAGTCGTTTGACGACGACGGCCGCGTGCTGCTTTGCAGTTCGTTCTCCAAGACCCTCGCCCCCGGCCTGCGAATAGGCTGGGTCGCGCCCGGTCGTTACCTGGAGCGGGTGCTGCACATGAAGTACATCAGTACCGGCAGCACGGCCAGCCAGCCGCAGTTGGCCATTGCCGACTTCATCGCCGGCGGGCACTACCAACCCCACGTGCGGCGCATGCGCAGCCAGTACCAGCGTGGCCGCGACCTGATGAGCGACTGGGTGACTCGCTACTTCCCGGTGGGCACCCGGGTCAGCCGGCCGCAAGGTGGCTTCATGCTATGGGTGGAATTACCTGAACATTTCGATACGCTGCGCCTGAACCGGGCTTTACTGGAGCAGGACGTGCAGGTTGCCGTGGGCAGCATCTTCTCGGCGTCGGGCAAGTTCCGCCACTGCCTACGCATGAACTTCGCCGCGCGGCCGACGCCGCAGATCGAAGCCGCCGTGCGCAAGGTGGGTGAAACCGCCCTTCGTCTACTGGATGAAGAAACCGCCGGCGCGTAACTTTGCGCTGCCCGCCACGGTCCAACCTATCAAGCCTTTGCTGCACAGGACGATCTACCCTTGAGACTCCAGCGAGCTCTGCCTCTGCTGCTGGTGCTACTGCTCGGCCTTGCCGGCTGTGCCAGCGTCGGCACGCCCCGCGAAACCAGCCAGGCGCTACCCGCCAAAGACTCGGCCTTCGGCCGCTCGGTACTGCGCCAGGCCGCGCCCTATGGTGGCCGCTCGGGCTTTCGCCTGCTGCCCAACAGCAACGAGGCGTTCCGCGCCCGCGCCGAACTGATCCGCAACGCCCAGGCGAGCATCGATCTGCAGTACTACATCGTCCACGATGGCCTCAGCACCCGCGCCCTGGTGCATGAACTGCTGCGCGCCGCCGACCGTGGCGTGCGCGTGCGCATTCTGCTCGACGACACCACCAGCGACGGCCTGGACGTCATCATGGGCACTCTCGATGCCCACCCGAACATTCAGATACGTGTGTTCAACCCGCTGCACCTGGGCCGCAGCACCGGCGTGACGCGCGCGGTTGGCCGCCTGTTCAACCTGTCGCGTCAGCATCGGCGCATGCACAACAAGCTGTTCCTGGTGGACAACAGCATGGCCATCGTCGGCGGGCGCAACCTGGGCGATGAGTATTTCGATGCCGAACCCAACCTCAACTTCACCGACATCGACTTGCTGGGCGTCGGCCCGGTGGCCGAACAGCTTGGTCACAGCTTCGACCAATACTGGAACAGCGCCCTGAGCCGGCCGATTACCGACTTCCTCTGGCGCGACCCGGACGCCAGCGACCTGCGCGCCAGCCGCCACCGCCTGGAAGTCTCGCTGGCCGAAGCCAGGACCCAGCGCAAAGCCCTGTATGACCGCTTGATGGCCTACCAGTCGCAGCCACGCCTGGATGTGTGGCGCAACGAGCTGATCTGGGCCCATGCCCAGGCGCTGTGGGATGCGCCAAGCAAAGTGCTGGCCGATGACGAACCGGACCCGCAACTACTGCTGACTCAGCAACTGGCCCCTGACTTGAGCAAGGTGCAACACGAACTGATCCTGGTATCTGCGTACTTCGTACCCGGCGAGTCCGGCCTGCTGTACCTGACCCACAGCGCCGACGCGGGCATCTCGGTCAAGCTGTTGACCAACTCGCTTGAGGCTACCGACGTGCCGGCAGTGCATGGCGGCTATGCGCCGTATCGGCGGGCGCTGCTGGAGCATGGCGTGCAACTGTACGAGCTGCGTCGCCAACCCGGCGACCCCAGCGCCCGGCACAGCTTGAGCTTCCACGGCAGCTCGGACTCGAGCCTGCACAGCAAGGCGATCGTGTTCGACCGGCGCAAGACCTTCATCGGCTCGTTCAACTTCGATCCGCGTTCGGTGTTGTGGAATACCGAGGTCGGGGTGCTGGTGGACAGTCCGGAGCTGGCCGAGTACACCCGCGCGCTGGCGGTACAGGGCATGGCCCCGGCCTTGAGCTACCAGCCGATGCTGGTGGGTAACCAGATGGTATGGGTGACAGAGGAAAATGGCAGGCGGCGCATGCTGACATCCGAACCGGGCGGGATGTGGCGGCGGTTCAATGCCTGGATCAGCAAGGCGGTTGGCCTGGAGAAGATGTTGTAGCGGCGATTGCTGGGGGCGCTCTGCGCCCCTTTCGCGACACAAGGCCGCTCCCACAAAGGTGCAGCGTACGCCGATCAAATGTGGGAGCGGCCTTGCGTCGCGATGGGCCGCAAAGCGGCCCCAAAAATGCCTCAGGCAGAAGCAGGCTCGAAGGCCCCGCGCCGCCGGGTCAACACCACCAACCCCGCAGCCCCCGCAGCCATGAGCAACGGCAACGCATGCCCGCTGATCCACTGGCTGCCTGCCCCGGCCAACAACGGCCCGAGCAGGCAGCCAATACCCCATAGCTGCGCCACATGGGCATTGGCCCGCACCAGTTCATCATCGCGGTAGCGCTCGCCAATCAGCACCAGCGACAAGGTGAACAAGCCCCCGGCACTGGCGCCGAACAGTACCCACAACGGCCAGATCGCCGGTGTATGCAGCAGCAGCGGAATCGCCAGGCTGGATACCAGCAGGGTCACCGCACAGCCGGTGAACAAGGTACGCCGCGACATGTGATCGGCCAGCGCGCCGATGGGCAGCTGCAGCACCGCATCGCCCACCACCACGGTACTGACCATGAACAGGGCGATTTCGGTGCTGAAGCCCTGCTGCAGGCAATACACCGGCAACAAGGTCAGGATCATTGCCTCGAACGAGGCAAACAGGGCAATGGCCCAGGCGATCACCGGCAAACGCCGGCAGAAGGCGAACAGGTCGCCGAAGGTGACGCTGCAAGCCTCTGTGCTGGGCGCACCGCCACGGCCAAGGAGAATCATCGGCGCGACCAGCAGCAGGCCGGTCGCGGCCCAGAAGCCGAAGTCGTCATCCGAGCCGAGAAAGCCCAGCACCAGCGGCCCGGCCAACTGGCTGAGGGCGTAGCTGCTGCCATACAGCGCCACCAGGCGGCCACGCCATTGCTCGACCACCAGTTGGTTGATCCAGCTTTCGCCGAGGATGAACACCACAGTCAGCGACATGCCGATCAGCAGGCGCAACAGCAGCCACAGCGGGTAGCTAGGCAGCAGTGCGACCAGGCCGATCGACAGCGCCCCGCCCCACAGGCACAGGCGCATGGCCGGGGGCACGCCGACCCAGCCGGCCAGGCGACTGGCCAGGCTGGCACCCAGCAGTACACCCAGCGCCGGCATCGCGGCCATCACGCCGATGGCGAAGCTGCCGTAGCCCCAGGCTTCCAGGCGCAGGGATACCAGCGGCATGCTCACGCCGAGTGCCAGCCCGACGCTTAGCACCGATGCCAGTACGGCGAAGTAGGTACCCCAACGCATTGCAGCCTCCCAGGCAGA
>NZ_JBNRIJ010000005.1:222478-231986 GCF_053557675.1 Pseudomonas sp. XP1 | reverse complement strand
CCGGCGATTGGGCCGCAAAGCGGCCCCTTACGATTACAGCTTGATCCAGGTCGCCTTCAGCTCGGTGTACTTCTCCAGTGCATGCAGCGACTTGTCACGGCCGTTGCCCGACTGCTTGAAGCCACCGAACGGCGCGGTCATGTCGCCGCCGTCGTACTGGTTGACCCAGACGCTGCCAGCGCGCACGGCACGGGCGGTCTTGTGGGCCTTGGAGATGTCCGAGGTCCAGATGCCAGCGGCCAGGCCATACGGCGTGTCGTTGGCAATGGCGACGGCTTCTTCTGCGGTATCGAAGGCGATCACCGACAACACCGGGCCAAAGATTTCTTCCTGGGCGATCTTCATGGCGTTGGTCACGCCGTCGAAGATGGTCGGCTCTACATAGGTGCCACCAGTTTCTTCCAGGGTACGCTTGCCGCCAGCCACCAGCTTGGCACCGTCCTTGTGGCCAGCCTCGATGTACGACAGCACTGTGTTCATCTGCTGGGTGTCGACCAGGGCACCGACAGTGGTCTGTGGGTCCAGCGGGTTGCCTGGCTTCCAGCCTTTCAGGGCCTCGACCACCATTGGCAGGAACTTGTCCTTGATCGAACGCTCGACCAGCAGGCGCGAGCCGGCGGTGCACACTTCGCCCTGGTTGAAGGCGATGGCGCTGGCGGCAGCTTCGGCGGCAGCTTGCAGGTCCGGAGCGTCGGCGAAGACGATGTTCGGGCTCTTGCCGCCGGCTTCCAGCCAGATGCGCTTCATGTTCGATTCGCCCGCATAAACCATCAGCTGCTTGGCGATCTTGGTCGAACCGGTGAATACCAGGGTGTCGACGTCCATGTGCAGGGCCAGGGCCTTGCCCACGGTGTGGCCGTAGCCTGGCAGCACGTTCAGCACGCCAGCCGGGATACCGGCTTCGATGGCCAGCTGGGCAATGCGAATGGCAGTCAGCGGCGATTTTTCAGACGGCTTGAGCACTACCGAGTTACCGGTGGCCAGTGCCGGGCCGAGCTTCCAGCAGGCCATCAGCAGCGGGAAGTTCCACGGTACGATGGCACCGACCACACCCACCGCTTCGCGGGTAACCAGGCCGAGCTGGTCATGCGGAGTCGGGGCGACTTCGTCGTAAACCTTGTCGATGGCTTCGGCAGTCCAATGGATGGCATTGGCCGCGCCAGGTACGTCGATGCTGGAGGAGTCGCCGATCGGCTTGCCCATGTCCAGGGTTTCCAGCAGCGCCAGCTCTTCGACGTTCTTGCGTAGCAGGTCGGCGAAGCGGATCAGCTTGGCCTTGCGCTTGGCCGGAGCCAGCTGCGACCACACGCCGGAGTTGAAGGTGGCACGGGCGTTTTCCACAGCGCGGTTGGCATCGGCCAAGTCGCAGCTGGCAACCTTGGCCAGGAAGCGTCCGTCGACCGGGCTCAGGCACTCGAAGGTTTCACCGGATGCGGCATCGGTGTATTCGCCGTTGATGAAGGCACGGCCTTCGATCTTCAGTTGCTGGGCACGTTGTTCCCAGTCCGCACGAGTCAGGGTGGTCATACGAAACTCCTCCTCTTGTTTAGGTGCAACGCCGCACTGAGGACTCACAGGCGTTGTCAGAATTCTGGCCGGGCGACGAGCGCACACTGGCAAGCGATACCCTAAACCAGCCCGGGTAAACTATCAATATATTTGACACAGAAGGCTCAAAAGCCTACTGATGTGCATTTTATTAAACAACAACAGGAGCCGCACCATGAGCATCGACAGCATCATCGACTTCGCGCAGGTCATCACCGAGGCCGAACGCTACCGCCCGGCAGCTGAAAAAATCCTCAAGGGCGAGCCAGACCAGGCGGTCTACAACCATTATTCCAGCCCCTGCGGGCAGTTTGCTGCAGGCGTGTGGGAAGGCGAGGTGGGGCAGTGGACGGTGAACTACACCGAGCATGAGTACTGCGAGATCGTTCAAGGCGTTTCGGTGCTGCGTGACCAGGATGGTGGGGCCAAGACTTTGCGTGCCGGTGACCGGTTTGTCATCCCGGCGAGGTTCAAGGGCACCTGGGAGGTGCTGGAGCCTTGCCGCAAGATCTATGTGATGTTCGAGCAGAAATGATCTGAGGCCCGAACAGGCAAAAAAAAACCCGCATCCTTTCGGAGGCGGGTTTTTTCAGGTCGCCGATCAATTACTTGATCTTGGCTTCCTTGTACACCACGTGCTTGCGAACAACCGGATCGTATTTCTTGATCTCGATTTTGTCCGGAGTGGTGCGCTTGTTCTTGTCGGTGGTGTAGAAGTGGCCAGTGCCAGCACTCGAAACCAGACGGATCAATTCACGCATGACGTTCTCCTTAGAACTTTTCGCCGCGAGCGCGCAGCTCGGCCAGCACTACGTCGATACCACGCTTGTCAATGACGCGCATGCCTTTGGCAGATACGCGCAGACGCACGAAACGCTTCTCGGATTCAACCCAGAAACGGTGGTGCTGCAGGTTCGGCAGGAAACGACGACGGGTTTTGTTGTTTGCGTGGGAAATGTTGTTCCCGGTTACTGGACCCTTACCAGTAACTTGACAGACTCTCGACATGACTCAGCCCTCTAAAACCACATGCCCAACCCGGCATGGGTTGGCCGCTTAATCTCTCAGTCTTTGGCGCCTGGGCGCCGTGATTCTGGAGGTCTTACCGACCGGATACGCTGACGCGACAGGCCGAGCCCCTAGAAAAGAGCGCTGCTTTATACCAGAAAGACTTGGCCACAACAACAGAAGATACGTTTCCGGCGCCGGCCAAGCGCGCCGGGCCAGCATAGCGGCAGGCCCCGCCAGCCGTCGACCGCTCGTCGCCAGTTTTGTAAAAAAGGGTGTGGTCATTTTCCTACGAGCACACTAGGGTAGGCCTTTTCCAGACTGCACTGGCAGATGGGCCACTGACAGCCAAGGAGCCACCATGCGTGCTGCCGCCCTTTCCTTATTGTTCAACTCCTTGTTCGCCGCAGGCGCCCTGTTCGCCGCCGGCGTTGCCCAGGCCGCCCCGCTGAGCGTCTGCAGCGAGGCCAGCCCCGAAGGCTTCGACGTGGTGCAGTACAACTCGCTGACCACCACCAACGCCACGGCCGATGTGCTGATGAACCGCCTGGTGGAGTTCGACGCGGCGCAAGGCAAGGTGGTGCCGAGCCTGGCGGCCAGCTGGACGGTATCGGCCGATGGCCTGATCTACGACTTCACCCTGCGCGATGACGTGAAATTCCACACCACCGCCTACTTCAAGCCAAGCCGCGCAATGAACGCCGACGATGTGCTGTTCAGCTTCCAGCGCATGCTCTACCCCGCCCATGCCTGGCACAAGACCGCGCCGGGCGGCTACCCGCATGCCCAGTCGCTGCAACTGGGCAGCCTGATCAAGGCGATCGAGGCGCCGGCACCGAACACCGTGCGCTTCACCCTCAGCCACCCGGACGCCACCTTCCTGGCCACCCTGAGCATGGGCTTCGCCTCGATCTATTCAGCCGAGTACGCCGACAAGCTGCTCAAGGTCGGCACGCCGGAGAAGCTCAACAGCCAGCCGGTCGGCACCGGGCCGTTCATCTTCCAGCGTTTCCAGAAAGACGCCGTGGTGCGCTACCGCGCCAACCCCGACTACTTCGGCGGCAAGCCGGCGGTCGACCCGCTGATCTTCGCCATCACCACCGATGCCAACGTGCGCCTGCAGAAGCTCAAGCGTGGCGAGTGCCAGGTCGCGTTGTCGCCCAAGCCGCTGGACATTGCCGAAGCCGGCAAGGACGGCAACCTCAAGGTGGCCACCACGCCGGCGTTCATGACCGCTTTCGTCGCCATCAACAGCCAGCACCCACCGCTGGACAAGCCGGAAGTGCGCCAGGCCATCAACCTGGCCTTCGACAAGCAGGCCTACCTCAAGGCCGTGTTCGAAGACTCCGCGGTGGCGGCCAACGGCCCCTACCCACCCAACACCTGGAGCTACGCCAAGGACCTGCCCGGCTACCCGCTGGACCTGAAAAAAGCCAAGGCCCTGCTGACCAAGGCTGGCCTGGCCGAGGGCTTCAGCACCACGATCTGGACCCGCCCGTCGGGCAGCCTGCTCAACCCCAACCCCAGCCTCGGTGCGCAGATGCTGCAGGCCGACCTGGCCAAGATCGGCATCAAGGCCGAGATCCGCGTGATCGAGTGGGGCGAGCTGATCCGTCGCGCCAAGGCGGGCGAGCATGACCTGCTGTTCATGGGCTGGGCGGGTGACAACGGCGATCCGGACAACTTCCTCAGCCCGCAGTTTTCCTGCGCGGCGGTGCAGTCGGGGACCAACTTCGCACGCTTCTGCGACAGCCGCCTGGACCAGTTGATCAGCGCCGGGCGCACCACCAACGACCAGAGCGTGCGCAGCCGGCTGTACCAGCAGGCGCAAACCTTGATTCAGCAGCAGGCGCTGTGGGTGCCGCTGGCGCATCCGACGGCGGCGGCACTGCTGCGCCAAGGGGTGGAGGGCTATCAGGTGAGCCCGTTCGGGCGGCAGGATTTCAGCAAGGTGTCAGTGAGCAAGTAAGCCTGCACCGGCCTCTTCGCGGGACCGCGCCAACTTTCAACATGGCGCTATCCCTGTGGGAGCGGGTTTACCCGCGAAAGGGCCGGGACAGGCAGCACAATTGCCTAAGCCACAATCCACCCATGCTCGACCATCGACAGCGGCTCCCCGTCACCGATGATGATGTGATCCAGCACCCGCACATCGATCAACGCCAGCCCTCGCTTCAACGACAGGGTCAAATGCACATCGTCCTGGCTGGGCTCACTGTTGCCCGAGGGGTGGTTGTGGCACAGGATCAAGGCCGCTGCGTTATGCAGCAATGCCCGCCGCACCACTTCCCGCGGGTAGACACTGGCCCGATCTATCGTGCCTCGGAAGAGGATTTCAAACGCCAACGGTCTGTGCTTGGTATCGAGAAACAGGCATCCAAACACCTCGCTGACCTCATGTCGCAGCATCGCTTTCAGATAGCGCCTCACCGTTGCCGGGCTGTCCATCGCGGATTCACGCTCAATTGACGTTGCAAGATGCCTGCGCCCGATCTCCAGCAGCGCCTGCAGCTGGCTGTACCTCACCGGGCCCAACCCAAGCTCACCGACGAAGGCCTCACGGTCGGCCTCCAGCAACTGGCGCAAGCCTCCGAACTTCACGAGCAGACCTCGCGCCAACTCCACGACATTGCGCCCACGCACACCTGAGCCGAGAAACACAGCAAGCAATTCCGTATCCGTCAGGCTTGCGGCCCCACGCTGCAGCAACTTCTCTCTCGGCCGCTCTTCAGCCGGCCACTCCCTGATATTCATCCCGTCCCTCTGCCCTTGCTGCGGCCCATTTCGGCCCTGTGTTAATCTATTTCGCCTCGTACATGCGACGTTCTGCCGCAGGCATCTTCAAACGTCGCCGCCCGCTCTCACTGGAAAAAGGCAAGCCTATGCAGCGGCTGTATCGCAAGCGCATCGTTCTCGGCGTGGGTGGCGGCATTGCCGCCTACAAAAGCGCCGAACTGATTCGCCGACTCCTGGAGCACGGCGCGCAGGTGCGCGTCGTCATGACCCGTGGTGGTGCAGAGTTCATCACCCCGCTGACCCTGCAGGCGCTGTCGGGCCACCCGGTGCACATGGACCTGCTCGACCCTGCCGCCGAAGCGGCCATGGGCCACATCGAACTGGCCAAGTGGGCCGACCTGGTGCTGATCGCCCCGGCCACCGCCGACCTTATGGCGCGTATGGCACAAGGCATGGCCGACGACCTGCTGACCACCTTGGTACTGGCTACCGATGCCACCGTCGCCGTGGCCCCAGCCATGAACCAGGCCATGTGGCGCGACCCGGCCACCCAGGCCAACCTCGAACTGCTCAAGAGCCGGGGCATCCAGGTGTTCGGCCCGGCATCCGGCAGCCAGGCCTGTGGCGACGTTGGCCTGGGCCGCATGCTCGAAGCCACCGACCTGGCCTGGTGTGCCGCGGAAAGCTTCAAGCGCCAGGCACTGACCGGCAAGCACGTGCTGATCACTGCCGGCCCGACCCAGGAAAACATCGACCCGGTGCGCTACATCACCAATCATAGCTCCGGCAAGATGGGCTTCGCCCTGGCCGAAGCGGCCGCCGAGGCCGGGGCTCGGGTCACCCTCGTCACCGGCCCGGTGCACTTGCCGACCCCCGACCGGGTCAGCCGGATCGACGTGGTCAGCGCGCGGGACATGCTCGCGGCCTGTGAAGCGGCCATGCCGTGCGACCTGTTCATCGCCTCTGCGGCGGTTGCGGACTACCGCCCGGAAGTCGTTGCCACGCAAAAACTCAAGAAAGATCCTACGACCGGCGACGGCATGCTGCTGCAGATGGTGCGCAATCCCGATATCCTTGCCACCATCGCTGGCCGCGCCGACCGCCCGTTCAGCGTCGGCTTCGCCGCCGAGACCGAACACTTGCTCGATTACGCCACGCGCAAGCTCAAGGACAAGAACCTCGACCTGATCGTCGCCAATGATGTGGCCAACCCCAGCATCGGCTTCAACAGCGAGGAAAACGCCTTGACCGTGATCGACCGCCAGCAGCACCAGACCCTCTTCGCGCAGACCAGCAAGGGCAAGATTGCCCGGCAACTGGTCGCCTTCATCGCCGAACGGCTCAATCAGGTTCAATAAGTTACATGCACGCTCTTCAAGCCAAGATCCTCGACCCACGCCTGGGCACCGAATTCCCACTGCCGCAGTACGCCACCCCTGGCTCCGCCGGCCTGGACCTGCGCGCCCTGCTCAAGGAAGACACAGTCCTCGAGCCAGGCCAGACCCTGCTGATCCCCACCGGCCTGTCGATCTACATCGGCGACCCGGGCCTGGCGGCGGTGATCCTGCCGCGCTCGGGCCTGGGCCATAAGCACGGCATCGTGCTGGGCAACCTGGTCGGGCTGATCGACTCGGACTACCAGGGCGAGTTGATGGTGTCGTGCTGGAACCGCGGCAACACCCCGTTCACCATCGCCGTTGGCGAGCGCATTGCCCAGCTGGTGCTGGTACCGGTGGTACAGGCCCATTTCGACATCGTCGAAGCGTTCGATGAAAGCCAGCGCGGCGCTGGCGGCTTCGGCCATTCCGGCAGCCACTGAGCCGAGAAATGACCGTTCAGGCCAAGGATGGCGAACTCTCTGGCGAAACCACCGTCCAAGCGTTCAGTTTGCGCCTGCCCAGAAAGCCTTTGACTAATGGAGCTTCCAGAGATGAACGACATGGCCCACCTGGCACCCGCCGCACTGCCAGACAGCATTTTCCGCGCGTATGACATTCGCGGCGTGGTCGGCAAGACCCTTCACGCCGAAACCGCCTACTGGATCGGCCGCGCCATCGGCGCGCAGAGCCTGGCACAGGGCGAACCTCAGGTTTCGGTCGGCCGCGATGGCCGCCTGTCCGGCCCGATGCTGGTCGAACAGCTGATCAAGGGCCTGGTCGATGCCGGTTGCCATGTCAGCGACGTCGGCCTGGTGCCCACCCCGGCGCTGTACTACGCAGCCAACGTGCTGGCCGGCAAGTCTGGTGTGATGCTGACCGGCAGCCACAACCCGTCGGACTACAACGGCTTCAAGATCGTCATTGCCGGCGATACCCTGGCCAACGAACAGATCCAGGCCCTGCTGACCCGTTTGAAAACCAACGACCTGACCCGCGCCGAAGGCCGCGTGGAAAAGGTCGAGATTCTTGACCGCTACTTCCAGCAGATCGTCGAGGACGTAAAGCTGGCCAGGAAGCTCAAGGTGGTCGTGGACTGCGGCAACGGTGCCGCCGGGGTGGTCGCGCCGCAATTGATCGAAGCCCTGGGCTGCGAAGTGATTCCGCTGTTCTGCGAGGTCGACGGCAACTTCCCCAACCACCACCCGGACCCGGGCAAGCCGGAAAACCTCGAAGACCTTATCGCCAAGGTCAAGGAAACCGGCGCCGACATCGGCCTGGCCTTCGACGGTGACGGCGACCGCGTCGGCGTGGTGACCAACACCGGCAGCATCGTCTACCCCGACCGCCTGCTGATGCTGTTTGCCCAGGACGTGCTGTCGCGCAATCCGGGCGCCGAGATCATCTTCGACGTCAAATGCACCCGTCGCCTGACCCCGCTGATCGAGCAGCACGGCGGCCGCGCACTGATGTGGAAGACCGGCCATTCGCTGATCAAGAAGAAGATGAAGCAGACCGGCTCGTTGCTGGCCGGCGAGATGAGCGGTCACATCTTCATCAAGGAACGCTGGTACGGTTTCGACGACGGCATCTACAGCGCCGTGCGCCTGCTGGAGATCCTCAGCAAGGCCGGGCAGAGCGCCGAAAACCTGTTCGCCGCGTTCCCGAACGATATTTCCACGCCGGAAATCAATATTGATGTGACCGACGAGGGTAAATTCAGCATCATTGATGCACTGCAACGCGACGCCGACTGGGGCGAAGCCAACCTGACCACCATCGACGGTGTGCGGGTGGACTACGCCCACGGCTGGGGCCTGGTTCGCGCCTCCAACACCACCCCGGTGCTGGTGCTGCGCTTCGAGGCCGACAGCGACGCCGAATTGCAACGTATCAAGGATGTTTTCCGTACCCAGTTGCTGCGGGTTGAGCCTGAGCTGCAACTGCCGTTCTGACCGACTATCTGTTCCTTACAGGAGCCCTGCATGACCCTCGATCGCGATGCCGCTTCCCATGTAGCCGAAGTTTTGTCCGAAGCACTGCCTTACATCCGCCGCTTTGTCGGCAAGACCTTGGTGATCAAGTACGGCGGCAACGCGATGGAGAGCGAGGAGCTCAAGACCGGCTTCGCCCGTGACATCGTGCTGATGAAGGCTGTGGGCATCAACCCGGTGGTGGTCCACGGTGGTGGCCCGCAGATCGGCGACCTGCTCAAGCGCCTGTCGATCGAAAGCCACTTCATCGACGGCATGCGCGTCACCGACTCGGCGACCATGGACGTGGTGGAGATGGTGCTGGGCGGCCAGGTCAACAAGGACATCGTCAACCTGATCAACCGCCACGGCGGCAGCGCCATCGGCCTGACCGGCAAGGACGCGGAGCTGATCCGCGCCCGCAAGCTGACGGTCAGCCGCCAGACGCCCGAGATGACCACCCCGGAAATCATCGACATCGGCCACGTTGGCGAAGTGGTCAGCGTGAACACCGACCTGCTGAACATGCTGGTGAAGGGTGACTTCATCCCGGTGATCGCGCCGATCGGCGTAGGTGCCAACGGTGAGTCGTACAACATCAACGCCGACTTGGTGGCAGGCAAGGTAGCCGAGGCGCTGAAGGCCGAAAAGCTGATGCTGCTGACCAACATCGCCGGCCTGATGGACAAGCAGGGCGAGGTACTGACCGGCTTGACCACCGAGCAGGTCAACGAACTGATCGCCGACGGCACCATCTACGGCGGCATGCTGCCGAAGATCAAGTGCGCGCTGGATGCGGTGCAGGGCGGTGTGAACAGCTCGCACATCATCGATGGCCGCGTGCCGAATGCGGTGCTGCTGGAGATC
>NZ_JBNRIJ010000005.1:220785-222364 GCF_053557675.1 Pseudomonas sp. XP1 | reverse complement strand
GTGGAGATCCTGTGGGAGCGGGTTTACCCGCGAAGAGGCCGGGACAGGCGAAACAAAAAAGGCGACCCTCATGCGAAGGTCGCCTTTTTCATTTCCGGGCCCGGATCAGATACCGTACTGCGCCCGGTAAGCCTCGACAGCTGGCAGATGCTGCTTCAGCTGTGGGTCATCGGCCAGGAACTCCAGAACCTGGGTCAGAGAAACGATGCTGACCACCGGAATACCGAAGTCACGCTCCACTTCCTGGATCGCCGACAGCTCGCCATTGCCACGCTCTTCGCGGTTCAGCGCGATCAGCACACCAGCGGCCTTGGCCTGCTGGGCATTGATGATCTGCATGACCTCACGAATGGCGGTACCGGCAGTGATCACGTCGTCGATGATCAGCACGTCACCGGCCAGCGGTGCGCCGACCAGGCTGCCACCTTCACCGTGGTCCTTGGCTTCCTTGCGGTTGAAGCACCATGGCACATCGAGCTGATGCTGATCGGCAAGGGCCACGGCAGTAGTCGCTGCCAGCGGGATACCCTTGTAGGCCGGGCCGAACAACACGTCGAAGGGGATCTTGCTGTCGACGATGGCTGCGGCATAGCAACGGCCCAGTTCGGCCAGGGCGGAACCGGTGTTGAACAGGCCGGCATTGAAGAAATACGGGCTGGTACGCCCCGATTTCAGAGTGAATTCACCGAAACGCAGTACCCCGCGATCGATGGCAAAACGGATGAAGTCGCGCTGATACGGCTGCATGGATAGTCCCGGACACCACGGATTTAGCTAAATGGGTTGAGCTCGGGTATCATACACGCACGAGATTTTTGGGGCCATTTATGCGGATCATCAGTGTGAACGTAAATGGCATTCAGGCTGCGGCCGAGCGTGGTTTGCTCAGCTGGCTGCAAGCCCAGAATGCCGACGTCATCTGCCTTCAGGATACCCGCGCCTCGGCCTTTGAACTCGATGACCCAGCTTTCCAGCTCGATGGCTATTTCCTTTATGCCTGCGACGCGGAGGTGCCTGCCCAAGGTGGTGTGGCCCTGTATTCGCGCATGCAGCCCAAGGCAGTCATCACCGGCCTGGGCTTCGAGACAGCCGACCGCTACGGGCGCTACCTGCAAGCAGATTTCGACAAAGTCAGTATTGCCAGCCTGCTGCTGCCTTCGGGTATGAACGGCGACGAAGACTTGAACCAGAAGTTCAAGTTGATGGACGACTTCGCCAAGTACCTGGACAAACAGCGTCGCAAGCGTCGCGAATACATCTACTGCGGCTCGTTCTACGTGGCGCAGCAGAAGCTCGACATCAAGAACTGGCGTGACAGCCAGCAGTCGCCGGGCTTCCTGGCGCCGGAGCGTGCCTGGATGGACGCGATCACTGGCGAAATGGGTTACGTCGATGCCTTGCGCGAAGTCAGCCGTGAGGGCGACCAGTACAGCTGGTGGCCGGACAACGAGCAGGCCGAAATGCTCAACCTGGGCTACCGGTTCGACTACCAGATCCTCACCCCGGGCCTGCGTCGCTTCGTGCGCAACGCCCGCCTGCCGCGTCAGCCGCGCTTCTCCCAGCATGCGCCGCTGATCGT
>NZ_JBNRIJ010000005.1:217791-220654 GCF_053557675.1 Pseudomonas sp. XP1 | reverse complement strand
TGTAGGAGCGGCCTTGTGTCGCGATAGGGCTGCAAAGCAGCCCCAGCATTATTTGATCGGCCGCCAGATCATCGGGTAGCGGTACGGCTTGCCCTCATTCGCCCGCACAGCCGCAATGATGATCAGGATCATCACCGCGACCATCAGCATGGCGAACAGCACCAGCCCGATGAACACGAACATCAGCAGGAAGCAGATAAACCCGGCAATGGTCACGCTGATCTGAAAATTCAGCGCCTCTTTGCCCTGGACGTCGATGAAAGGGTCTTGCTCGCGCTTGAGGTGCCACAGCACCAGCGGACCCAGCAAGTGCCCGAGCGGCACCACCAGGCCCAGCAGCGCGGAGAGGTGGCAGAACATCGCCCACTGCCGGACTTCGGCATTGGGCGGGGTGATCGACAGGTTCGATTCGCTCATGCCCCGCACCTCCATGGCTGGGTCAGTCGGCCAGTGCCGCCTGCTGCAGTTCGAAGATCTCGTTCATGCCCTTCTGTGCCAGGGCGAGCATGGCGTTGAAGTCTTCAGGCTGGAACGGCGCACCTTCGGCAGTACCCTGCACTTCGATGAAGCCACCGGCGCTGGTCATGACCACGTTCAGGTCGGTTTCAGCTGCGGAGTCTTCCAGGTAGTCCAGGTCGAGCACCGCTTCGCCCTGGTACATGCCCACCGACACTGCGGCGATCATGTGCTTGAGCGGGTTGCCAGCCTTCAGGCCACCGCGCTTCTTGATCACCGCCAGTGCGTCACACAGGGCGACCATGGCACCGGTGATGGACGCGGTACGGGTGCCACCATCGGCCTGGATCACGTCGCAGTCGACGTACAGGGTGATGTCACCAAGCTTGCTCATGTCCAGCGCGGCGCGCAGCGAACGGCCGATCAGGCGCTGGATTTCCAGGGTACGGCCACCCTGCTTGCCACGGCTGGCTTCGCGCTGGTTACGCTCGCCGGTGGAACGCGGCAGCATGCCATATTCGGCGGTCAGCCAGCCTTGGCCCTGGCCTTTGAGGAAGCGCGGCACACCGTTTTCCACGCTGACCGTGCAGATGACCTTGGTGTCACCGAACTCGACCAGTACCGACCCTTCGGCGTGCTTGGTGTAGTTGCGGGTGATGCGGATCGAGCGGAGCTGATCGGCGGCGCGACCACTTGGACGTTTCATCTGGGATACCTGTACTGGGACTTTGAATCTGCCGAGCATTATAGAGCCCACGGCCCGGGGAAGACATGCCTATTGTCGCGCCCGCCACAGCCCGTCGCCTTTTCCTACCGGCCAATCCACCCGTCGGTAACATGGGTGGATTGGGCGCCAAGGCCCCACTGCGCTACAATCCTGCGCCTTGCAGCCGAGAGGCTCCCACCGTTCATTCATATACGCGAGGTACTCCCCATGGTGCACAGCATGACCGCTTTTGCTCGTGTCGAGCGCGCCGGCAGCCAAGGCACCCTGGTCTGGGAGCTGCGTTCGGTCAACCACCGTTACCTGGAGCCGCACCTGCGCCTGCCCGAGGCCCTGCGCGACCTCGAAGGCGCTGTGCGCGAAGGCCTGCGCCAGGGCCTGTCGCGGGGCAAGGTGGAATGCACCTTGCGCCTCAACGAAGACAGCAACGGCAAACCGCTGAAGGTGGACCGCGAGCGCGCCGCGCAGCTGGTTGCCGCCGCCGAGGAAGTGGCCGGCCTGATCAAGCAGCCGGCACCACTGAACCCGCTGGAGGTGCTGTCGTGGCCAGGCGTGCTGGTGGCCGACGCCAGCGACCCGCAGGCACTGAATACCGAAGCCATGGCGCTGTTCGATCAAGCGCTGGCCGAGCTCAAGGCCGGGCGCCAGCGTGAAGGCCAGGAACTGGCCCGACTGATCAACGAACGCCTGGACAACATGGCCAGCGAAGTCACCACCCTGCGCGCCCTGGTGCCGCAGATGCTGGCAGCTCAGCGGCAGAAGATCCTCGACCGCTTCGGCGACATGCAGGCCGAACTCGACCCACAGCGCCTGGAGCAGGAGATGGTATTGCTGGCCCAGAAGAGCGACGTGGCCGAGGAACTCGACCGCCTCAGCACCCACGTCACCGAAGTGCGCCGGGTGCTCAAGGGTGGCGGTGCTGCCGGCCGGCGCCTGGACTTCCTGATGCAGGAACTCAACCGCGAGGCCAACACCCTCGGCTCCAAGGCCTTCGACCCACGCAGCACGCAAGCGGCGGTCAACCTGAAGGTATTGATCGAACAGATGCGTGAACAAGTACAGAACATCGAGTAAGGCCACCCCGACCATGAACCACAGCAGCGGCACCCTCTACATCGTTTCGGCCCCTTCGGGCGCCGGCAAGACCAGCCTCGTCACCGCCCTGATCAAGGCCGACAAGCGCGTAAGCGTCTCGGTCTCGCACACCACCCGCGCCATGCGCCCGGGCGAGCAGCACGGCGTGAACTACCACTTCGTCAGCCATGACGACTTCAAGGGGCTGATCGCCAAGGGTGACTTCCTCGAACACGCCGAAGTGTTCGGCAACTTCTACGGGACTTCGCGCAGCGCGCTGCAAGAGGTACTCGACCAGGGCAATGACCTGATCCTGGAAATCGACTGGCAAGGCGCCCAGCAGGTACGCAAGCTGATGCCCGAGGCTTTGTCGGTGTTCATCCTGCCGCCAAGCCAGCAGGCCCTGCGCGAACGCCTGGATGGCCGCGGGCAGGACAGCGAAGAGATCATCGCCGGGCGCATGAAGGAAGCGGTCAGCGAGATGGTGCACTACGACGAGTATGACTACGTGATCATCAACGATGACTTCGACGTGGCGCTGGAAGACTTGAAGGCAGTATTCCGCTCGAACCGCCTGCGGCTGAAGAAGCAGCAACAGCGTCATGCGGC
>NZ_JBNRIJ010000005.1:192681-217668 GCF_053557675.1 Pseudomonas sp. XP1 | reverse complement strand
TGTAGGAGCGGCCTTGTGTCGCGAAAGGGGCGCGAAGCGCCCCCAGCCTTATTCCTGCAGTGGCAAGGTAGCCTGCTGACGCAGAGTAGCCCCCAGGAAGTACGCAGGCGCGCGCAGGCGCGACAGCATCATCAGCACGATCCCCAGCACCGAGATGATCGCGGCAATCACGAACACCAGCCCCAACCCGCCCACATGCGAGCCGCTGCCGAAGTCCGGCGAGGCGCTGTCGATGGCGGTACGCACGAAGATCACCGACAGAATCACCCCTCCCACCAACGGGCACAGGCCGCGCATCAGGAAGTGCCGCAGGCTGTCGAACAGGCTGTGGCGGAAGTACCAGACACAGGCGAAGGCCGTCAGCGAATAGTAGAAGCAGATCATCATGCCCAGTGCAGTGATGGTATCCGCCAACACGTTCTCGCTCAGGGTGCGCATGGTCACGTAGAACAGGCCCGCAGCCACACCAGCGCAGATGGTGGCGTAACGCGGGGTCTGCGAGCGTGGGCAGACGCTGGCGAACTTCTGCGGCACCGCACCGTAGTAACCCATGGCCAACAGGGTGCGCGCCGGCGACACGAAGGTAGACTGCAGCGACGCCGCGGTGCTGGCCAGCACGGCGATGGACATCAGGATCGCCAGCGGCCCCATGACCGGGCCGGCCAGGTGGGCGAAGACGTTTTCCTGGATGCGCGGGTTGTTCAGGCCCAGGCCCTGTTCGCTGATACCAGCAAACTGCAGGGTGGCAATGGCGGTGAACAGGTACAGGCCGAGGATAAGCAGCACGGTCCAGGTGGCCGCCTTGCCCGGTACCTCGTCACTGCCGACCGACTCCTCGCTGACAGTCAGGCAGACGTCCCAGCCCCAGAAGATGAAGATCGACAGCGACAGCCCGGCGGCAAAGGCCGAGAACGATTCGACGCCGAACGGGTTGAACCAGGCGAAATCGAATTCCAGCGGTGGCGGCGCGGTGGTTTCGCCGAAAGCGGCAAAGGCAAAGCCGATCAGCACCAGCAACTGCAGGGCAACCAGGCCGTATTGCACGGTCATGGTGGTGGTCATGCCGCGACAGCAGATCCACACCGCCAGGGCGATGAACACGCAACAGGTGGTTATGTTGATGAGCAGGTTGTCGGCCAAGGCCGCCAGCTCGTGCTTGCCGGTGATCTGGCCAAGGAACAGGTAGAAGAAGTCGACCGCCACCCCTGCCAGGTTCGACAACACGATGGTGGTGGCGACCACCAGGCCCCAGCCGCCGATCCAGCCGATCATCGGGCCGAAGGCACGCGCCGACCAGGTAAACGAAGTACCGCTATCCGGCTCCGCCGAGTTCAGTTCGCGGTAGCCCAAGGCCACCAGCAGCATCGGCAGAAAGCCGACGATGAACACCGCCGGCAGGTGCGCTCCCACTTCACGCACGGTCGGGCCAAGGGCGCCGGTAAGGGTGTAGACCGGGGCGATGGTGGAAATGCCCAGCACCACGCTGGCCAGCAAGCCCAGCCGGCCGGTGGCCAGGCCCTTGCTGCGCTGGGTGTTGCCCGCGTCGGCCGCCACGTCGGGTGGGCGGCCGGCTTCTGTGTAATTGCTCATGAGTATTTGCCGTAAATTTTGGAATTGTTTTCACAGGCCTTGCGTACAAGGCCCGCTTTCACTCATTGAAAGCTTGCTGCCGGGAACAAGTCATCCGAGACCTTCGGGTGACGTCAGAATGCCTCCTGCCGTGCGCCCTCCCGTGTAGCGTAAGCAATGCAGGCCTCGCGAAACGCCTGGAACAGGCGCAGCGAGACCGGGTTTTCGGTAAATCGCCACTCCGGGTGCCACTGCACGCCGAGCACAAAACCTGGCGCCGCAGGCATGGACACCGCTTCGATCAGGCCATCCGGGGCCCGTGCCTCGACACGCAGGCCTGGGGCCAGGCGGTCGATGCCCTGGCTGTGCAGCGAGTTGACCTCGAACTGCGCCGCCAGGCCCAGGCGCTCGAACAACCCGCCAGGCTCTATGCCGACAAGGTGACGAGGGCCGTATTGCACCTCCAGGGGTGCGTCCTCAGGTTCACGGTGGTCAAGGTAGCCAGGCAGTTCCTGCACGCGCTGGTGCAGGCTGCCGCCCAGGGCTACGCTCAATTCCTGGTAGCCGCGGCAGATACAGAACACCGGCACACCGGCGGCAATGGCCGCCTGCAACAGCGGCAGGGTCAGGCGATCGCGTGCCAGATCATGCCGGGTACCCGCCGCGCTGGGGGCGCCATTGTAATGATGCGGTTCGATATTTGAAGGTGAGCCGGTAAAAACAATGCCGTGCAGACGGGCCAGCAGCGCCTGCGTGTCGCTGCCCCCGTCACGGGCCGGCAAGATCAGTGGCAAGCCGGCAAAGCCGGCCGCCTCGACATACTTGTCGCCTACCGTGTGCGACGAGTTCTTCCCCACCTGCTGACGGCAGGCGCTGACACCGATCAAGGGGACCGCATTTGCGCTCATGGGCTTACACCGTGTGCAGGTACCAGTTGTACTCGAGGTCGGAAATCGACACTTCGAACTCGGCCAGTTCGCTCTCCTTGCAGGCCACGAAGATATCGATGTAGTCCGGGCTGATGTATTGGTTGAGGACTTCGCTGTCGTCCAGCGCGCGCAGGGCATCGCGCAGGTTGTTCGGCAGGCTCTGCTCCAGCTGTTCGTAGGAGTTGCCTTCGATCGGTGCCTGCGGCTCGACCTGGTTGGTCAGGCCGTGGTGAACACCGGCGAGGATCGCCGCGAGCATCAGGTAGGGGTTGGCGTCGGCACCGGCCACGCGGTGCTCCAGGCGCACGTTTTCGCTACTGTCGGTGGGCACGCGCACCGCCACGGTGCGGTTGTCCAGGCCCCAGCTTGGCGCATTGGGCACGTAGAACTGCGCGCCGAAGCGGCGGTAGGAATTGATGTTCGGGCAGAGGAAGGCCATCGACGCCGGCATGGTCTCCAGCACACCACCGATGGCATGGCGCAGCGCGTCGCTTTGCAGCGGGTCGTCGCTGGCGAAGATGTTCTTGCCGGTTTTCTTGTCCAGCAACGAAATGTGCACGTGCAGGCCATTGCCTGCCTGGCCCGGGTAGGGCTTGGCCATGAACGTGGTGTCCATTTCATGGTCGTAGGCAACGTTCTTGATCAGGCGCTTGAGCAGGATCGCGTAGTCGCAGGCCTTCAGTGGGTCGGCCACATGATGCAGGTTGACCTCGAACTGTGCCGGGGCGCTTTCCTTGACGATGGCGTCGGCGGGCAGACCCTGTTCCTTGGCCGCTTCGAGCATGTCCTGCAGGCAGTCGGCATATTCATCGAGGTCGTCGATCAGGTACACCTGGGTCGATTGCGGGCGCTTGCCGGAAATTGGCGAGCGCGGCGGCTGCGGGCGACCGTTGAGATTGTCCTGGTCGATCAGGTAGAACTCCAGCTCGAACGCGGCGCAGATATCCAGACCCAGGTCATCGAACTTGCTCACCACCTGGCGCAGTACTTCGCGCGGGTCGGCGAAGAACGGCTGGCCATCCAGTTCGTGCATGGTCATCAGCAACTGGGCTGTGGGGCGCTTCTGCCACGGCTCGTCCGACAGCGTGCCGGGGATCGGGAAGCAGATGCGGTCGGCATCGCCGATGTCCAGGCCAAGGCCGGTGCTCTCGACGGTGGACCCGTTGATGTCCAGGGCGAACAGCGATGCCGGCAGGTTGATGCCCTTCTCGTACACCTTGTGCAGGCTGGCCCGCTCGATGCGCTTGCCACGTACCACGCCATTCATGTCGGAGATCAGCAGGTCGACGTACTGCGTGTCCGGATGGGCCTGGAGGAAGTCATTCATCTCGCTGGAAGAACTGGCGCACGGGGTTACCGACGTCATGGCTGTACATCCTTTGATTTGCTGCGGCGATGTGGGGGATACGGCTGGCGCCTCACGGGCGACGATGGTTGCAGCTGTTGTTCTTTTCACTTTCCCATCGTGGGGATTGGTTACCCGACCGGGCGCATTGATTCCCGGGGGCCGTTTCACTATAAAATGGCCAAAACGCAACAGACATTGGCAATTCGGCAAGCAGAGCGTGCACCAATGCAATATCAGATTACCCATGCCGACCTCTCCCTGGTCCTGGCCCTGGAACGTGGCCGCTCGCTGGCCAAGGCTGCCGAGTTGCTCAAGGTCGATGTGTCGACGGTGTTCCGCTCGATCCGCCGGCTGGAATCGGCGCTGGGCACCGCCTTGTTCGTCAAGAGCCGCAAGGGCTACTTGCCGACCGACACCGCCCAGGCCCTGGCCGAGCAGGCCGAGCGCGCCGAGCAGGCGCTGGAGGCGGCGCGCATCGCCATGACCAGTGGCGAGCAGGTGGTCAGCGGCACCGTGCGCCTGACCTGTACCGAGGCGGTGATGCACAGCCTGCTGCTGCCGGCGTTGGCCGAGTTCATGCCGAACTACCCGGCCTTGTCGCTGGAGATGGGCACCTCCAATACCTTCGCCAACCTCAGCCGGCGCGATGCTGACATTGCCCTGCGCCTGACCAACACGCCGCCGGAGCACCTGGTGGGCCGCAACCTGGGGTCCACCTCTTACGTGGTCTGCGGCCAGCCGCAGTGGCGTGAGCGCCTGGCCGAGTCACCTGCCAGCGTACCGTGGATCGCCCCCGACGACTCGATGCAGGACCACCCCACGGTGGTCTGGCGCAACCAGCAGCACCCGGGCTTGAGCCCGCGTTACCAGTGCAGCGGCATGTCGACCATCGCCCAGCTGGTCACGGCCGGGCTCGGCGTGGCAGCGTTGCCAGACTACATGGTGCACGCGCTGCCCGGGGTGGATGCGCTGAGCGGACCGCTGCCGGGTTGCGACACCCAGCTGTGGCTGCTGACCCGGCCGGACTGCCGGGCGTTGCGCTCGGTGCAGACCCTGTTCGAGGAGCTGACCCCGCGGTTGCGTGACGCGATGCTCTGAGGTTATCGTCGGGCTCAGGTATCGAGGGTGTCTGTTCCGGCCCTTTCGCGGCTGACGCCGCTCCCACTGGGTGCGGTGATGAGCCTGAGGACAATGCGGCCCCTGTGGGAGCGGCTTCAGCCGCGAAGAAGGCAACACAGGGCTTGAAGGTGACCACCCGACAAAACAGCGCTTCCCTATTGGCTGGTGATTTTTTAAACTATCGAGTCCGCCTGCCCATTATTGGGCTGCACGCCCACCGCAATTGCTACTGAGGAAGACCATGGCCCGCGTAACTGTTGAAGACTGCCTGGAACACGTGGATAACCGCTTTGAGCTGGTCATGCTCTCGACCAAGCGCGCTCGCCAGCTGGCGACCGGCGGCAAAGAGCCACGCGTTGCGTGGGAAAACGACAAGCCGACCGTTGTTGCCCTGCGTGAAATCGCCGAAGGCATCGTCACCAACGAGTTCATCGCCGCTGAAGAGATCGTCACCGAGGATCCGGTGTTCGCCGCGTTCGAGGACGAGAACAACGAGGCTGTCTGATTGATGCCAGGTCGACGTCGCACGGCGCAAGGCCCTCTTCCTCGGCAGGAGGTGAACCCATGCCGGGTATAGAAGCCTTGGCCGAACGGCTGTCGACCTACCTTGGCCCCGAACAGGTCAACCTGGTCCGGCGCGCCTATTTCTACGCCGAACAGGCCCACGATGGGCAGCGCCGCCGCAGTGGCGAACCCTACGTGACCCACCCACTGGCCGTGGCCAGCATCCTAGCTGACATGCACATGGACCATCAGAGCCTGATGGCGGCCATGCTGCACGACGTGATCGAAGATACCGGCATCGCCAAGGAAGCCCTCAGCCAGCAGTTTGGCGAGACCGTGGCCGAACTGGTCGATGGGGTCAGCAAGCTGACCCAGATGAACTTCGAGACCAAGGCCGAGGCGCAGGCCGAAAACTTCCAGAAGATGGCCATGGCCATGGCCCGCGATATTCGCGTGATCCTGGTCAAGCTGGCCGACCGCCTGCACAACATGCGCACCTTGGAAGTGCTGTCCGGCGAAAAACGCCGGCGCATCGCCAAGGAAACCCTCGAGATCTACGCCCCCATTGCCAACCGCCTGGGCATGCACACCGTGCGCGTGGAATTCGAGGACCTCGGCTTCAAGGCCATGCACCCGATGCGTTCGTCGCTGATCCACCGCGCGGTGAAAAGCGCTCGCGGCAACCGCAAGGAGATCGTCGCCAAGATCGAGCATTCGCTGGCCAACTGCCTGGCCGCCGACGGCATCGAGGGCGAGGTCAGCGGCCGGCAAAAACACCTCTATGGCATCTATAAGAAGATGCGCGGCAAGCGCCGCGCCTTCAACGAAATCATGGACGTGTACGCGTTCCGCATCGTCGTCGACAAGGTCGACACCTGTTACCGCGTGCTCGGCGCGGTGCACAACCTGTACAAGCCGCTGCCCGGTCGCTTCAAGGATTACATCGCGATCCCCAAGGCCAACGGCTACCAGTCGTTGCACACCACACTGTTCGGCATGCACGGCGTGCCCATCGAAATCCAGATCCGCACCCGCGAGATGGAAGAGATGGCCAACAACGGCATCGCCGCGCACTGGCTGTACAAATCCAACGACGACGAGCAGCCCAAGGGCAGCCACGCCCGTGCCCGTCAGTGGGTCAAGGGCATCCTCGAACTGCAGCAACGTGCCGGCAACTCGCTGGAATTCATCGAAAGCGTGAAGATCGACCTGTTCCCGGACGAGGTCTACGTGTTCACGCCCAAAGGCCGCATCATGGAGCTGCCCAAAGGCTCCACGGCGGTCGACTTCGCCTACGCGGTGCACACCGACGTCGGCAACAGCTGCATCGCCTGCCGCATCAACCGCCGCCTGGCGCCGCTGTCCGAACCGCTGCAAAGCGGCTCGACGGTGGAAATCGTCAGCGCCCCGGGCGCGCGGCCGAACCCGGCCTGGCTCAACTTCGTGGTTACCGGCAAGGCGCGCACGCACATCCGCCACGCGCTCAAGCAACAGCGCCGCTCCGAGTCCATCAGCCTGGGCGAACGCCTGCTGAACAAGGTGCTCACCGGCTTCGACAGCAGCCTGGAGATGATCCCCCAGGAGCGTATACAGGCGATTCTCGCCGAGTACCGCCTGGAGCTTATCGAAGACCTGCTCGAAGACATCGGCCTGGGCAACCGCATGGCCTACGTGGTAGCGCGCCGCCTGCTGTCGGCCGAAGGCGAGCAGCTCCCGGCACCGGAAGGCCCGCTGGCGATCCGTGGCACCGAAGGCTTGGTGCTGAGCTACGCCAAGTGCTGCACGCCGATCCCGGGCGACCCGATCGTCGGCCACCTGTCGGCAGGCAAGGGTATGGTCGTGCACCTGGAAAACTGCCGCAACATCAGTGAAATCCGCCACAACCCGGAGAAGTGCGTACAGCTCTCCTGGGCCAAGGACATCACCGGTGAATTCAATGTCGAGTTGCGCGTCGAACTGGAACACCAGCGCGGCCTGATTGCCCTGCTGGCCAGCAGTGTCAACGCCGCCGACGGCAACATCGAGAAGATCAGCATGGACGAACGCGACGGCCGTATCAGCGTGGTCCAACTGGTGGTCAGCGTGCACGACCGCGTGCACCTGGCGCGTGTGATCAAGAAGCTGCGTACCCTGACCGGTGTGGTCCGCATCACCCGCATGCGTACGTAGTCCGCCAACCGCAAGGAGTCATCATGAGCAAGACCGTCATCAACAGCGACAAGGCCCCTGCCGCCATCGGCACCTACTCGCAGGCGATCAAGGCCGGCAACACCGTGTACATGTCGGGCCAGATCCCGCTGGACCCGAAGACCATGGAACTGGTCGAAGGCTTCGAAGCCCAGACCGTACAGGTGTTCGAGAACCTCAAGGCCGTGGCTGAAGCCGCTGGCGGTTCGTTCAAGGACATCGTCAAGCTGAACATCTTCCTCACCGACCTGAGCCACTTCGCCAAGGTCAACGAGGTGATGGGCCGCTACTTCGAGCAGCCTTACCCGGCCCGCGCCGCCATCGGCGTTGCCGCGCTGCCGAAAGGTGCCCAGGTCGAAATGGACGCCATCCTGGTCATCGAGTGATGCCTCCGGTGACGGGTGCCCTGCCCGTCACCTTCCCTTCTCTGCAAGGTTACCCCGTCATGCGTCAAGCACTGCCCATCGTGCTGGCAGCCCTGCTTCTGGGCGGCTGCGCCAGCCACAAACCTGAAGACCTGAACGGCACCTGGATCAACCAGAAAGCCATCGATGAGGTGGTCGAAAGCGGCCGCGTTACTCAAACCCTGAACAAACACGGCATTGAACTCGAATGGAAACTGGACGTTGCAAACCAGAAAGCGAGCTTCAGTAACGGCTTCGAAGGCGTGGATGGTCAGCTGATCCTCAATGAGGACCAGTGGCAGGTTAGTACCGAAGGTGAAGAACCTGCCCGATTGACGCTGCGTGGCGACGAATTGAAAGTGGCAAACCGCACCTTTGGTGAACAGACTTTCGTGCGCGTCAAATCTCCACCTGCAGCAAATGCACCACTAGGCGGTAGCTTCGAGAAAGCACTGTACCAGGCCTACCTGGGCGGCAACTGGAAGATCGTCGAAGGGCAGGGAAAAGGTGCCAGCGTGCGCTTCGGCGACACCGGCAATGTCACCGGCCTGCCAGGGCCAGATCGTTTCGCCCTGTGCCTGGCGGGCGACTGCGCGACCATGGGTGGCAGCAATGACAGCCTGTGGCTGGAGCGGAACCAACGTGGCGCGCCGTTCATCCTCAAGCGCGATGGCGACAAGCTGGAGATCTTCCAGGCGGTGAACAGCGCGCAACCGGATGAAATGCCAGTGTTGGCGGCCGGTAAACGCCAGTGGCTGCTGGAACAGGACTGAAACCTGCTGAGATCGTGGTCGAACACACTGGTCTCTTCGCGGGTAAACCCGCTCCCACAGGTACACCGCCAGGCTTGAAACCAACGGTGCACCTGTGGGAGCAGGTTTGCCCGCGAAGAGCACAGTAGACTCAGCACCCGCCTTTCAGGATCGCCGCATAGCCTTCCTTGTAACTCGGATACATCGGCGCCCAACCCAACGCCCGCGCTCGGGCATTGCTGCAGCGCTTGCTGCCGGTACGCCGCACTCGCTGCTCATCCGACCACTCGGTTACACCCATGTACGCCCGCAGCCAGGCCACCACATCGGCCAGCGGCGCCGGGTCGTCGTCGACACCGATGTAACAGTCCTCAAGCACCTTGCCGTCGGCATCTGCCTGCAACAGAAACGCCAACAGGCTTGCAGCATCCTCGGCATGGATGCGGTTGCCATACAGCGGTGGCTCCTCGGCCACGCGGTAGCCCTGGCGCACCTGACTGAGCAGCCACTCGCGTCCGGGACCATAGATGCCGGTCAGGCGCACCACGCTGGCCGGGATGCCGCTGGCCAGTGCCAACCGCTCTGCCTTCAGCATCAATCGCCCGGAATATCCTTCAGGCTCGGTGGCCGCGCCTTCCTCGATCCACTCGCCTTCCTTCTGTGCATACACGCTGCTGCTGGACACGAACAGCAGGCGCCGTGGGCGTTGGCCGCGCTCGGCCAGCCAGTCCAGCACATGGCGCAAACCGTCGACATAGGCTGCCTGGTAACCCGCCTCGTCGTGCTGGCTGGCCGCCACGCAGTACACCAGGTAGTCCGGCGCGCGCTGCGGCCAGGCGTCAGGAATCGATGGTTCGGACAAGTCCGCCGCCACCGGCACGACTCCCGCAGGCAACTGCCCGACCGAGCGACGCAGGCCGCTCACCTGCCAGCCGCGCGCAAGCATCTGCCGGGCAAGGCGCCCGCCTACATCACCACATCCCACCACCATCACGGAATGGTCTGACATCTCTAAACTCCCTAGACCAATTGATCAGGCCGACCACGCTACACGATGGATGGCTAGACCATAGGCGAAAAAAGCAACAAGATTACTTTTGTTAACAAGAATTACTTGCAATAATGGCCGCCAAATTGTTCTCGGCCTACCTCGAGGCCTTGGAGAACGCTCACTTCATTCTTCATCAGGTCCGGCCAGCATGACACGTACTCAACCTTCCGCTTCGCCAACCCCGTCGCGCGCCTGGCGCGCCATCGCCGCGCTGACGCTCAGCCTGGTGCTGGCCCCGGTGGCCATGGCCGATGAGCCAACCGCCAATGCTGCCACGCCTGCTGCCGCTACTGCACCAGCTGCACCGGCCGTTGCCCCAGCCGCAGCACCGGCTGCCGACGCAGTTGCTGCCCCGGCCGCAGCAGACCCGAGCGTCGAAGCCCTGGTTGAAGACACCTCGCTGGGCATGGCCCACGACCTGTCCCCATGGGGCATGTACAAGAACGCCGACGTGGTGGTGAAGGCGGTGATGATCGGCCTGGCCATCGCCTCCATCATCACCTGGACCATCTGGATTGCCAAAGGCTTCGAGCTGATGGGCGCCAAGCGTCGCCTGCGTGGTGAAATTGCCCTGCTGAAGAAATCCGCCAGCCTCAAGGAAGCCAGCGACGTTTCCAACAAGGAAGGCACCCTGGCTCACACCCTGGTCCACGACGCGCTCGAAGAGATGCGCCTGTCGGCCAATGCCCGCGAAAAAGAAGGCATCAAGGAGCGCGTCAGCTTCCGCCTGGAGCGCCTGGTACACGCTAGCGGCCGCACCATGAGCAGCGGCACCGGCGTACTCGCCACCATCGGCTCCACTGCACCATTCGTCGGCCTGTTCGGTACCGTATGGGGCATCATGAACAGCTTCATCGGCATCGCCAAGACCCAGACCACCAACCTGGCCGTGGTTGCCCCAGGTATCGCCGAGGCCCTGCTGGCCACCGCCCTGGGCCTGGTCGCCGCAATCCCGGCCGTGGTCATCTACAACGTCTTCGCCCGCTCTATCGCCGGCTACAAGGCCCAGGTGTCCGACGCCTCCGCCCAGGTACTGCTGCTGGTCAGCCGTGACCTGGACCACCAAGGCAGCGAGCGTGTTGCCCCGCACATGGTGAAAGTGGGGTAAGCCATGGGCCTGCATCTCAACGAAGGTGGCGACGACCTCGCCGAAAACCACGAAATCAACGTTACGCCGTTCATCGACGTGATGCTGGTGCTGCTGATCATCTTCATGGTCGCAGCCCCGTTGGCCACGGTCGACATCAAGGTCGACCTGCCGGCCTCGACTGCCAAGCCGGCGCCGAGGCCCGAGAAACCGGTGTTCGTCAGCGTCAAGGCCGACCAGAAGCTGTACGTCGGCGACGATCAGGTCCCTGCCCCCGACCAGCTTGGCCCGATGCTCGATGCCAAGACCAAGGGCGACAAGGAAACAACCATCTTCTTCCAGGCTGACAAAGGCGTGGATTACGGTGACCTGATGGAAGTGATGAACAACATGCGCGCGGCCGGCTACCTGAAGGTCGGTCTGGTAGGTCTCGAGACGGCAGCCAAGAAATGACAAGAACGCGCTCTAACATGGCGCGCTACGGTGGCAGCCTGGCGATCGTGCTGGGCGTGCACGTGATCGCCGTGCTGCTGACGCTCAACTGGTCGGTGCCCCAAGCCATCGAACTGCCACCGGCAGCCATGATGGTCGAGCTGGCGCCGTTGCCGGAGCCTGCGCCACCACCGCCCCCTAAAGCGGCGCCGCAGCCACCGGCACCGGTCGAGGAACCGCCGCTGCCGAAGCTGGCCGAGGCACCAAAGCCCAAGATCGCCATTCCCAAGCCGCCCAAGCCGAAGGCCAAGCCACAGCCGCCCAAGCCCGAGAAAAAGCCTGAGCCGCCGAAGGAAGCACCGCCGACCGAACAAACGGTAGACGCACCGCCCAGCAACACGCCGCCGCAGAAGTCCGCGGCACCGGCGCCGAGCATTGCGTCCAACAGCAACGCCCTGCCGACCTGGCAGAGCGACCTGCTGCGTCACCTGGCCAAGTACAAGCGTTACCCGGAAGACGCGCGCCGTCGCGGCCTGCAGGGCATCAACCGCCTGCGCTTCGTGGTCGACGCCGAAGGCAAGGTGGTGTCGTACTCCATGGCCGGTGGGTCGGGGAGTGCCGCCCTGGACCGGGCGACCCTGGAAATGATCCGTCGGGCCGGCACGGTACCCAAGCCGCCACCCGAGTTGCTGAACAATGGCACGATCGAAGTCGTGGCACCGTTCGTCTACTCGCTGGACCGCCGCTGAGACTTTTGTTTCTGTCACAAATCGGCAAGTCTGATAACGTGCGTCTATCGATTGCAGCCGCTATGCTGGGCTCGCAACTTCATGGACGCACGTTATGACCCTCACAGAATTACGCTACATCGTCACACTCGCCCAGGAACAGCACTTCGGCCATGCCGCCGAACGCTGTCACGTGAGCCAGCCGACCCTGTCGGTCGGTGTGAAGAAGCTCGAGGATGAGCTTGGCGTGCTGATCTTCGAGCGCAGCAAGAGCGCGGTCCGCCTGACCCCGGTCGGCGAAAGCATCGTCGCCCAGGCGCAAAAGGTACTGGAGCAGGCCCAAGGCATTCGCGAGCTGGCTCAGGCCGGCAAGAACCAGCTGACTGCCCCGCTCAAGGTCGGTGCCATCTACACCGTAGGCCCGTACCTGTTCCCGCACCTGATCCCACAGCTGCACCGCGTGGCGCCGCAAATGCCGCTGTACATCGAAGAGAACTTCACCCACGTACTGCGCGAAAAACTGCGCAACGGCGAACTGGACGCGGTGATCATAGCCCTGCCGTTCAACGAAGCCGACGTGCTCACCTTGCCGCTTTACGATGAACCGTTCTGCGCCCTGATGCCGGCCGACCACCCGTGGACCGCGAAAAAGACCATCGACACCGCCATGCTCAACGACAAGAGCCTGTTGCTGCTCGGTGAAGGCCACTGCTTCCGCGACCAGGTACTGGAAGCCTGCCCTACGCTGAACAAGGGCGGTGAAGGCTCCAAGCACACCACGGTGGAGTCCAGCTCGCTGGAAACCATCCGCCACATGGTGGCCTCGGGCCTGGGCGTGTCGATTTTGCCGCTGTCGGCGGTGCACAGCCACCACTATGCCCCCGGCGTCATCGAGGTCCGCCCACTGACTGCACCGGCACCATTCCGCACCGTGGCCATCGCCTGGCGCGCCAGCTTCCCGCGGCCGAAGGCCATCGAGATCCTCGCCGACTCGATCCGCCTGTGCTCGGTCGCCAAAGCCCCTGCGGAACAATCGGCCTGAGTCATGAGTGAGCTGTCGAAGGTCCCGGTCACGGTACTCAAGGGGGTAGGCGAGGCCATGGCGGAGAAACTCGCCAAGGTCGGCCTGGAGAACCTGCAGGACGTGCTGTTCCACCTGCCCCTGCGCTACCAGGACCGCACCCGCGTGGTGCCGATAGGCCAACTGCGCCCTGGCCAGGACGCGGTGATCGAGGGCGTGGTCAGCGGCGCCGACGTAACCATGGGCAAGCGCCGTAGCCTGGTGGTGCGCCTGGGTGACGGCAGCGGCGTGCTGAGCCTGCGCTTCTACCACTTCAGCAACGCGCAGAAGGAAGGCCTCAAGCGCGGTACCCATCTGCGCTGCTACGGCGAAGCCCGCCCCGGCGCTTCGGGCCTGGAAATATACCACCCGGAATACCGTGCGCTGAACGGCGACGAGCCGCCGCCACCGGTCGAGCAGACCCTGACGCCGATCTACCCGTCCACCGAAGGCCTTACCCAGCAACGCCTGCGCCTGCTGTGCCAGCAGAGCCTGGGCCTGCTCGGCCCGCGCAGCCTGCCGGACTGGCTGCCCGAAGAGCTGGCCCGGGACTACCAGCTGGCGCCGCTGGACGATGCCATACGCTACCTGCACAACCCGCCGGCCGACGCCGACCTCGACGAGCTTGCCGAAGGCCAGCACTGGGCCCAGCACCGCCTGGCCTTCGAAGAACTGCTGACCCACCAGCTGTCGCAGCAACGCCTGCGCGAAAGCCTGCGCAGCCTGCGCGCGCCGGTGCTGCCCAAGGCCCAGCGCCTGCAGGCGCAGTACCTGGCCAATCTGGGCTTCCAGCCGACCGGCGCGCAGCAGCGGGTGGCCAACGAAATTGCCTACGACCTCAGCCAGCACGAGCCGATGATGCGCCTGGTGCAGGGCGACGTGGGTGCCGGCAAGACCGTGGTCGCCGCCCTGGCTGCGCTGCAGGCGCTGGAAGCCGGGTACCAGGTGGCCTTGATGGCACCCACCGAGATCCTCGCCGAACAGCACTACATCACCTTCAAGCGCTGGCTCGAACCGTTGGGCATCGAAGTGGCCTGGCTGGCCGGCAAGCTCAAGGGCAAGGCCCGGGCAGGCGCGTTGGAGCAGATCGCCAACGGTGCGCCAATGGTAGTCGGCACCCACGCGCTGTTTCAGGAGGAGGTGAAGTTCAAGCACCTGGCTCTGGCGATCATCGATGAACAGCACCGTTTTGGCGTGCAGCAACGCCTGGCCCTGCGCAAGAAGGGCGTGGCCGGGGAATTATGCCCGCACCAGCTGATCATGACCGCCACGCCAATTCCTCGAACCCTGGCCATGAGCGCCTACGCCGACCTGGACACCTCGGTGCTCGACGAGCTGCCACCCGGGCGTACCCCGGTGAACACCGTGCTGGTGGCCGACAGCCGTCGCTTCGAAGTGGTCGAGCGGGTACGCGCCGCCTGCGCCGAAGGGCGCCAGGCCTATTGGGTGTGCACCCTGATCGAAGAATCCGAAGAGCTGACCTGCCAAGCCGCCGAAAGCACCTACGAGGAGCTGGGCAGTGCCCTGGGTGAGCTGCGGGTGGGGTTGATCCACGGGCGCATGAAACCGGCGGAAAAGGCCGAGATCATGGCCGAATTCAAGGCTGGCAACCTGCAGTTGCTGGTCGCCACCACGGTCATCGAGGTGGGCGTGGATGTGCCCAACGCCAGTCTGATGATCATCGAGAACCCCGAGCGCCTGGGCCTGGCCCAGTTGCACCAGCTGCGCGGCCGCGTTGGCCGTGGCAGCGCCGTCAGCCATTGCGTGCTGCTGTACCATCCGCCACTGTCGCAGATTGGCCGCGAGCGGCTAGGGATCATGCGGGAAACCAACGACGGCTTCATCATCGCCGAGAAAGACCTGGAACTGCGTGGCCCGGGCGAGATGCTCGGCACCCGCCAGACCGGCCTGTTGCAGTTCAAGGTCGCCGACCTGATGCGCGACGCCGACCTGCTGCCGGCCGTGCGCGACGCCGCCCAGGCCCTGATCGCTCGCTGGCCGGAACACGTCAGCCCACTGCTCGATCGCTGGCTGCGCCATGGCCAGCAATATGGCCAAGTGTGACGCTAGTCCCATAATGGATCCAGTTCTGCGCCCAGGCTGGTTATACTTCGCGTTTAAAAGAATCAGTGGATACGGACCATGACTGAAGTTGCCCTGGACACCGCAACCCCACACGCTCCCTCGGTCATCCGGCTGCTGCTCGACAAACTCGGCGTGGCCTACCGCGAGGTGGTCGAACATCCGCACCTGCCGGCAACGTCGCGGGTACAGGCCGTGCTGCTCGACGACGAGGTCGGCGCCCTGATGGTGCTGTTCCCGCAGAGCCAGCTGCTGGACCTCAACCGCCTGGCCGAACTGACCGGGCGCAAGCTCACCGCGGTTTCGGTGCCACGCCTGAAGCAGATGCTGGACAAACACCAGCTCAAGGCCCTGCCAGGCATCCCGGCGCTGACCAGCTCGCCGTGCCAGTACGAAAAGAGCCTGCTCGACGCTGAAACCGTATTTATCCAGTCTGGCGAAGCCGGTCTGCTGCTGGAAATCGAGCGCGCGCACTTCAAGCGCATGCTGGCCAAGGCCAGCGCCAGCAGCTTCGGCCAGGAAGTGGAGGCCATCAGCCCCAACCTCGACCGCCCCGATGATGACACCCGTGAAATCACCAACGCCGTCCAGGCCTTCACTGCACGGCGCATCCAGAAGCGCCTGGAAGAAACCATCGAAATCCCGCCGCTGGCCGATACCGCGCAAAAGATCATCAAGCTGCGGGTAGACCCCAACGCCAGCATCGACGATATCACCGGCGTGGTCGAAACCGACCCGGCGCTGGCAGCACAGGTGGTGAGCTGGGCGGCATCGCCCTACTACGCCTCACCTGGCAAGATCCGCTCGGTGGAAGATGCCATCGTGCGTGTGCTGGGCTTCGACCTGGTGATCAACCTGGCCCTGGGGCTGGCGCTTGGCAAGACCCTGAGCCTGCCGAAGGACCACCCGCAACAGGCCACGCCGTACTGGCAGCAGTCGATCTACACCGCCGCGATCATCGAAGGCCTGACCCGCGCCATGCCACGGGCCGAGCGCCCCGAGGCCGGCCTGACCTACCTGGCCGGGCTGCTGCACAACTTTGGCTACCTGCTGTTGGCGCACGTTTTCCCGCCGCACTTCTCGCTGATCTGCCGCCACCTGGAGGTCAACCCGCACCTGTGTCACACCTACGTGGAGCAACACCTGCTGGGCATCAGCCGCGAGCAGATCGGTGCCTGGTTGATGAAGCTGTGGGACATGCCGGAAGAACTATCCACCGCGCTGCGCTTCCAGCACGACCCGGCCTATGAAGGCGAGTTTTCAGCGTTCCCCAACCTGGTGTGCCTGGCTACCCGCCTGCTGCGCTCGCGGGGGATTGGCTCGGGGCCGCAGCAAGAGATTCCAGACGAATTGCTGGAGCGGCTGGGGATTACCCGGGACAAGGCCGAGGATGTAGTGAACAAGGTGCTCGAGGCAGAGAGCCTGCTGCGTGAGCTGGCTTCGCAGTTCCACGCACCGCACTGATATCAAAAGGGGCCGCTTTGCGGCCCAATCGCCGGCAAGCCGGCTCCCACAGGTTCGACACAGGCCTGAGGGCAGTGCTATCCCTGTGCGAGCTGGCTTGCCGGCGATTGGGCTGCAAAGCAGCCCCTACAATTTCAGCCCTTCTTCTTCGGTTTCAGGTACTTCATCAACCCCTGGAACCACATCACCAGCGCCGGGTTGCCCTTGATCTGGATGTGCTTGTCCTGAATCCCCTGCATGAACGCCAACTGCTTGTTACCTGCCTGCATGGTGGCAAAGCCATAGGCGGCGTCCTTGAAAGCAATGGCGAAAGCCGGCTGCGGGTGCGCGCCGCCCTTGCTGCTGATGCGTTCGTTGCTGACGATGAAGTGCCGGGCAACCTTGCCGTCCAGGGTCTGCATCTGGAACACCAGGTTCTTGCCCTTGAGCTGCTGCTGGAACGCCGGGTTGTTGCGGCTTGCCCTGGCCATCAACAGCCCCATGGCCCAGAGAAGAAAGCGGAACTTCATCAACGCGCCTCGAATTAAAAGTGACTAAAGCGCGCAGTCTATCCTTTTCCAGGACTATTTATGCAAGCTCGAAACATTTTGCCTGCAGAAAGCACAACGGGCGCCCTGGGGCGCCCGCTTGGCTGACACTGGTGTTGTCAGGGCGCGATCACTTGCCTTTCTTGGCCGGCTTGACGGGGGCGTTGACGCTGTCGCGCAGGTTCTTGCCTGGCTTGAAGGCCACGGTATTACTGGCCTTGATCTTGACCGGTTCACCGGTTTGCGGGTTCTTGCCGGTACGAGCACCGCGATGACGTTTTTCGAAAGTGCCGAATCCGACCAGGGTCACGGTGTCCTTGTCCAGGGCACCCGTGATGCTGTCGAGAATCGCGTTCAAAACCTGATTGGCCTTTTCCTTGGTCAGATCGGCCTTTTCGGCGATGACGGCGGCGAGTTCTGGTTTGCGCATAGTGAAGCCTCTTTGACGGAATTCTTGTTGTTATGCCGTGCTGCCCTGGGAGCAGCGCTCAAGGCACCGCAGGCTCTAATCTGCGGCAGACGGAAGTGAGGATGGCACGTGCACAGGGGCCGCGCCAGTATCTGGGCGGCCATTGTGCAAGCAACAACAGGATAAATCCGACAGAACACCAGCTATTTACGCCATCACGGCCGGCAGCTGGCGATTCAAGGCCAGCTTCTCCATCACGGCCGCACCTGTGAGGGCATAGCCCAGCAGCTTGCCCTCTGCATCAAGGCAGAGCACCTTGAGGTCACTGCCCTGCCCCTCTACCTGCCAGGTGCCTTCATGACCCTGGGGCGGCGACGAGACCACCAGTGGGCAGGCCGGGGTTTTCACGGTGATCGGCATCGGCCCGTATGCGACCGTTGTCGGCTTGCCGGCCAGGGTTTGCGCCAGGGCCCGGGCACAACTCATCAGCGGCATTACATAGAGCAGGTTGATGCCATCGACTTCGGCACAGTCGCCAAGGGCAAAGATGTTGGCGTGGGACGTGCGCAACTGGCGGTCCACGCAAACGCCGCGGTTGGTCTGCAGCCCAGCGGCGGCGGCCAGGTCGGTACGCGGGCGCAGGCCAATGGCCGAAACCACCAGATCGCAGGCGATCATGCTGCCGTCGGACAGGTGCGCCTCCAGGCCCAGGGGCACCTGCTGCAGGCGGGTCAGTACCGGGCCAAGGTGAAAGCGCACGCCCAGACCTTCCAGCCCGGCCTGCACGGCAGTGGCAGCGGCCGGGTGCAGCAGGGTCGGCATGACTTGCTCGCACGGCGCCACCACATCGACCTCGAAGCCGCCCAGGCTCATGTCGTTGGCGAATTCGCAGCCGATCAGGCCGGCACCGAGGATCAACACACGCTGTTTGCCGACGGCGGCGGCACGGAAGCGCGCGTAGTCTTCCAGGTCGTTGATCGGGAACACCCGATCGCCGCCATCACCTTCGATCGGCACCTGCACCGTCTGCGCGCCCCAGGCCAGCACCAGATCGCGGTATTCCACCGCCTCTTCACCTATCCACAAACGCTTGTGGCCCGGGTCGATGCCGCTGATGCGGGTATGGGTGCGAATCTCGGCATTCAGTTGCTCGGCCATGGCACCCGGCTCGGCCATGCACAGGCCGTCGGCGTCCTTCTGCTTGGCAAAGCCGGTGGACAGCATGGGCTTGGAGTAGGAACGACCGTCATCAGCGGTGATCAGCAGCAGCGGCGTCTGCGCATCGAGCTTGCGAAATTCACGGGCCAGGTTGTAGCCCGCAAGGCCGGTACCGATGATTACCACAGGGGACGTCATGTAGTGCTTTCCTCGATTAGCCGATGGAGATCATTTCAAAGTCGCTCTTGCCCACGCCACAGTCGGGGCACAGCCAGTCTTCAGGCACATCTTCCCAGCGGGTGCCGGGGGCGATGCCGTCGTCGGGCCAGCCTTCGGCTTCGTCGTAGATCAGGCCGCAGACTATACATTGCCACTTTTTCATGGGGGGTGGTTTCCTCGGTTCAGGCTGGGGCTTTGTGTTGCTGCTGATGGCCCTTTCGCGGCTTTAGCCGCGAAGAAGCCGGCGCGCAATGCGTGGGGCTTTGTAGCGGCCCTGTCGGCAGTATGCAAGCAGTTGGGGCAATCATGCTAAGCTCGCCGCCTCTCTGGTTGTAACAAGCAGACCGACGTGTCGTACGAATCCCCGCAAGCAGCCGCTGTCGCGTGGCTGCCGTATTCACAGCTGGCGACCGACATCGACCAGCCCACCCTTGACTGGCTGTTCGACGAAGGCTCGCTGACCCGCCGCCTGACCCGCCTGTCCGACGACCACTTCTCCGTCACCCCGCTGTTCGAAGGCTGGCAACCGCTGCGCGATGACGAATGCCAGGCACTGGGCATCGCCGCCGGTGCCGAAGGCTGGGTGCGCGAGGTGTACCTGCGCGGCCATGGCCAACCCTGGGTATTCGCCCGCAGCGTCGCCAGCCGCAGCGCCCTGGAGCGCGGCGGGCTGGACCTCGAAACCCTCGGCAGCCGCTCGCTGGGCGAGTTGCTGTTCTGCGACCAGGCGTTCATCCGCCACCCCATCGAGGTGTGCAGTTATCCACAGGCCTGGCTGCCCGACGAAGCCGCCCACGCATCGCTGTGGGGCCGCCGTTCGCGCTTCGAACGTGGCGGCCTGGACCTGCTGGTGGCGGAGGTGTTTCTGCCAGCATTGTGGCAAGCGGCCAAGGAGGAAAACCGCTGATGTACCTGCAACTGCTCAAGTCGCTCAACCGCCTGCACCCACGGGCTTGGGACTTCGTCCAGCTCAGCCGCATGGACCGGCCGATTGGAATCTACCTGCTGCTGTGGCCGACCTTGTCGGCGGTGTGGATTGCCGGCAACGGTTCACCAACCCTGGCCAACGTGCTGATCTTCGGCCTCGGTGTGGTGCTGATGCGCGCTGCAGGTTGCTGCATCAATGACTTTGCCGACCGCAAGGTGGACGGCCACGTCAAACGCACCGCCGACCGCCCCCTGGCCAGCGGCCGGGTCCGCCCGCGCGAAGCACTGGCGCTGTTCGCCATCCTGGTCGGAGTGAGCTTCCTGCTGGTGCTGTGTACCAACAGCCGCACGGTTTGGCTGTCGTTCGGTGCGGTGGCACTGGCGTTCTGCTACCCGTTCATGAAGCGCTACACCTATTACCCCCAGGTGGTGCTGGGGGCGGCGTATTCCTGGGGCATTCCCATGGCCTTCACCGCAGCGGGTGGCGAGCTGCCGGCCAGCGCCTGGCTGCTGTATATCGCCAACCTGCTGTGGACGGTGGGCTACGACACCTACTACGCCATGGTTGACCGTGATGACGACCTCAAGATAGGCGTGAAGTCGACCGCTATCCTGTTCGGCGACGCCGACCGCACCATCATCCTGACCTTGCAGCTGCTGTCGCTGGGGTGCCTGTTGCTGGCCGGCAGCCGCTTCGAGCTGGGCGGCTGGTTCCATCTGGGGCTGCTGGGCGCGGCGGCGTGCTTTGCCTGGGAATACTGGTCGACGCGCAAGCTGGACCGGGAGTCGTGCTTCAAGGCATTTCTGCACAACCACTGGGCGGGGATGCTGGTGTTCATTGGTGTGGTGCTGGAATACGCATTGCGTTAAGGCTGATTGCCCTATCGCCGACAAGCCAGCTTCCACACGTACAGCGCTGCCTTTACAGCCTGCACATAACCTGTGTGAGCTGGCTTGCCGGCGATGGGCCGCAAAGCGGCCCCGGGACCTCAAGGCTTGGCAACGTGCCAGACATCCTTCACACCATCGCCGGTCTTGTCCCCGGCCTTCTTGTCCTTGATGAAGGTGTACAGCGGCTTGCCGTCATAGGCCCACTGCTTGCTGCCATCATCGCGCATCACCACTGTCCACTTGTCCTTGGCCGGTTCGTCATTGGCCTTGACCATCAGCGGCGGCCAATTGGTGGCACATTCGCCGTTGCACATCGACTTGCCGCCCGCATCCTTGTCGAAGGTGTACAAGGTCATGCCGGCATGATCGACCAACATGCCGCCCTTCTCCATCGCATGGTCGGCCAAGGCCACCCCCGGGAGCGCCAGCGCAGTGAAAAGGGCCATCCAGCTCAGCGTTTGTCGTGTCATTGGATTCACCATTGTTTCGGGGGGGTTTAAGTTCTGATTGCCACAACTACGGCCCTTTCAAGCCTAGTTCAGTCATGGAATGTCGCCAGAACGGCCAACACCCTGTCACACAGCTGCAATAATTCCGTTATCTAATGCGGGCCAAGACACCGTATCCAGGAGAGGTTTTGAGCATGGTTGGCAGGAACATTCTGATCGTCGACGACGAAGCACCGATTCGCGAGATGATCGCCGTTGCCCTGGAAATGGCCGGCTATGACTGCCTGGAAGCGGAAAACTCCCAACAGGCCCACGCGATCATCGTCGACCGCAAACCGGACCTGATCCTGCTCGACTGGATGCTGCCGGGCACCTCTGGCATCGAGTTGGCCCGCCGCCTCAAGCGCGACGAGTTGACCGGCGACATCCCGATCATCATGCTCACCGCCAAGGGTGAAGAGGACAACAAGATCCAAGGGCTGGAAGTGGGGGCCGACGACTACATCACCAAGCCGTTCTCGCCGCGTGAACTGGTCGCCCGTTTGAAAGCCGTTCTGCGCCGCACCGGCCCAAGCGATAGCGAGGCACCGATCGAAGTCGGCGGCCTGCTGCTCGACCCGATCAGCCACCGCGTGACCATCGACGGCAAGCCAGCCGAAATGGGCCCTACCGAATACCGCCTGCTGCAGTTCTTCATGACCCACCAGGAGCGCGCCTACACCCGTGGCCAGCTGCTGGACCAGGTGTGGGGCGGTAACGTCTATGTCGAAGAGCGCACCGTCGACGTACACATCCGCCGCCTGCGCAAGGCGCTGGGTGAAGCCTACGAAAATCTGGTACAAACCGTCCGGGGCACCGGCTACCGCTTCTCGACCAAGAGCTGATCGAGCTGAAAAGCGCCAAGCTGCACGTCGTTGTACAAGGACCGTCAATTGAACCAGAACTGGCACGCGACCCTGATTCGCCACCTGCTGCTGCTGATAACCGTCTGCCTGATCGGCGGGCTGGTCAGCGGCTACTATGGCTGGAGCCTGGCCATCGGCCTGGCGCTCTACCTGGGCTGGACCCTCAAGCAACTGCTGCGCCTGCATGACTGGCTGCGCAACCACCAACCCGACGAAGCACCGCCCGATGGCTACGGCCTGTGGGGCGAGGTGTTCGACAGCATCTACCACCTGCAACGCCGCGACCAGCGCGTGCGCGGCCGCCTGCAGGCGGTGATCGACCGGGTGCAGGAGTCTACCGCCGCGCTGCGTGACGCGGTGATCATGCTGGACAGCGACGGCAACCTGGAATGGTGGAACCGCGCCGCCGAAACCCTCTTGGGCTTCAAGACCCCACAGGACGGCGGCCAGCAGGTGACCAACCTGGTGCGCCACCCGCGCTTCAAGGAATATTTCGAGGCAGGGAACTACCTTGAGCCGCTGGAAATCCCCTCGCCGATCAACGACCGCATGCGCGTACAGCTGCACATCACCCGCTACGGCAACAACGAGCACCTGATGCTGGTGCGCGATGTGACACGCATCCACCAGCTGGAGCAGATGCGCAAGGACTTCGTCGCCAACGTATCCCACGAGCTGCGCACACCACTGACGGTGATCACCGGCTATCTGGAAACCTTGCTGGACAACGTCGAAGACGTGAACCCGCGCTGGAGCCGAGCCCTGCAGCAGATGAGCCAGCAAGGTTCGCGCATGCAGACGCTGCTAAACGACCTGCTGCTGCTGGCCAAGCTGGAGGCCACCGACTACCCGTCGGACAACCAGCCAGTGGCGGTCGATGCCTTGCTCGCCGCGATCAAGAACGACGCCCAGGCGCTGTCCGGGCCCCGCAACCAGCGCATTACCCTGGAAGCCGCACCCGGCGTACAGCTGAAAGGCAGCGAGTCGGAGCTGCGCAGTGCTTTTTCCAACCTGGTGTTCAACGCGGTCAAGTACACCCAGGACGAAGGCAGCATCCGTATTCGCTGGTGGGCCGATGCTCAGGGCGCGCACCTGTCGGTGCAGGACTCGGGGGTGGGCATCGATGCCAAGCACCTGCCACGCCTGACCGAGCGCTTCTACCGGGTCGACTCCAGCCGTGCCTCGAATACCGGCGGCACCGGGCTGGGGCTGGCGATCGTCAAACATGTGCTTATGCGCCACCGCGGCAAGCTGGAGATCAGCAGCGTGCCGGGGCATGGCAGTACCTTTACCTGTCACTTCGCGCCGGCACAATTGGCTAACGGCAAGGCTTGAGATCGGGGCTGCTGCGCAGCCCTTCGCGGGCACGCCCGCTCCCACAAGGACCGCAATAAGTCCGCCACCCTTTGCTTTTACGGCCCCAGCCGCTACATTGGACCCCCTGTGCCAGCAAGAGCTGGCACTTTTTTTCTCTCTATCTCGAAGACGGACCCCGTAAAAACTCCATCATGGACCCTTCCCCTGGTATCAGCCTCACCTCGTTATTCGCCGATTTCGGCATGATCATCTTTGCCTTGCTTCTTGTGCTGCTCAACGGCTTCTTCGTTGCCGCCGAGTTCGCCATGGTCAAGCTGCGCGCCACCCGCGTCGAGTCCATCGCCGAGCTGCACGGCTGGCGTGGCAGCATCCTGCGCAAGGTACACAACCAGCTCGACGCCTACCTGTCGGCCTGCCAGCTGGGCATCACCCTCGCCTCGCTGGGCCTGGGCTGGGTCGGTGAACCGGCGTTCGCCCACCTGCTCGAGCCGCTGCTGGCCTACCTGGGCGTGGACACGCCCGAGCTGATCAAGGCCATCTCGTTCTTCGTCGCCTTCTTCGTCATCTCGTACCTGCATATCGTGGTCGGCGAGCTGGCGCCCAAGTCCTGGGCCATCCGCAAGCCCGAACTGCTGTCGCTGTGGACCGCCGTGCCGCTGTACCTGTTCTACTGGGTGATGTACCCGGCCATCTACCTGCTCAATGCCAGCGCCAACACCATCCTGCGCATTGCCGGCCAGGGCGAGCCCGGCCCACACCACGAGCACCACTACAGCCGTGAAGAGCTCAAGCTGATCCTGCACTCCAGCCGTGGCCAGGACCCGAGCGACCAAGGCATGCGCGTACTGGCCTCGGCCGTGGAAATGGGCGAGTTGGAAGTAGTCGACTGGGCCAACTCGCGCGAGGACATGGTCAGCATCGATGCCCATGCGCCGTTGAAGCAGATCCTGGCCCTGGTGCGCCGTCACAAATTCAGCCGCTACCCGGTGTACGACGCCGAGCGTGAGGAGTTCACCGGCCTGCTGCACATCAAGGACCTGCTGCTGGAGCTGGCCGAACTCGAGCACCTGCCCGAAACCATCGACCTCGACGACCTGGCTCGGCCACTGGAGCGCGTGTCGCGGCACATGCCGCTGGCGCAGTTGCTGGAGCAGTTCCGCAAGGGCGGTGCGCACTTCGTACTGGTGGAGGAAGCCGATGGCAAGGTGATTGGCTACCTGACCATGGAAGACGTGCTGGAAGTGCTGGTAGGCGACATCCAGGACGAACACCGCAAGACCGAGCGCGGCATCCTTGCCTACCAGCCGGGCAAGCTGCTGGTGCGCGGCGACACGCCGCTGTTCAAGGTCGAGCGCCTGCTGGGCGTCGACCTAGACCATATCGAGGCGGAAACCCTCGCCGGGCTGGTCTACGAGACCCTCAAGCGTGTGCCTGAAGAAGAGGAAGTGCTCGAGGTCGAAGGTCTGCGC
>NZ_JBNRIJ010000005.1:173786-192509 GCF_053557675.1 Pseudomonas sp. XP1 | reverse complement strand
CCCGCGAAGAAGCCGGCACGGATCAAGGGTTACCCGCAGTGAAGTCAGGCAACCCGCTAATCGGCCTGTCGAACCGATAAGGTATCGACTCCAGCGCCAACCCCACATTGCGCTGCACCACGAAATGCAGGTGCGGCCCGGTGCTGTTGCCGGTATTGCCCGACTTGGCCAGCATCTGCCCCTGCCGCACCCGTTGCCCCTCCGCCACCACCACCGAACCGCGCATCAGGTGCAGGTATACGCCCATGGTGCCGTCCGGGTGCAGGATCCTGACGAAATTGCCCGACGGGTTGGGGCCGCGCCCGCTCTGGCTGTTCTCCGTCTTCACCACCACCCCTTCCCGCGCCGCAACGATTGTGGTGCCCTCGGGCATGGCGATATCCATGGCATAACGCCCTTTGGGCCCAAAATGGCTGATCCGGCCATTGGGGCCCTGGGTCACGCGGAACGGCCCGCCGATCCAGGGGAATGCATAGCGGAAGCCTTGGGGCCGCTTGCCCGGGTCGCCCATGGCCTGCAGCAGGGTCGAGCGGTAGTTCAGCAGCATCCCGGGCCGCCCCCTGAGCACGCTTAGCATTTGCGTGGTGCGCGGCGGCAGTACCCGGCGCACGGTACGCGGGGCATTGCCACCTTGAGCGTTCACCAGGTTGTCCAGGCGCAGTTCCACCTCCACCGGCACATGCATCTGGTTGCGGGCCGAAAAGCTCACGCCGCCGTTGAAGGTTATCGCGTTCAGCAGCACCTGGCCTTCGGGCACCTCGACCATGGGCACGCGCCGCACAAAGGTTTTGGCACCGGGGCCGGGCCGATCGGAATAGGAGGTCACACGGCCGTCATCGGTGATCTCGTAGATGGTCATGCCCAGGCTCGACGCCGAGGCCATGAGCAATGCACAGAACAGCAGCAGGCGGGCGGGCATGATAGTGGCTTTTTGACAGTTATGATTTGTCGAAGCCTAGCAGGGGGTTTTGTGGCGGGTATGACAGTTGGTCGGATGGCCCTGGGTTGCGCAGCGTTTTTGTAGGAGCAGCCTTGTGCTGCTCCTACAAAAAGTGCGGTGTGAGGCTGCGGTCAGGCGCCGGGGGTGAAATGCTTCTGCGCCGTCCCGCGGGCAATCAGCCGCGACAGGTAGTCGAGCTTCTGGGCATCCTCGTCGACGAACTTGAAGGTCAGTTGCAACCAGTCACTGTCGGGTTTGGGTTCCAGTGCCGCTACGGCATGCAGGTAGCCGTTCAGCCGCGCGACTTCGGCGTTGTCGCCCTGCTCCAGGTCCAGCACCGCGCCTTCCAGCACCTGGGGCAGCGCTTCGCCACGGCGCACCACCAGCAAGGCCTCTTTCAAGCTCAGCGCCTTGATCACGCACGGCTGCATGCCGCCGGCCAGCCGCAACTGGCCCTGGCCACGGCCGGTCGGCGCTGGAGCGGCGGGCCGGGGGGCACTGGCCACTGGCCTGGCGGGTGCAGGCGCCGGCGCTGGAGCCGTGACTTTCACCGCTTCAGGCTTGCCGGCTGTCAGCGCATTCAGCGAGTCATTGGCGAACGCCGAGTTGACCCGTGCCGGGCCGCTGGCCATCAGGCTGTCGAGCTTGCCGATCTTGGTCAGGGCCTTTTTCACCTTGGTCAGCAATTGCTCGTTGGTGAACGGCTTGCCGACAAAATCGGAAACGCCCGCCTGAATCGCCTGGATGACGTTTTCCTTGTCGCCTCGGCTGGTCACCATGATGAACTGCAGGCTCTTCAACTCCGGCTGCTGGCGGCACCAGGTGAGCAGCTCCAGACCGGACATTTCCGGCATTTCCCAGTCGCACAGGACCAGGTCGAACGCTTCCTTGCCCAGCATGGCCATGGCCTTGCGACCGTTGACGGCGTCGTCGATGGTCATGCCCGGGAAGGCATTGCGCAGGCATTTGCGGACCAAGTCACGGATAAACGGGGCGTCATCCACGACCAGCACATTCACTTTACTCATCGATACTCCTTCTGAATCCCGACTAGCCTACCGCCGAATAATGGCCACTTGCTACAACCTGGTCACGCCGGGACTTCTTCACATCGTTCGCGGGTGCCTGCCGGCTCCTCGACCGCAAACGAAAACGCCCGGCCAAGGCCGGGCGTCGATGCTCGGGAGCAACCTTACTTATCGTCAGGTTCGGCCGGAACATTAGCGTTTTCGCCGTCGGAAACAGCAGTGCCCTGCACTTCTGCCGTCATGCGCTTGAGGCCCATGTGACGCACGTCGGTGCCGCGCACCAGGTAGATCACCAGCTCGGAGATGTTGCGCGCATGGTCGCCGATACGCTCCAGTGAACGCAGCACCCAGATCACGCTCAGTACCCGCGAGATCGAGCGCGGGTCTTCCATCATGTAGGTCACCAGCTCACGCAGGGCGGTCTTGTATTCACGGTCGATGGTCTTGTCGTACTGGGCCACCGACAGCGCCAGGTCGGCGTCGAAGCGGGCAAAGGCGTCCAACGCGTCGCGGACCATGTTGCGCACCTGATCGCCGATGTGACGCACCTCGACATAGCCGCGCGGCGACTCGCCTTCCTCGCACAGCTGGATGGCGCGACGGGCGATCTTGGTCGACTCGTCACCGATGCGCTCCAGGTCGATCACCGACTTGGAGATGCTGATGATCAGGCGCAGGTCGGAGGCCGCCGGCTGACGACGGGCGAGGATGCGCAGGCACTCCTCGTCGATGTTGCGCTCCATCTGGTTGATCTGCTCGTCGACTTCGCGCACTTGCTGGGCCAGGCCCGAGTCGGCTTCGATCAGCGCAGTGACTGCGTCGTTGACCTGCTTTTCGACCAGGCCGCCCATGGCCAGCAGGTGGCTACGCACCTCTTCGAGCTCGGCGTTGAACTGCTGGGAAATGTGATGCGTAAGGCTTTCTTTGTTGATCATCGTTCGCTCCGCGAAGAAGCTGCAAGCTTCAAGTAGTTCGTGTCGTGCCCTGGCTGGCCAGGCTTAGCCGTAGCGACCGGTGATGTAGTCTTCGGTCTGTTTCTTCGCCGGGTTGGTGAACAGGGTGTCGGTATCCCCGAATTCGACCAGTTTGCCCATGTACATGAATGCGGTGTAGTCCGAAACACGGGCCGCCTGCTGCATGTTGTGGGTCACGATGACGATGGTGTACTTGGATTTCAGTTCGTAGATCAGTTCCTCGACTTTCAGGGTCGAGATCGGGTCCAGTGCCGAGCACGGCTCGTCGAGCAGCAGCACTTCCGGCTCCACGGCGATGGTGCGGGCAATGACCAGACGCTGCTGCTGGCCACCGGACAGGCCCAGTGCCGAGTCGTGCAGGCGGTCCTTGACCTCGTCCCACAGGGCCGCGCCCTTCAGCGCCCACTCGACCGCTTCGTCCAGCACGCGCTTCTTGTTGATGCCTTGGATGCGCAGGCCGTATACCACGTTTTCGTAAATGGTCTTGGGGAACGGGTTGGGCTTCTGGAACACCATGCCCACACGGCGGCGCAGCTCGGCCACATCCTCGCCCTTGCGGTAGATATTGTTGCCGTACAGGTTGATGGCGCCCTCCACGCGGCAGCCGTCAACCAGGTCGTTCATGCGGTTGAAGGTGCGCAGCAGGGTCGACTTGCCGCAGCCGGACGGTCCGATGAAGGCGGTCACACGCTGCTTGGGGATGTTCATCTGCACATCGAACAGCGCTTGTTTGTCGCCGTAGAACAGGCTCAGGCCCGGCACTTCGATGGCTACGGTTTCTTCGGCCAGGCGCAGGCTCTGCTTGTCGCGGCCCAGGGCAGACATGTCGATGCCGTGGGCATGGGATTCTTGCTGCATGGTCAACTCCATACGCTAACAATTCGTTTCAAAGGGCCACCCGGCTCACGGGCGGCACGCTTGCAATCAGGATCAACTGTCGAGAGCCTTGTACTTCTCGCGCAAGTGGTTGCGGATCCACACGGCCGAGAGATTGAGGGCCGCGATCACCAGCACCAGCAGCAACGCGGTGGCGTATACCAACGGCCGCGCGGCTTCGACGTTGGGGCTCTGGAAGCCGACGTCATAGATGTGGAAGCCCAGGTGCATGATCTTCTGGTCCAGGTGCAGGTACGGGTAGTTCCCGTCCACCGGCAGCGACGGGGCCAGCTTCACCACACCTACCAGCATCAGCGGTGCCACTTCACCGGCGGCGCGGGCCACGGCGAGGATCATGCCGGTCATCATCGCCGGGCTGGCCATCGGCAGAACGATCTTCCACAGGGTTTCGGCCTTGGTCGCGCCCAGGGCCAGCGAGCCTTCGCGCACGGTACGCGGGATACGCGCCAGGCCTTCCTCGGTTGCCACGATCACCACCGGCACGGCCAGCAGCGCCAGGGTCAGCGATGCCCACAGCAGGCCAGGAGTACCCAGGGTTGGAGCCGGCAGCGCTTCAGGGAAGAACAGGCGGTCGATCGAGCCACCCAGCACATAGACGAAGAAGCCCAGGCCGAACACGCCGTAGACGATCGCCGGTACACCGGCCAGGTTGTTCACCGCGATGCGGATCAGGCGGGTCACCGGGCCCTGTCTGGCGTATTCGCGCAGGTACACGGCAGCCAGTACACCGAACGGGGTGACGATAACAGCCATGATCAGGGTCATCATCACGGTACCGAAGATGGCCGGGAAGATACCGCCCTCGGTGTTGGCTTCACGCGGATCGTCGCTTAGGAACTCCCAGACCTTGGTGAAGTAGGTACCCAGCTTGGTGAACCCCGACATGGCGTTCGGCTGGATGGCGTGCACCACCTTGCTGAGGTTGATTTCCACTTCACGGCCGTTGCCATCGCGGGCCACCAGGCTGTCGCGGGCGAAGGCCTGGTGCAGGCCGGTCAGGCGGTCTTCAATGGCCTTGTAGCGGCTGTTCAGCTCGGCGCGTTCGGCGTCCATGTCAGCCTGAGCGGCGGCGTCCAGCTTGCCGTCCAGTTCCAGCTTGCGCGCCTGCAGGCGCAGGCGCTCGAGGCCATGATTGATGGCACCGATGTCTTTCTTTTCGAGGCTTTGCAGCTCACTGTTGAGCTGGTTGGCACGCTTGAGGCGGGCCTGCAGTTCGGTCCAGGCGGCAGCACCTTCGGCGACCACGCGGCCTTCTTCCTTGACGCTGACCAGGTAGCCGTAGAAGTTGCCCCATTCGCGGCGCTCCAGCGCGATCAGGTCGGTCGGGTGCTTTTCGTCGACCAGCCAGTCGCCGACCACCCAGGTGAAGTCGCTGCCGTTGAGGTCGCGGTTGCCCACCTTGATCAGCTCACGGGTCATGAACTCCGGGCCTTGATCAGGCACTGGCAGGCCGGCGCCCTTCAGGCGGGCACGGGGTACTTCTTCCTTTTGCACCACTTCGCCAATGACGACGTGGTCGGCCTGGCCCGGCACCTTGTAGGTGGCCTGGACAAGATCGGCCGGCCAGAAGTGGCCCAGGCCGCGCACGGCAATTACCGCCAGCAGGCCAACGGTCATGATCACTGCCATGGCCACCGCGCCGCCGCTCATCCAGACGCCTGGGGCGCCGCTCTTGAACCAGCCTTTGAGGGAATCCTTTTTCACGGATCTCTACCTTTCTATCAAAGCGACGAGTATTTCTTGCGCAGACGCTGGCGAATCAGCTCGGCCAAGGTGTTCATGATGAAGGTGAACATCAGCAGCACCAGCGCGGCCAGGAACAGCACGCGATAGTGGCTGCCGCCGACTTCCGATTCCGGCATTTCCACGGCCACGTTGGCGGCCAGGGTGCGCATGCCCTCGAACAGGTTCAACTCCATCACCGGGGTGTTGCCGGTGGCCATAAGCACGATCATGGTCTCGCCCACCGCACGGCCCATGCCGATCATCAGCGCCGAGAAGATACCCGGGCTGGCGGTGAGGATGACCACGCGGGTCAGGGTCTGCCAGGGCGTCGCCCCCAAGGCCAGGGAACCCAAGGTAAGGCTGCGCGGTACGCTGAACACGGCGTCTTCGGCGATGGAGTAGATGTTCGGGATGACCGCGAAGCCCATGGCGATACCCACGACCAGGGCGTTGCGCTGGTCGTAGGTTATCCCCAGGTCATTGGTGATCCACAGGCGCATGTCGCCGCCGAAGAACCAGCTTTCGAGGTGCGGGCTCATGGTCAGGGCGAACCAGCCGGTGAACAGGATGACCGGGATCAGGATCGCCGCCTCCCAGCCATCCGGGATACGCAGGCGAATCGACTCGGGCAGGCGGGTCCAGGCGAAGCCGGCCAGCAGGATACCGAGCGGCATCAGCAGGAACAGGCTGAACACGCCCGGCAGGTGGCCTTCCAGGTACGGGGCGAGGAACAGACCGGCGAAGAAGCCGAGGATCACCGTCGGCATCGCTTCCATCAGTTCGATCACCGGCTTGACCTTGCGGCGCATGCCCGGGGCCATGAAATAGGCGGTGTAGATGGCCGCGGCAATCGCCAGCGGGGCCGCCAGGATCATGGCGTAGAACGCGGCCTTCAGGGTACCGAAGGTCAGCGGCGACAGGCTCAGCTTGGGCTCGAAGTCGGTGTTCGATGCGGTCGATTGCCAGACGTATTTCGGCTCGTCGTAGTTCTCGTACCACACCTTGCCCCACAGCGCGCTGAAGGAAATTTCCGGGTGCGGGTTGCGCAGGCTCAGCGGCAGCAGCTTGCCGCCTTCTTCGATGATGATTCGGTTGGCACGTGGCGACAGGGCCAGGATGCCAGGGCCTTCGGCGGCCGGCTCGACCAGCAAGGTACGGTGTGCGGTGCTGTGGAACACGCCCAGCTCGCCTGCGGCGTCGAGGGCGACGAAGCCCTTGCGGCGCTCTTCGGCGTCAATCTGCACGACCGCTGCCTTGCCCATCTGGAAGGTGCGGATCAGCTTGAAGCGCGATTCGCCATCCGGGTCACGGGCCATGAACCACTGGGCCAGGCCGCCCTTGGAATCGCCGATGATCAGCGAGATGCCGCCGACCAACTGGGCAGTGGCGGTAATTTCGGTGTCGGCGCTATCAGAAAGCTTGTAGCGGCCGTTCAGGCTCTTGTCGCGCAGGTTGAACACGTCCGCGGTGGCGCGACCGTTGATCACGTACAGCCAATGCTGACGAGGGTCGATGAAGATGTTCTTCACCGTTTCGGTCATCTGCGGCAGTTCGATGCGGTTCTGCTCGGTGGTGACCTCTTCGGTCATCATGTTTTCGGTGCGGGTCAGCTCGACCACCTGCAGATGCGCGCCGGTGGAACCGGCCATCAGCAGGGTGTCGCCATTGACGTTGACGCTGACATGTTCCAGGGCACGCCCCTGCTCGTCGAGCACGAACGGCTGCTCGCCGTACGGGTAGTCGATGTCGGGGGCTATGGTTTTCTTGTTGTCCGGGTAGGTGATCTTGTAAGTGTGGTGGAACACCAGCGCCTGGCCATTGGACAAGCCCAGCACCACCAGTGGACTGCCCGGCTGGTCGGCACTGATCGAAGTGACCTGGGTGCCTGCCGGCAGTGGCAGGTCGACACGCTTTAGCTCGTTACCAGTCTTGGTATCGAAGAACAGTGCCTGGCCCTTGTCCGAAACGCGCATGCCCACCAGGTTCTGCTCTTCAAGCGCGATCATCAGCGGCTTGCCGGCATCCTGTTGCAGCCAGGTCGGCTCCAGGGCTTTCTTGCTGGTCAGCTCGGCGCCCTGGAACAGCGGCAGCACCACATAGGCCAGATAGAAGAAGATCAGGGTGATCGCCGCCAATACGGCAAGCCCGCCCACCAGTACGTACCAGCGGGTCAGGCGGTCCTTGAGCGCGCGCATGCGGCGCTTGCGTTGCAACTCCGGCGTATTGAAATCAATCCGCACGGGCTGGGAGTTTTGGGTCATGTTGGAGTTGGCCAGATCATTCATGCGCACACCCTAGCGGTCCCGTGTGACAAAAACATTACAAAGTGATGACGCACGAAAGCCCGCCGCACAGGAAACCTGGCTTCGGACTGGAAATTCGTGGAGGAGGCCGGGCATCAGCACCGGCCTCCCCTCAGTTACTTACTTTTTTGCAACGTTACCTGCGTGGGACAGACCCAGGTCAGCCAGCGTCTTGTCGACGACTTTGGCCGGCAGCGGGATGTAGCCATCCTTCACCACGACCTGCTGGCCGGCTTGCGACAGCACCAACTTGACGAACTCGGCTTCCAGCGGGGCCAGAGGCTTGTTCGGGGCCTTGTTGACGTAAACGTACAGGAAGCGCGACAGCGGGTAGGTGCCGTTCAGGGCATTGGCTTCGTTGTCTTCAACGAACTCGCCACCTTCCTTCTTGGCCAGGGCAACGGTCTTGACGCTGGCGGTCTTGTAACCTATGCCCGAGTAACCGATGCCGTTCAGCGAGGAGCTGATCGACTGCACGACCGAAGCCGAGCCAGGTTGTTCGTTGACGTTAGGCTTGAAGTCGCCTTTGCACAGGGCTTCTTCCTTGAAGTAGCCGTAGGTGCCGGATACCGAGTTCCGGCCGAACAACTGTACTGGCTTGTTGGCCAGGTCGCCGGTCACGCCCAGGTCACCCCAGGTCTTGACGTCGGCCTTGCCACCGCACAGGCGGGTGGAAGAGAAGATGGCGTCGACCTGGGCCATGGTCAGGCCTTTGATCGGGTTGTCTTTGTGCACGAACACAGCCAGGGCGTCTACGGCGACCGGGATGGCGGTCGGTTTGTAGCCGTACTTCTGCTCGAAGGCCTGCAGCTCGACGTCCTTCATCTTGCGGCTCATCGGGCCGAGGTTGGCGGTGCCTTCGGTCAGCGCGGGTGGCGCGGTGGAGGAGCCGGCAGCCTGGATCTGGATGTTTACGTTCGGATATTCCTTCTTGTAGGCCTCGGCCCACAGAGTCATCAGGTTGGCGAGGGTGTCCGAACCGACGCTGGAGAGGTTGCCCGAAACACCGGTGGTCTTGGTGTAGGTCGGGATCGCAGGATCGACAGCGGCTACCGCGTTGGCGGTTGCAACGCCAGCGGCGGCAAAGGTGAGGGCCGCCATCAAACGCTTCAGTTTCATGCCTTGCTCCTAGCAGGAATATTGGGGTGTTGGATGGAACGGGCCCAAGTATCTGCAGGCCGCATGAATACGATATGACTCGAATATGACAATTGGATGAAAGGCCATCATCAAAAGCAGGACTGGCCTCTTCGCGGTTAAGCCGCTCCAACGGGTGCGGCATTGCCTTGGAACCGATGCGATTCCTGTGTGAGCGGCTTTAGCCGCGAAGAGGCAGCAGCCTTAACGCTTGTTGGCCAGGAGGTACACGCCCACGACCAGACCAACGGCACACAACCCCGCCACATAGTAGGCAGGCGCCATTGGGCTCACTTTCAGCAGCGCAGTCACCACCATCGGCGTCAGCCCGCCGAAGATCGCGTAGGCCACGTTGTACGAGAACGACAGCCCACTGAAGCGCACCACCGCAGGGAATGCCTTGACCATCACATAAGGCACCGCACCGATGACTCCCACGCACAGGCCGGTCACCGCATACAGCGGGAACAGCAGCTCGGGTCGCGCAGGCAGGCTGTGGTAGAAGGTCCAGGAAGTCGCCAGCAGCAACAGGCTACCGATCACGAACACCCGGCCCGCGCCAAAACGATCGGCCAGGCTGCCAGCGCCGATGCAGCCGAAGCTGAGCAGCACGATGGCAAGGCTGTTGGCCTTGAGCGAGTCGGTGGGGCTGATGTGGTAGATGCTCTGCAGCAGCGCCGGGGTCATCAGGATGAGTACCACGATGGCGGCCGACAGCATCCAGGTCAGCAGCATCGACAGGATGATCGCGCCACGATGGTCACGCAGCACCGCGCGCAACGGCAGCTCTTCGGCCAGAGCCTTGCGCTGCTGCATCTCGGCGAACACCGGGGTTTCGTGCAGCCAGCGGCGCAGGTACACCGAAAACAGGCCGAACACACCGCCAAGCAGGAACGGGATACGCCACGCGTAATCAGCCACTTCCTGTGCGCTGTAGACGCTGTTGATCAGGGTCGCCACCAGCGATCCGAGCAGGATGCCCGCGGTCAGGCCTGCGGTGAGGGTGCCACAGGCATAGCCGGTGTTGCGCTCTGGCACGTGCTCGGACACGAACACCCAGGCGCCCGGTACCTCGCCACCGATGGCCGCGCCCTGGATCACGCGCATCAGCAGCAACAGGATCGGTGCCCACATGCCGATCTGTGCATAGGTGGGCAGCAGGCCCATGATCAGCGTTGGCAGGGCCATCATGAAGATGCTCAGGGTGAACATCTTCTTGCGCCCGAGCAGGTCACCGAAGTGGGCCATGATGATGCCGCCCAGCGGCCGCGCCAGGTAGCCGGCGGCAAAAATGCCGAAGGTTTGCATCAGGCGCAGCCATTCGGGCATGTCGGCGGGGAAGAACAGCTTGCCGACCACCGTGGCGAAGAACACGAAGATGATGAAGTCGTAGAACTCCAGCGCGCCGCCCAGGGCGGACAGTGAAAGGGTCTTGTAGTCACTGCGGGTCAGCGGCCGCGAGGGCTGCTCGATACTGCTCGGCACGGAAGTCATCGCTGATTGTTCTCTTTGTAGGCATTCAGGCCGCTTGGCACGCGGCTTCTGGATTGGGAGACAGGCGAAGATAGCAAATTGCTGAGCTGCGCCGGAAGCGATACAAAATCCCTACACATATTCATGAATGCGCGGTCGTCGCTGGCCGTTATGCTCTATATACTGGCAGTTCGTAGGAAATGGTTGCTGCTAGCGTGGGATGTTGTGCGAAAACGCCGGTCATTATGTCAGGCGGTTTCGCAGAGTTTCCCTACGGCCGCTCAGTGAAACGAAATCGGCGTAGTATGTTTCAAGCTGAATCGTTTACCCGGCCTTTGCGCCACATCAACGAAAGCGTCACGGGTCAGAGGCCCCATCGCATGATTGAGCTCGAACAAGAAGATCCTATCCCGCAAGGTGACCTTGCCTTGCAGATCACCGCATTGCCGCGCGAGACCAACGGTTTTGGCGACATCTTCGGCGGCTGGCTGGTCGCCCAGATGGACCTGGCCGGTACCGCCATGGCCAGCCGTGTCGCCGGCGGCCGCGTGGCCACCGTAGCCATCGACCGCATGGCCTTTCTGGTCCCGGTCGCCGTCGGGGCGCAGCTGTCGTTCTATACCCAGACCCTGGAAATCGGCCGCAGCTCGATTCAGATGATGGTCGAAGTGTGGAGCGACGACCCGCTGTCCAGCGAATGGCGCAAGGTCACCGAAGCAGTCTTCGTCTTCGTCGCCATCGACGGCAGTGGCCGCACCCGCTCCGTACCTCGTCGCTGAGCCAAGCCGGCGGTAAACTCATTGCATGTGCCCGGGTCCAAGGCCCACTGGCAATCAATGAGATGAATGCAATGGCTACCTTCCAGGTCGTAACCGAGCAACATGGCGAACTCAACTGCTGGCGTATCAGCAGCGACCGAGCCGAACTACTGATCGCCCAGCAGGGCGCGCAGATCCTCAGCTACCAGCGCGTTGGCCAGCCACCGCTGCTGTGGCTGAGCGACCAGGCCATCTTCCGTCAGGGCAAGTCGGTACGCGCCGGTGTGCCGGTGTGCTGGCCGTGGTTCGGCAACCTGCAGCGCAACCCACAGGCCGTGCAGGCCATGTACCATGGCGAACAGCCACCAGCCCACGGCCTGGCGCGCGCGCGCGACTGGCAATTGCTGGGTATCGAGGAAGCGGGCGAAGGCCTGCGCATCGAATTCGAACTGCCGGAAGCGCAGGGTGACCTGCCTGGCTGGCCTCATGACGTCGAGCTGAAGCTGGTAGTGAAGCTGGGCGAGGACCTGCAGCTGAACCTGACCAGCCGCAACATGGGCAATACCCCCGTCACCATCAGCCAGGCTCTGCACAGCTACTTCGCGGTCAGTGATGTGCGCCAGGCGCGGGTCGAAGGGGTGGAGGGGCTGAGCTATATCGAGACCCTGGCTGACTGGGAGCAGCGCCAGCAACAGGGGCCCCTGGCGTTTACAGGGGAGACTGACCGGATCTACCTGGCGACCCCGCAAACCCTTAGCATCGTCGACCCGCATTGGGAGCGGCGCATTACCTTGACCAGCAGCGGGTCGCGCTCGGCAGTGATCTGGAACCCATGGACTGAACGGGCCAGGGAACTGCCGGACATGGCCGACGATGGGTGGCAGCGGATGCTGTGCATCGAGACGGCAAATGTGTGGGATGACCTGGTGGAATTGAAACCTGGGGGCAGCAGCTCGCTGGGGGTCAGGATTGGCTGTGAAATGATCTGAGTTTTGCAGGGCCTGTTCAGGCCCCTTCGCGGGTAAACCCGCTCCCCGGCCTCCACAACCTTGAATATTGTGGAGACCCTGTGGGAGCGGTTTTACCGCGAAGGGGCCGGTGCAGGCAATCAGAGGTCTGCATCCTCCACCACCCTCACCTTCTCGGCATCCAGCGCATAGGCCGCATCGGCCAGGTCATTGCTCACCTTCTCCACCTTCAGCTTGCCGCTGACCCACAGTGGTGTGTAGATATCATCGATCTTCAGACCTTTCGGGTAGCGCACCAGCACCAGCTGGTTCGGTGGTGGTGGCGGCACATGAATGCACGCGCCCGGGTAAGGAACCAGGAAGAACAACGTGCTGTTACCCTTGGCATCGCTCTCCAGAGGCACCGGGTAGCCGCCCAGGCGAATATCCTTGCCATTCATGGCCGCCACGGTCTTGGTCGAGTACATCACCGCCGGCAGGCCCTTGCTCTGCTTCAGGCCGCCCTTGTCGGTAAAGGTGCCCATGGCTTCCGGCGAGTTGTGGTCGATATCAGGCATTTGCTCGAGCGCCTGCTGGTCCGACTTGGGCATCAGCTCCAGCCAGTCGGTTTCAGGCAGTTCGGCATGGGCAAGGGCGCTGGCCAACAACAGTGGGGCGAGGAAAAAGGCACGCATGAAAATGCTCGGCAACTCGAATGAATTGCCGTGCATTCTAACCAGTATTCAGCGTTTCTTGATGAATCCGTAGATCACCAGCAGGATCACCGCGCCGATCAGCGCGCCAAGGAAACCGGCAGCCTGCCCGGCCTGGTAGATACCCAGCGCCTGGCCGCCGTAGGTGGCGAGCAGCGAGCCGGCAATCCCCAGCAAGATGGTCATTATCCAGCCCATGCTGTCGTCGCCCGGCTTGATGAAGCGGGCCAGCAGGCCGACGATAAGGCCGATGAAGATGGTTCCGATGATACCCATGGCAATCCCTCTGCAGTGAAGATGGAACAAGCCAAAGCCTAGACAGCGCTTTGGCTCGTTGCCATTTCAGAGGGCAAGCCGCTGGTAGAAGTTCGATCAGTTGCCGATCAGGGCTTCTACTTCGGCAATCTTGCGCTCGAGGGTGGCCATGTCGTGGCAGCGCAGGGTGGCGTGGCCAACCTTGCGACCGACCTTGAAGGCCTTGCCATAGTGGTGCAGGTGGCAGTCACCGATGGCAACCACCTTGTCCACCGCCGGCACTTCACCGATGAAGTTGAGCATCGCGCTCTCGCCGACCTTGGCAGTCGAGCCCAGCGGCAGGCCGGCGACGGCACGCAGGTGGTTCTCGAACTGGCTGCACTCGGCGCCTTCGATGGTCCAGTGCCCGGAGTTGTGCACGCGCGGGGCGATCTCGTTGGCCTTCAGGCCGCCGTCGACTTCGAAGAACTCGAAGGCCATCACGCCCACATAGTCCAGTTGCTTGAGCACACGGCCCACGTAGTCTTCGGCCAGGGCCTGCAGCGGGTGCGCCTGGCTGGCGACCGACAGGCGCAGGATGCCGCTTTCGTGGGTGTTGTGCACCAGCGGGTAGAAGCGAGTTTCGCCATCACGGGCACGCACGGCCACCAGCGACACTTCGCCGGTGAACGGCACGAAGCCTTCCAGCAGGCAAGGTACGCTGCCCAGCTCGGCAAAGGTACCGACCACGTCCTCAGGTGTACGCAGCACCTTCTGACCCTTGCCGTCGTAACCCAGGGTGCGGGTTTTCAGCACAGCCGGCAGGCCGATACTGGCCACCGCGGCATCCAGGTCAGCCTGCGAGAGGATGTCGGCAAAAGCAGGGGTAGGAATACCCAGGTCGCGGAACATGCTCTTCTCGAACAGGCGATCACGGGCGATGCGCAGCGCTTCGGCGCTGGGGTACACCGGCACGAACTGCGAGAGGAAGGCCACGGTCTCGGCCGGGACGCTTTCGAACTCGAAGGTGACCAGGTCGACTTCGTCAGCCAGTTGGCGCAGGTGATCCTGGTCGCCGTAGTCAGCACGCAGGTGCTCGCCCAGCGGCGCGGCGCAGGCGTCCGGCGCCGGGTCGAGGAAGGCGAAGTTCATGCCCAGCGGGGTTCCCGCCAGGGCCAGCATGCGGCCCAGCTGGCCGCCACCGATTACACCGATCTTCATGGGTTGAGCCTCAAGCCTGGCGCGGGTCTGGGTTGTCCAGCACGGTGTCGGTCTGCTCTGTGCGGAACTGCTTGAGCGCCGCGTGGTACTGCGGGTACTTGGCGCCGAGGATGCTGGCCGACAGCAGCGCGGCGTTGACCGCACCGGCACGACCGATGGCCAGGGTGGCAACCGGCACGCCGGCCGGCATCTGCACGATCGACAGCAGCGAATCGACACCCGACAGCATCGACGATTGCACGGGCACGCCCAGCACCGGCAGGTGAGTCTTGGCGGCGCACATGCCTGGCAGGTGGGCTGCGCCACCGGCACCGGCGATGATCACCTCGATGCCACGGCCCTCAGCCTCCTCGGCATACTGGAACAGCAGATCCGGCGTACGGTGGGCGGAAACCACCTTCACCTCGTAGGGAATGCCGAGTTTTTCCAGCATATCGGCGGTGTGGCTAAGGGTGGACCAATCGGACTTGGAGCCCATGATCACGCCAACCAGTGCACTCATCGTCGAGCCTCTTCGCTTGTGCGCCCTTGGGCGCGTCAAAAAACAACAAGCCACGCGGGACGACCGGCGTGGCTTGTTTGCTGATCAGGACCGGACGCATCCGGTCGAAAGGCTGCGCAGTATACCGTAAGGTGGTGCGTTTAAGGCACCCCGGCGACCAACTGTCGCCCCTTATTTTTCGGGGCTTTGACTGACTTTTGGGTCAACCATCGCCGCCCCCTCGAGCTTGCGCCATAACAGCCTTACATTGGCCTTGCGCACCAGAGCGCAGCGGTACAGGCGGATTTCCAGTGGCACGTGCCACTGGCTGCCGCCGCAGATCGCCAGCTCGCCCCGTTCCAGTTCGCCACGCATCGACAGGCGCGGCACCCAAGCGATGCCCATGCCCTCCAGCGCCATGCTCTTCAGACTGTCGGCCATGGCGGTTTCATAGACGGTGGTATAGCGCAGGTTGCGCTGACGCAGCAGCAAGTTGACCGAGCGACCGAGGAATGCGCCTGCGGTATAGGCCAGCAGCGGCACGCTGCCCTCGCCTTCCAGGTCGAACAACGGCTTGCCGTCAGCATCCACGGCGCATACCGGCAACATCTCAGTGGTGCCCATGTGCAGCGACGGAAAGATTTCGGCATCCATCTGCAGAGCGGCATCCGGGTCATAGAAGGCCAGCATCAGGTCGCAGCCACCTTCGCGTAATGCATGCACGGCATCTCCGACGTTGGTCGCAACCAGGCGGGTGGCGATGTTCAACCCATCGTTGCGCAACTGGGCCACCCAACGCGGGAAAAAGCCCGATGCCAGGGAATGTGCCGCAGCCACTTGCACCACTTCACCCTGCCCGCCTTCCAGATGATGCAAGTGGCGGAGAATTTCGCTCAACTGGTCGACAACAGTGCGTGCCGTGACGAGAAACAGTTGGCCGGCCTCTGTCAGCTCGATAGGCGTGCGGGAACGATTCACCAATTGCAGGCCCAAGGCTGCTTCCAGGCTGCGAATGCGCCGGCTGAAGGCCGGTTGGGTGACGAAACGCCGCTCTGCCGCCTGGGAAAAACTGCGGGTGGCGGCCAGCGCGCTAAAGTCTTCCAGCCATTTGCTTTCAAGGTTCACGAAGCACATCTCCTGGCGTGCACCAAAATGGAACACGCTCGAATGTCAATTGGCGTCACATGAAACACTATGCCGTTTGTGCATAGGTTAGCGTGCAACAGCATTGGCCGCAAAATCACCTTCAGGCCTAGGATTGGCGCCATTCCGGCATGTGCCGGGTCAAAATCGAGATGATATACATCATGTCCTCCGCTGCATCGTTCCGCGTCGAAAAAGATTTGTTGGGTACCCTTGAAGTTCCTGCAGATGCCTACTACGGCATCCAGACCCTGCGCGCTGCCAACAACTTCCACCTCTCCGGTGTTCCGCTGTCGCACTACCCGAAGCTGGTCGTGGCCCTGGCCATGGTCAAGCAGGCTGCTGCCGACGCCAACCGTGAGCTAGGTCACCTGAGCGATGCCAAGCACGCTGCCATCACCGCAGCCTGCGCCCGCCTGATCAAAGGCGATTACCACGACCAGTTCGTGGTGGACATGATCCAGGGCGGTGCTGGTACTTCTACCAACATGAACGCCAACGAAGTCATCGCCAACGTCGCGCTGGAGGCCATGGGCCACCAGAAGGGTGAGTACCAGTACCTGCACCCGAACAACGATGTGAACATGGCGCAGTCGACCAACGACGCTTACCCGACGGCCATCCGTCTGGGCCTGCTGCTGGGCCATGACGCCCTGCTGGCCAGCCTCGACAGCCTGATCCAGGCCTTTGCTGCCAAGGGTAAAGAGTTCGACCACGTACTGAAGATGGGCCGTACCCAGCTGCAGGACGCCGTACCGATGACCCTGGGCCAGGAATTCCGCGCCTTCGCCACCACCATGACCGAAGACCTGCAGCGCCTGCGCTCGCTGGCTCCGGAACTGCTGACCGAAATCAACCTGGGTGGTACCGCCATCGGCACCGGCATCAACGCCGACCCTGGCTACCAGGCCCTGGCCGTGCAGCGTCTGGCTGCCATCAGCGGCCAGCCGCTGGTACCGGCTGCCGACCTGATCGAAGCCACCTCTGACATGGGCGCCTTCGTGCTGTTCTCCGGCATGCTCAAGCGTACCGCCGTCAAGCTGTCGAAGATCTGCAACGACCTGCGCCTGCTGTCCAGCGGCCCGCGCACCGGCATCAACGAGATCAACCTGCCAGCGCGTCAGCCAGGCAGCTCGATCATGCCAGGCAAGGTCAACCCGGTTATCCCGGAAGCCGTCAACCAGGTGGCCTTCGCCATCATGGGCAACGACCTGGCCCTGACCGTCGCCGCCGAAGGTGGCCAGCTGCAGTTGAACGTTATGGAGCCGCTGATCGCCTACAAGATCTTCGACTCGATCCGCCTGCTGCAACGCGCCATGGACATGCTGCGCGAGCACTGCATCGTCGGCATCACCGCCAACGAACAGCGCTGCCGTGAACTGGTCGAGCACTCGATCGGCCTGGTCACCGCCCTGAACCCGTACATCGGCTACGAAAACGCCACCCGTATCGCCCGCGTTGCCCTGGAAACCGGCCGCGGCGTACTGGAACTGGTGCGCGAAGAGAAGCTGCTGGACGACGCGATGCTCGACGACATCCTGCGTCCGGAAAACATGATCGCTCCACGTCTGGTTCCGCTGAAGGCGTAACCAGGCCGCTGTAAACAGTCTCACCAGGTCGAGGGACTAGACACCTCTCAACCTTTCCAAGGCCCGAGCCTATGCTTCGGGCCTTTTTTTTGCCTGAGGATTTTGGGGCTGCGTTGCAGCCCATCGCGACGCAAGGCCGCTCCTACAGGGACCGCGGCTTGCCTGGCCCTCCGTACTCCGGCACACAACTTGCTCCATAATGCGTCCCAGCCCAACGGGATTACCCAGCATGCTGCACAGCCACCTGACCACCCTCAACGCGGTTTCGCTGATCCTCAACGTCTTCCAGGCAGATGGTTGCGAGGCGTCGGCGCTGCTGGCCGGCAGCGGCATCGGCCCGGCAGACCTGGGCCATGCCGACGCACGCATCACCACCCAGCAGGAACTGCAGGTGTGCGCCAACGCCGTTGCCCGACGCGAGGATATCGGCCTGGAACTGGGCCGGCGCATGCATGTGTCGTGCTACGGCATGCTCGGTTACGCCCTGCTCTCCAGTGCCACTTTGGGTGACGCCTTGCGCCTGGCACTGCAGTATCCGGCACTGCTGGGAACAGTCTTCAAGCTGCGTTTGCTCGACGACGGCCAGCGCGTCTGGTTCAGCGCCAGCGACTACCACGACAGCCCGACGCTGACCGCCTTCAACGCCGAGTTCTGTCTGGTGTCGCTGAAGGTGATCTGCGACGACCTGCTTGGCCGCCCGCTGCCCCTGCTGGCAGCCCGTTTCGAACACCCACGGCCCGGCTACCACGCACTCTATGCCGGGGCATTCCAGTGCCCGGTCGGTTTCGACGACGAGGACAATGCCTTTGCCTTCGAACGGCGCTGGCTGGACACGCCGCTGCCGCTGGCAGACCCGATTACCCACAAGGCCATGAGCGAACGCTGCCGGCGCCTGAACCTGGAGTTCACTGGCCGCCAGGCTTGGCTGGGGAGGATTCGCCAACTGCTGGCCCAGCAACTGGATGCAGCGCCCGGGCTGGAAGGGCTGGCGCGGCAGATGAACTGCTCATCGCGCACTCTGCGCCGGCATTTGCAGGCGCTGGGCAGCAGTTATCAACAGCTGCTGGATGAACTGAGGTTCGAGCGGGCCAAGCAGTTGCTGGCTGATGAGCAAATGCCGATCTATCGGATTGCCGAGTGCCTGGGGTTCAGCGAGACCG
>NZ_JBNRIJ010000005.1:169051-173600 GCF_053557675.1 Pseudomonas sp. XP1 | reverse complement strand
GGTTACCCCCGCGAAGGGGCCAGTACAGGCCACCAACAAATTCAGCCAATGAGCTTGGCCACATCGATCCCCTTTTGGCCACTTGCGTCGTTCTCCCCCACTGGTCCGCCCATGAAAATGGGCCCACGCCAGTACCCACCGGAGAACAACAATGCTGACGATCTATTCCGATGACCACCGCCTGCACCACGGCCGCTGCGAGCTGATCGACGGCAAGCTGATGCCGTGTTTCGAAATGCCGTCACGCGCCGACCATGTGCTCGACCAGGTAAAGAAGCGCAACCTTGGCGACATCCAGGGCCCCAGCGACTTCGGCCGCGCACCGTTGCTGCGCATCCACAGCGCCGGCTACCTGGATTTCTTCGAAGGCGCCTGGGCGCGCTGGGCCGCACTGGGCCAGGAAGGCGACCTGCTGCCGTTCACCTGGCCCGCACGCACCCTGCGCCAGGTAAAACCCACCGGCCTGCATGGTGAGCTGGGCTACTACAGCTTCGATGCCGGCGCACCGATCACCGCCGGCACCTGGCAGGCCGCCTACAGCGCTGCCCAGGTCGCCCTGACCGCCCAGGCGGCGATCCAGCAAGGCGCACATTCCGCCTTCGCCCTGTGTCGCCCGCCAGGGCACCATGCCGCCGGCGAAGTCATGGGTGGCTATTGCTACCTGAACAACGCCGCTATCGCCGCCCAGGCCTTCCTCGACCAGGGCCGGCGCAAGGTCGCCATCCTCGACGTCGACTACCACCACGGCAACGGCACCCAGGACATCTTCTACAACCGCAACGATGTGTTCTTCGCCTCGATCCATGGCGACCCGCGCGATGAGTTCCCGTTTTTCCTCGGCCATGCCGATGAAACCGGCGAGGGTGCCGGTGAAGGCTGCAACATCAACTACCCACTGCCGGCCGGGAGCGACTGGGCCGCCTGGAGCGCTGCCCTGGAGGACGCCTGCCAGCGCATCGCTGCCTATGACGCCGATGTGCTGGTGATCTCGCTGGGCGTGGATACTTTCAAGGACGACCCGATCTCGCAATTCAAGCTGGATAGCCCGGACTACCTGGAAATGGGCAAGCGCATCGCCCAGCTCGGCAAGCCGACCCTGTTCGTGATGGAAGGCGGCTACGCTGTGGAAGAAATCGGTATCAACGCGGTCAATGTGCTGGAAGGCTTTCAGCACGCCCAGCCAGGAGCCCGGTAATGGTCCGACTCAAGCGTCTGCTCGCCCCGTTCATCGCCGCTACCCTGTTCTCCTGTGCCCTGCACGCCCAGGCCGAACAGCGCACCCTGCGGGTGTACAACTGGTTCGACTACATCACGCCGCAAACCCTCACCGAGTTCCAGAAAGAAAGCGGTGTGAAGCTGGTCTACGACATCTTCGACACCAACGAGGCGCTGGAAGCCAAGCTGCTGACCGGCAACTCCGGGTATGACGTGGTAGTGCCGTCCAACGTGTTCCTCGCCAAGCAGATCGAAGCGGGAGTGTTTCAGCCGCTGGACCGCAGCAAGCTGCCGAACTGGCAGCACCTGGACCCGGCACTGATGAAGCTGATCGAGGCCAACGACCCCGGCAACAAATTTGCCGTGCCCTACATGTACGGCACCGTGCTGATCGGCTTCAACCCGGCCAAGGTCAAGGCTGCGCTCGGCGACAACGCGCCGGTGGACAGCTGGGACCTGATCTTCAAGGAAGAGAACATCGCCAAGCTCAAGCAGTGCGGCGTGGCCCTGCTCGACTCGCCGTCGGAGATCATGCCGCTGGCGTTGCAGTACCTGGGCTTGCCACCGAACAGCGACAAACCGGCTGATTACAAGAAAGCCGAAGCGCTGATGTTGAAGATTCGCCCGCACATCACCTACTTCCATTCCTCGAAATACATGGCCGACATCGCCAACGGCGATATCTGCGTGGCAGTGGGCTACAGCGGCAGCTTCTCGCAGGCTGCCAACCGCGCCGTCGAGGCTAAGAATGGCGTGGTAGTGGACATGCGCCTACCCAAGGAAGGCGCACCGATCTGGTTCGACATGCTGGCGATTCCGAAGAACGCGGCCAACCCGGAAGATGCCCACGCGTTCATCAACTACCTGCTACGGCCCGAAGTGATTGCGCCGATCAGTGACTTTGTCGGGTACCCGAACCCGAACAAGGATGCGACCGACAAGGTGAGCCCGGCGATTCGCAACAACCCCAACCTGTATCCGACAGCGGAGGCGATGGCCAAGCTTTATACCCTCAAGCCCCTGGCGCGGGATGCCGAGCGGGCTCGGACCAGGGCTTGGACGCGGATCAAGTCCGGTACCTGATTTAGAGCCGGGGGCTGCTTTGCAGCCCAATCGCCGGCAAGCCAGCTCCCACAGGAGCTCCACTGTTTCGAAGCAGATGCAGTACCTGTGGGAGCCTTGCCGGCGATCGGGCCGCACAGGAGCCCTATTCACTTCCTCCAGGCCTTGCGCAAGCGCATCAAAGCCTCGGCAATCTCCCCCTCCGGCACCGCAGCAAACCCCAGCACCAGCCCCGCGCGCTTAACCACAGGCTGCTCGCTGTCCAGCAGCCAGAAATTGCTCAGCGGCGTCACCTCCACCCCCACCGCTTCAGCCTTGGCCACCAGCTCCTGCTCCCGCGCAAAGTTATCCACATCGACCTTAACATGCAGCCCGGCCGCCACCTCCGGCATGCCGCCCAAACCCGGAATATCCACAGGCCAGCCAGCCTTCAGCACATTGCGCCGGCTCAACGCCGCCTTGCGCATGCGCCGGATATGCCGCTGGAAGTGCCCCCGGGCCATGAACTCGGCCATCACGCACTGGCTGCTGACCTCCGAATGCCGCACCGCCAGCGCCCTGGCCTGGCTGAACGCCTGTGCCAGTTGCGGCGGCAATACCAGGTAGCCCAGGCGCAACGCCGGAAAGGCGATCTTGCCGAAGGTTCCGACGTACAGCACCCGTCCGTGCCGATCGAGCGCCGCAAGCGGGGCCAAGGGCGCACCGCTGTAACGGTACTCGCCGTCGTAGTCGTCTTCGATGATCCAGCCATCGCTGTGCTCGGCCCAGGCCAGTAGCTCCAGGCGGCGCGCCAGGCTCATGGTCACCCCGGTCGGGTATTGGTGAGCTGGCGTGACATAGGCCAGCCGGCAATCCATCAGTTGCCCGAGCCGGTGACAGTCCATGCCATCCTCGTCCACCGGCACGCCACACAACCTGCCACCGGCCAGCGCAAAGGCATGCCCGGCTGCGCGGTAACCCGGGTTTTCCACAGCCACACCGTCGCCGGGCTGCAACAGCAACTGTGCACAAAGGCTGATGGCCTGCTGCGCACCACTGGTGATCACAATTTGTTCAGCCGTACAACTCAGCCCACGGGAGCGACGCAGGTAGGCCGCGATCAGTTCGCGCAACAACGGCTCGCCTGCCGGGTCACCATAACCCAATTGCGCCGGAGCCGGGTTGCGCCAGAAACCCGCCTGCAGCTTGGCCCAGACGTCGAACGGGAACAGATCGAACGCCGGAATACCGACACGAAAAGCACGCGGGGCACCGCTTCTCGGGGGCTGAAGATGGTTACTTTTCAGGCGCTCCAAAGGCTCGCTGGAACAGCGCTTGCTGGATAAATCCTCAGTATTCTCTGAGGAAAATGTGGATAAGTCTGTTGATAACCACTGGGATAACCCTGTGGATACTTGTGTGGATAGTTTTGCAGTGGAGAGTTTCGGTAACTGGCTGACATAGGTGCCGTCGCCTACCCGGCTTTCGATGTAGCCCTCGGCATATAGCTGGTCATAAGCCCGGACCACGCTGTTGCGTGACAGCGCCAGCATGGCGGCCAAGTCACGAGTGGCCGGTAGCCGCGTGCCACTGCTCAGGCGCCCGTCCAGCACCCGCGCACGTAGCGCCTGGTATAGCTGCTGGCTGAGCCCGCGACGGCGATCGAGGGCGATCCCGGCAGGGTCGAAAGGCAATACGAAGGGGCGCTCGCTCACGGTATTGGACCTATAAAAACAGCTGTCAATGGCTCTTACTATGAACCAATAGCCTGCCTAGGATGGAGCCATATCACAAGGAAACCGAGCATGTACAACAGCAAACCCCATCAGGAACACGACCTCGGGCGCCTGCACCAGCACATGCTCGACACCCGCCTGGCCATCCTGGTCAGCCAGGGCGAACAAGGCCTGCTGGCCACGCACCTGCCAGTGCTGGTCGATATCGCCGAAGGCGAATTCGGCACCGTCTATGCCCACCTCGCGCGGGCCAACCCCCAGTGGCACGACCTGAAGCAAGGTGGCGAAGCCCTGCTGGTGTTCCCCGGTGCCGATGCCTATGTCAGCCCCGGTTACTACCCGAGCAAGGCCGACAACCCCAAGGTGGTGCCAACCTGGAACTACCTGGCCGTGCACGCCTATGGTCCTGCCGAAGTGATCCACGAAGCCGAACCATTGCTGGCCATTGTCAGCCGCCTGACCGAGCGCCACGAGCAAGGCCGCGGCGAACCGTGGAACGTCACCGATGCCCCGCGTGACTACCTCGATGGCATGCTCCGAGCCATCGTCGGCATCCG
>NZ_JBNRIJ010000005.1:92532-168931 GCF_053557675.1 Pseudomonas sp. XP1 | reverse complement strand
CCAGCCCCGATTACCTGGATAACCAACTCGCGGCGCACATGCGCCAACTCTGAAGGAATAGCCCATGTCCAGCGTTACCCTGCGCCCTGTCACCACCCAAGACCATGCTGCCTGGCAGGCCCTGTGGCAGGCCTACTTGCACTTCTATGAGTCCGAATTGACCGAGGAGGTCAGCCTCAGCACATGGCAACGCCTGCTCGACCCGAACGAACCGACCCATTCGGCCTTGGCCTGGGTCGATGGCAAGGCAGTGGGCATGGTCAACTTCATCTACCATCGTACCAACTGGAGTATCGGCAACGCCTGTTACCTGCAGGACCTGTACGTAGACAGCATGCAACGTGGCCTGGGTATCGGCCGCCAGCTAATCGAGCATGTCTACGCTGCAGCCAAGGCCGAAAACTGCAGTAAGGTGCACTGGCTGACCCACGAGACCAACGCCACCGCCATCAGTCTGTACCAACAGGTTGCCGAGCGCTCGGGCTTCATCCAATTCCGCAAAGAGTTCTGAACCGAACATGACCGACGCATTGAACTGGAAACCCGCCGCAGCCCCCCAGGCCGAGCCCATCGACGGCCGCTTCATCCGCCTGGAAAAGCTCGACCCGGCGCGCCATGGCGAAGACCTCTGGGAGGTGCTGCAAGGCCCGGCGGCCGACCCGGTGCTGTGGGACTACCTCCCTTATGGCCCATTCACCGAACGTGCCGCCTTCGACCGTTGGCTGGAAGGTAACGCCGCTGGCCGCGACCCGCTGTTCTACACCGTCATCGACCGCCCCAGCGGCCAGGCCCAAGGCATCCTGAGCCTGATGTCGATCGTGCCCGACCACGGCCGCATCGAAATCGGGCACGTCGCCTTCGGCGCCGCCATGCAGCGTACGCCCAAGGGCACCGAGGCGGTGTACCTGCTGGGCAAGCTGGGCTTCGAGCTGGGCAACCGCCGGCTGGAGTGGAAGTGCAACAACGCCAACGCACGCTCCAAGCGTGCGGCTGAGCGGTTTGGCTTTGTTCATGAAGGAGTGTTCCGCAAGCACCTGGTGGTGAAGGACCACAATCGAGATACGGCGTGGTATTCGATTACCGATGAGGAGTGGCCGGCGCTGGCGACCGCGTTCGAGCGCTGGTTGAGTGAAGAGAACCAGCGGCCGCAAGGCCAGGTGCGGACACTTGAGGACTGCCGTAGGGGGTGAACGGCATAACCGATCACGGGCCGGCAGGCCCGCGATCGGTGCAAGCCCGGTTATCTGATCGGGCTCGCACGCCTGACGACGCCCATCTGCAAACCGAACGGTTTGAATACCGCGTTCAACGATTTGAGCGTGGGGTTACCGTCCCCTGCTCGATCTGAATGAGCGTTCGCACGGAAATCTTGCACATCAGCGCAAACTGGGTCTGCTGCATCTTTGCAACTTCTACGCGCAGGCGGCGAACGGCAGCACCCAGCTCGATTGTGCCGTCGGCAATACCTTCGCGCACGCCATCGATCATCAGACCTCGGGCATCGATGGAAACCGCCATGCCAACCCCCACTCCGCCATTCGGCGCTCGAGCTTGCCCAGCGCAATCGACGGGTGATTCATCACTACCTCCGGGAGCCCAAGGCCGGACAAGATATCAGGCAATGCCAATAGGTGCCGGGCCTCCTGACGCAGACGCTGGTAAGCCTCATCCGGATCGATGAATTCGGCCAGCGCAACACAGGCTGCCTGCCAGTCGATTTCGCCTGCTCTTTCGATCAAAGCGGGCCACTTCGTCTGTTCACTGGCCACCGTCTCGATGCCAAGCTGCTGCAACGCCCTGTAATAGAGGTACTCGGCCCGCAGGATCTCCTGATCATCGGCCAAGGCCTGGTGCCTGGCGAACTTGATGAACCAATGGCGACAGGCCCTCTCATCCGCAAGCACCGCGTCCGGGTACAGGTGGCCGTTTTTATCTTCGGTCATCAGCAGCTTTGGCGCCTCTCCACCGGCGCCTGTCGCGCCACCTATGGCCGCGCCCTGCTCGTAGGCGTACTCCAGAGTCATGTAATTGGAGCGTGAGTCGGTACATAAAAAAAGGGGAGCATCCGCTCCCCCGAGGTAAACCGCCAGTAGATGAGGGCTTATCTCAGCCTTCGATCTCGATCAGGATCTCGCCCGGTGTCACGCGGTCGCCCTTGGCCACGTGGATGGCCACGATCTTGCCAGCGATACCCGCCTGCACTTCGGTCTCCATCTTCATCGCTTCGGTGATCAGCACAGCCTGCCCGGTCTTGACCATGTCGCCTTCCTTGACCAGCACATCGACGATGTTGCCCGGCATGGTGGTGCTGACGTGGCCCGGGGCGCTGGCCTGCTTGCGCTTGCTGCTGCCGCCACCGACGAATTCGTTGAGCGGCTCGAACACCACTTCTTCCGGCATGCCGTCGATCGACAGGTAGAAGTGGCGCTTGCCTTCGGCCTTCACGCCCACACCGGTGATGTCGACACGGTAGGTTTCGCCGTGCACGTCGATGACGAACTCGGTCGGTACGCCTTCACCGCTGTGGGATGCTACTGCGCCCGCTTCAGGAATTGGCAGCAGGACTTCAGGGGTCAGAGTGCCGGCTTCGCGTTCTTCGAGGAACTTGCGGCCAATGTCCGGGAACATGGCGAAGGTCAGCACGTCTTCTTCGCAACGGGCCAGGGCGCCGATGTCGGCACGCAGCTTGGCCATTTCCGGCTTCAGCAGATCGGCCGGGCGTACGTCGATCACTTCTTCGCTGCCGATCGCCTGGCGGCGCAGCTGCTCGTTGACCACACCCGGGGCCTTGCCGTAACCGCCTTGCAGGTACAGCTTCACCTCGTTGGTGATGGTCTTGTAGCGCTCGCCGGCCAGCACGTTGAAGAACGCCTGGGTGCCGACGATCTGCGAGGTCGGGGTCACCAGCGGCGGGAAGCCGAGGTCTTCACGCACGCGCGGGATCTCTGCCAGCACCTCGTTCATGCGGTTTAGGGCGCCCTGCTCCTTGAGCTGGTTGGCCAGGTTGGAAATCATGCCGCCCGGTACCTGGTTGACCTGCACGCGGGTATCCACAGCGGTGAACTCGCTTTCGAACTGGTGGTACTTCTTGCGCACGGCATAGAAGTACAGGCCGATTTCCTGCAGCAGTTCCAGGTCCAGGCCGGTATCGAATTCGCTGCCCTTGAGCGCGGCAACCATCGACTCGGTGCCTGGGTGGCTGGTGCCCCAGGCGAAGCTGGAGATGGCGGTGTCGATGTGATCGGCGCCGTTTTCCACAGCCTTCAGCTGGCACATGGCGGCCAAGCCGGCAGTGTCATGGGAGTGGATGAACACCGGCAGCGACTGCTCTGCCTTCAGTGCCTTGACCAGTTCGCCGGTGGCGAACGGGGTCAGCAGGCCGGCCATGTCCTTGATCGCGACCGAGTCGCAACCCATGGCTTCCATCTGTTTGGCCTGGTTCACGAAAGCTTCGATGGTGTGTACGGGGCTGGTGGTGTACGCGATGGTGCCCTGGGCGTGCTTGCCGGCAGCCTTGACCGCTTCAATGGCCACGCGCAGGTTACGTACGTCGTTCATGGCATCGAAGATGCGGAACACGTCGATACCGTTGACCGCTGCCTTGGCGACGAACGCCTTGACCACGTCGTCGCTGTAGTGGCGGTAGCCCAGCAGGTTCTGGCCGCGCAGCAGCATTTGCAGGCGGGTGTTGGGCAGCGCCGCGCGCAGCTTGCGCAGGCGCTCCCACGGGTCTTCCTTGAGGAAGCGTACGCAGGCGTCGAAGGTGGCGCCACCCCAGACTTCCAGCGACCAGTAGCCGACCTTGTCGAGCTTGTCGCAGATCGGCAGCATGTCTTCGGTACGCATGCGGGTGGCCAACAGGGACTGGTGGGCGTCGCGCAGGATCGTGTCGGTTACGTGAATTTTCTTGGACATTATGGGGTTCCTCACAGGCCTGCGTGGGCGGCGATGGCGGCAGCGATGGCCAGGGCCAGCTCTTCGGGTTTGCGCTTGATCGAGTAGTTGGTCAGTTCAGGGTGGCTTTCGACGAAGCTGGTGTTGAACTGGCCGCTACGGAATTCCGGATTGCGCAGGATTTCCTGGTAGTACGCGGCGGTGGTCTTCACCCCTTGCACGCGCATGTCGTCCAGGGCCCGCAGGCCGCGGTCCATGGCTTCTTCCCAGGTCAACGCCCACACCACCAGTTTCAGGCACATGGAGTCGTAGAACGGCGGAATGGTGTAGCCGGTGTAGATCGCCGTGTCGGTACGCACGCCCGGGCCGCCGGGGGCGTAGTAACGGGTGATCTTGCCGAAGCTGGGCAGGAAGTTGTTCTTCGGGTCTTCGGCGTTGATGCGGAACTGCAACGCGTAACCGCGGTGCTGGATGTCTTCCTGCTTGACCGAGAGCGGCAGGCCCGAGGCAATGCGGATCTGCTCACGGACGATGTCGATACCGGTGATTTCCTCGGTGATGGTGTGCTCCACCTGCACTCGGGTGTTCATTTCCATGAAGTACACCTCGCCATCGGCGAGCAGGAACTCCACGGTACCGGCGTTCTCGTAGTTGACCGCCTTGGCCGCACGCACCGCCAGGTCGCCGATGTAGGCGCGCTGCTCGGGGGTGAGCTGGGGGCTCGGGGCAATTTCGATGAGTTTCTGGTTGCGGCGCTGGATCGAGCAGTCGCGCTCGAACAGGTGCACGACGTTGCCAAAGCTGTCACCGAGGATCTGCGCCTCGATGTGCTTGGGGTTGACGATGCACTTTTCCAGGAACACTTCCGCGGAACCAAAGGCCTTGGTAGCCTCGGAGATGACGCGAGGGAAGTTCTGTTCCAGTTCTTCACGGCTGTTGCAACGGCGAATACCACGGCCGCCACCACCAGAGGTGGCCTTGAGCATGACCGGGTAACCGATGCGGTCACCTTCGCTCAGGGCTTCGTGAATATCGGCAACGTTGCCTTCGGTACCCGGAGTTACCGGTACACCGGCGGCGATCATGGTGCGACGCGCTTCGGTCTTGTCGCCCATGCGGCGAATGACCTCGGCGGCCGGGCCGATGAACTTGATACCTCGCTCGGCGCAGATCTCTGCCAGTTCAGCGTTTTCCGACAGGAAGCCATAGCCCGGGTGCAGGGCATCACAGCCGGTTTCCACAGCCAGGTTCACCAGCTTGCGCGGGTTCAGGTAACCGGCCAGCGGCTCGGCACCAATGCTGTGGGCTTCGTCGGCGCGCTTGACGTGCAAGGCATGACGGTCGGCATCGGAATAGATCGCGACAGAGCGAATGCCCATTTCGGCGCAGGCACGGACAATCCGAACTGCGATTTCACCCCGGTTGGCGATCAGGATTTTTTTTATCACTGGAGTCTTCCCAAAGCCGTAGGAACAGTCGAGCCGGTTCTACCGGTCGGCGCGTGACCAGACGTTGCTGGCCAGTCGCACATTCACCCTAGCGCTGTAGGTTGATAAACAAAAATCAATATTTGTTAGGGGCTGTATTAGCAAAAGCTTATAGTGCGGTAACAAGGTGTTGCCGAAGGGCGGATAAAAATGCGTAAGTCCTTGATGCGTATGACTTTGCGTCAATTACAGATCTTCAACGAGGTGTGCGATTTGCGTTCGTACAGCCGTGCGGCGGAAGAGATGGCGCTGACGCAACCCGCCGTAAGTCTACAGATCCGCCAGCTCGAAGAGCTGATCGGCCAGCCGCTGTTCGAGTACGTGGGCAAAAAACTCTACCTGACTGAAGCTGCCGAGGCCCTGCAACGCGCCAGCCGCGATATCTTCGGGCGCCTGGAGAGCCTGGACATGCAGTTGTCGGACATGCAGGGCTCATTGCAGGGGCAGTTGAAACTGGCTATCGAATCCAGTGCCAAGTACTTCGTGCCACACCTGTTCGCGGCCTTCAAGCAGCGTCACCCGGAGGTCAACCTGACCCTGACGGTGGTCAATCGCGCCCAGGCCATCCGCCGCCTTTCGGACAACCGCGATGATCTGATCATCATGTCCATGGTGCCGCAGGACATGGGCCTGGAGTTTCTGCCATTCCTCAACAACCCGATCGTCGCGGTGGCGCCGCCCGAGCACCCGTTGTGCAAGCTGGAACAACTGCGCCTGCAGGACCTGGAGCCTCATACCCTGCTGGTCCGCGAACAGGGTTCGGGCACGCGCAAGGCTTGCGAGGAATACTTCAAGGACAAGCGCGTGCATTTCACCCAGACCTTGGAGGTGGCTTCGGCCGACGCCCAGCGCGAGTGCGTGATTGCCGGCCTTGGCATTGCCCTGCTTACCCGCCATGCGGTCAACCTGGAGCTGGCCACCGGGGTGCTGAGGGAGCTGCCTGTGGAGGAACTACCGCTGTACCGCAGCTGGTGCGTGGTGCAGTCCAAGGCCAAACGGCAGTCGCCGGTGGCCTTGGCCTTCCTGGCGTTCATCCGTAGCGAACGTGCACTGATCAGCGCACTGGTTGAGCGTTTTTCGGGGAAGCTGCTGCCGACGCCTGCCAGACCGTGAGCTCTCGCAGCTCGGGGTAGTCCACGAGTTCGCGAAGCAGTTGACGTTGGTCGCAATAGCTCTCGATCGCGCGGCGGTATTCCATGCGGCGCTGATCCTTTTCCTGCTGCTTGCGAGCCTTGGCGCTGGGTTGGTACGTACCGTCGAAGTCACGAGCCATTGCCTGTCTCCCTGATAGGATGCGGGGAGTTTCAGACTGGCTTTGATGGTTTACGGTTTGGCTGTGGAATGGTGACAAAACCGTGAATTTTTACTGCCTGTGCTGGCCCATTCGCGGGCTCGCCCGCTCCCACAGGTACTGTGCACCTGTTGAAATTGGCGCAATCCCTGTGGGAGCGGGCAAGCCCGCGAAGAGGCCAGTGCAGGAAGAATTCAGTCGTCGGTAGCCTTGATCGACTTGGGCGACAAGCGCAGGCTGCGCAAGCTGCGCTTCACGCTCTTCAGGTGGTTGACCAGGCTCGGCCCGCGCGCCATGGCCACGCCCATGGCCAGCACGTCGATCACCACCAGGTGGGCAATACGCGAAGTCAGTGGGGTGTAGATTTCGGTGTCTTCATGCACGTCGATCGCCAGGTTGACCGTCGACAGCTCCGCCAGCGGGGTCTGGCTGGGGCACAGGGTAATCAGGTTGGCGCCGCTCTCACGGACCAGGTTGGCAGTGATCAGCAGGTCCTTGGAACGGCCCGACTGGGAAATGCATACCGCCACATCACCCGGCTTCAGGGTCACCGCCGACATCGCCTGCATGTGCGGGTCGGAATAGGCTGCCGCGCTGAGCAGCAGCCGGAAGAACTTGTGCTGGGCATCGGCCGCTACCGCACCGGAGGCGCCAAAGCCATAGAACTCCACGCGCTGCGCCTGGGCCATGGCGGTCACTGCCTGCTGCAGCGCCTGCGGGTCCAGGTGCTCGCGCACTTCCATAAGGGTGTGCAGCGTGGTGTCGAAGATCTTCAGGCTGTAGTCGGCGACCGAGTCGTCTTCATGGATAGCGAACTGGCCGAAACTGGCTCCCGCAGCCAGGCTTTGCGCCAGCTTCAGCTTCAGGTCCTGGAAGCCCGAGCAACCGATCGCGCGGCAGAAACGCACGATGGTCGGTTCGCTGATACCCACGCTGTGCGCCAGGTCGGCCATGGAGCTGTGCATGACGGCAGCCGGGTCGAGCAGCACGTGGTCGGCTACTTTGAGTTCCGATTTGCGCAGCAGGTGGCGCGATTGGGCGATATGTTGCAACAGATTCACAGGCTGGACTCGGTTATGATCGGCTGGCCGGGTTGTAGCTTTCTTGTAGTTATACTACATGGACGCCAACCCGCCCAGTTAAACGAACGTGGAGAGTGGTGGTTTGACTATTCCTTGCGACATTCTGGTCTTCGGCGGCACCGGCGATCTGGCCCTGCACAAATTGCTTCCGGCGCTCTACCACCTGTTTCGCGAGGCCCGTTTGAACAACGCCGTGCGGATCATCGCGCTGGCACGACGCAACTTGCCACGTAACGATTATCTCAAGCTTGCCGAGCGCCATTGCCGGGCACAGATTGCCCGCAACGACTTCGACGAAGAGGTCTGGCAGCGGTTTTCAGCACGAGTCGACTATTTCGCCATGGATGCTTCGCAAAGCGCCGATTTCGGCCGCCTGGCGCGCTACCTGGGCGAGCCCGGCGGCTTGACGCGCATCTTCTACCTGGCCACCGCTCCCAACCTGTTCGTGCCTATTGCCAAGCACCTGCATAACGCCGGCCTGGCCGACGCCGAAGCGCGCATCGTGCTGGAAAAGCCGATCGGCCACTCGCTGGAATCGGCTACCGCCATCAACGAAGCGATTGGCGCAGTGCTGGAGGAAAACCAGGTATTTCGCATCGACCACTACCTGGGCAAGGAAACCGTGCAGAACCTCATGGCCCTGCGTTTTGCCAACGCCCTGCTGGAGCCGGTGTGGCGCAACAACCAGGTCGACCACGTGCAGATCAGCGTATGCGAGACCTTGGGGGTAGAGAACCGCGGCGCCTACTACGACCGCGCCGGGGCGACCCGCGACATGCTGCAGAACCACTTGCTACAGCTGCTATGCCTGGTGGCCATGGAGCCCCCCGCGCAGTTTGAAGCCGAAGCGGTGCGTGACGAGAAGGTGAAGATTCTGCGGGCTCTCAAGCCCATCACTGGCCAGGATGTGCAGGACAAGACCGTACGCGGCCAGTATGGCGCCGGGCGCATCGGCGGCCAGGAAGTGCCGGCCTATTATTTCGAAAAGGACGTCGACAACGACAGTGACACCGAGACCTTCATCGCCATCGAGGCGCACATCGACAATTGGCGCTGGGCGGGCGTGCCCTTCTACCTGCGTACGGGCAAGCGCATGGCACGGCGCTCATCGCAGATCGTCATCCAGTTCAGGCCGGTGCCCCACGAGCTGTTCAACGGTGGCCAGGTCAACCAGCTGCTGATCCAGTTGCAACCGGACGAACGCATCAGCCTGCGCATGATGACCAAGAGCCCGGGCAAGGGCATGCGCCTGGAACCTGTGGACCTGGATCTGAACCTGGCCCAGGTGTTCAGCCAGACCCGCCGCTGGGACGCCTACGAGCGCCTGCTGCTGGATGTACTGGAGGGCGACTCGACGCTGTTCATGCGCCGCGATGAAGTGGAAGCGGCCTGGGCCTGGATCGACCCGATCATCAAGGGCTGTGAAGAGCACTTCCAGGCACCGCGCCCTTACCCGGCAGGCAGTAACGGGCCGGAGCAAGCCAACAGCCTGCTGGCCAGGCACGGCAGGCACTGGCATAGCTGAAGCACTGCCCTGCTCCCGTGTCAGGCGAAAGGGCAGAAAGTAGCCCCAGCGCGCTGGCGCTACTTTCAACCCTAGACAGGAGCAGACAATGGCTACTATCACCAACCTCGTTGCAATCAACGACATCGCCCACGGCAAGCAGGTTTTCAGGGTTCATGGCACGGTTACGGTCGCCTCCCCGGCCATCGAACCGGTACTGGTCGAGCCCAAGGTGCGCCACAGGGGTGGCTGGGAAGTGCTGGAGCTTCAACTGCTGGATAGCGGCGCAATCACACCGCAGGTGCTGACGGAAAAAACCGTGGTCTTCGAACGTGCAGGCGGCACTGGCTGGAAAACCGTGGAGATAATCCATGCCGACAGTTCGCAGCGCTGCGAAATTCGCACCATCGAGGCGATTGACTGAGCCGCTGCCGGCCAGGTCGCCCGAGCGGTGGCCTGGCACCTGCCATCAGCTCGATGAACGGGCATGCGGCAGGTGAATATTTATACAGTGGAGGTTTGCCCCATTTCCTGCCGCGCCCTAGAATGGCCCGATGCGCACAGACGACCTCTCCCTCCTGCTGAATTCCCTCAACGATGCCCAACGCCAGGCCGTAGCGGCCACGCTCGGGCGTCAACTGGTGCTTGCTGGCGCCGGTTCCGGTAAAACCCGCGTGCTGGTGCACCGCATTGCCTGGTTGATCCAGGTGGAGCAGGCATCGCCGCACTCGATCCTGTCGGTGACCTTCACCAACAAGGCTGCGGCAGAAATGCGCCAGCGGATCGAGCAACTGCTGGGCATCAACCCGGCAGGCATGTGGGTCGGCACCTTCCACGGCCTGGCCCATCGCCTGCTGCGGGCCCACTGGCAGGAAGCACGGCTGGTGCAGAATTTCCAGATCCTCGACAGCGACGACCAGCAGCGCCTGATCAAACGGGTGATGCGCGAGCTGGGCCTGGACGAGCAGAAATGGCCGGCACGCCAGGCCCAGTGGTTCATCAACGGGCAGAAGGACGAAGGCCTGCGCCCACAGCATATCCAGGCCGGGGGCGACCTGTTCCTGTCGACCATGCGCGACGTCTATACCGCCTACGAGCAAGCCTGCGAGCGCGCCGGGGTCATCGACTTCTCCGAGCTGCTGCTGCGCGGCCTGGACCTGTGGCGCGACCATCCGGGCCTGCTGGAGCACTACCAACGGCGCTTCCGCCACGTGCTGGTGGACGAGTTCCAGGATACCAACGCCGTGCAGTACGCCTGGCTGCGCCTGCTGGCGCGCGGCGGTGACAGCCTGATGGCGGTGGGCGATGACGACCAGTCGATCTACGGCTGGCGCGGTGCCAAGATCGAGAACATTCACCAGTACACTGCCGACTTCCCCGACGCCGAAATGATCCGCCTGGAGCAGAATTACCGCTCCACCGGCGGCATCCTCAAGGCTGCAAATGCGCTGATCGCCAATAACAGCGGGCGCCTGGGCAAAGAGCTGTGGACCGACATGGGTGAAGGCGAACCGCTGACCCTGTATGCGGCCTACAACGAGCATGACGAAGCGCGCTACGTGGTAGAAACCATCGAGAGCCTGGTCAAGCAGGGCAATGCACGCAACGAGATCGCCATTCTGTACCGTTCCAACGCCCAGTCACGGGTGCTGGAAGAAGCACTGCTGCGCGAACGCATCCCCTACCGCATCTACGGTGGCCAGCGCTTCTTCGAGCGCGCGGAAATCAAGAACGCCATGGCTTACCTGCGGCTGATCGAAGGCCGTGGCAACGATGCCGCCCTGGAGCGGGTGATCAATGTGCCGCCACGTGGTATTGGCGAAAAAACCGTCGAAGCCATCCGCGAGCACGCCCGCCACAGCCAGCTGTCGATGTGGGAGGCCATGTGCCAGCTGCTCGCCGCCAAAGCCCTGAAAGGCCGCGCCGCCAGTGCCCTGGGTGCGTTCATCGAGCTGATCGAGGGGTTGGCTGCCAAGGTCGTGGACATGCCACTGCATACCATGACCCAGACCACCATCGAGCAGTCCGGGCTGATCATCTATCACCAGGAAGAAAAAGGTGAGAAGGGCCAGGCACGGGTAGAAAACCTTGAGGAACTGGTCAGCGCAGCGCGCAACTTCGAGTCCACCGACGAAGACGCCGACCTCTCGCCACTCTCGGCATTCCTCGGCCACGCCTCGCTCGAGGCAGGCGATGCCCAAGCCGACGAGCATGAAGACAGCGTCCAACTGATGACCTTGCACAGCGCCAAGGGCCTGGAGTTCCCGTATGTGTTCCTGGTGGGCATGGAAGAAGGCCTGTTCCCGCACAAGATGAGCCTGGAAGAGCCTGGCCGTTTGGAAGAGGAACGCCGCCTGGCTTATGTGGGCATCACCCGCGCCATGCGCCAGCTGGTCATGACCTACGCCGAAACGCGTCGCCTGTATGGCAGCGAGACCTACAACAAGGTTTCACGTTTCGTACGCGAAATTCCGGCGGGCCTGGTTCAGGAAGTGCGCCTGTCCAACAGTGTCAGCCGCCCGTTCGGCGGTGCAAAGACGGCCACGAACAGCAACCTGTTCGCAAATGCCAGCATTCCGCAGACCGCCTTTACCCTGGGCCAGCGTGTGCAGCATGCGGTGTTTGGCGAGGGTGTGATCCTGAACTTCGAAGGCTCCGGCGCCCAGGCGCGGGTGCAAGTGAATTTTGCCGAAGGCAGCAAGTGGCTGATGCTGGGGTATGCCAAGCTCGAGGCTATCTAAAAGCCTGCGCAGGTCCTTGTAGGAGCGGCCTTGTGTCGCGATAGGGCCGCAAAGCGGCCCCACCATAGTGGCGTTGACGCTGATATCTTGGGGCTGCTTCGCAGCCCTTTCGTGACACAAGGCCGCTCCTACAAGTCCGTCAAAAGCACGTTGTAACACTCAGGCAAAAGCTAGAAACATTATGTCGCTGGTCATGTGCCCGGGAACCTGTGCACCATGACGCGCGTGCAATCCACAACAGGGGATATCCCATTTATGCAACGTTTTCTTAGCATCGCTCTGGCGCTCTGCGTCGGCCTGACGCTGAGCCTGGACGCCAACGCCAAGCGTTTTGGCGGCGGCAAGAGCTCGGGCTCCGCGCCTATTCACCAGACCCGCCAGGCCACGCCAACCACGCCTGCCGCCGCGCCGACCGCACCTGGCCGTGCCGCTCCGGCCGCCAGCGGTGCTTCGCGCTGGTTGGGCCCTCTGGCCGGCCTCGCCGCAGGCGGCCTGCTGGCTTCCATGTTCATGGGCGACGGTTTCGAAGGTTTCCAGATCATGGACTTCCTGATCGTGGCGCTCATCGCCTTCCTGGTGTTCCGCTTCATCGCAGCGCGCCGTCGCCAGCAGCAGCCACAAATGGCCATGCCGGGCCATGCGCCGATGCAGCGTGAAGCTCACGCACAGCCTGCCCAGCCATCGATCTTCGGTGGTTCGGCTGCACCTGCTGCCGCAGCCGCACCGGTGATCAACGCCCCGGCCTGGTTCAACGAGCAGAACTTCCTGGCTGCTGCCCGTAACCACTTCCAGGCGCTGCAGCAGCACTGGGACGCTAACGAGATGGACAAGATCGCCGAGTTCGTCACCCCTCAGATGCTCGAGTTCCTCAAGCGCGAGCGCGCTGAACTGGGTGATGGCTTCCAGTCCACCTATATCGACAACCTCGAGGTGCAGCTGGACGGTGTCGACGACCGTGCCGACCGTACTGACGCCACCCTGACCTTCCGTGGCGTGTCGAAGAACTCGCGCTTCGACCAGGGCGAAGTGTTCAGCGAAAGCTGGCACATGGTCCGCGCCCAGGGCGAAAACCAGCCTTGGCTGGTGGCCGGTATCCGTCAAAACGGCTAACCGCTGCGTGCTGCACAAAAAACCCCGGGCCTGCCCCGGGGTTTTTGCTTTTGCCAGAGTGGCCTACTAGGGTATAACGCGCAGCGTTGTCATCTAGGTCAGAGGAAGTGAACCGTGGAAGAAGTGATCGAGCAACTCCGTGAAGCCAATGAGCCAGTGCCGGTGCCCCTTGAGCTTCCCGATGAGGACCAGCTGGTCGAGATCGAAGAAGAGCTGTTCATCAACATTCCGTTCGTGTTCAAAGAGTTCCTGCTGACCGTCAGTGACGTGGTTTATGGCTCACTGGAGCCGGTGACCGTTACCGACCCACAGTCGCATACCTACCTGCCAGAAGTCGCCGCCAACGCCTGGGATGCCGGCGTACCACGTGACCTGATTCCACTATGCCAGGACGGCGACAACTACTACTGCGTCGAAGAGGATGGCACCGTGGTGCTGTGGGATGCCGAAGAGCAAATCGTCGGTGAAGACAGCTGGGAATCGGTGTGGCACTGGGCGCGGGATGTCTGGTTGGAGAGCTGATTTCGATCTCTGATCTGGTGCTGCTTGTGCCGGCCTCTTCGCGGGTTTACCTGCGTAGAGGCCGGCACAGAAATGGGAATTTATGGCCTAATGCCACTGGTATAGTTAAGATCGCCAGGCTTTCTGCGCATGACGACATCGCTACCGCTCCATCCCCTCGGACGACGGTGAAATCTTGCGCAGGGAGCATTGCCCCTTCAGTGCGTATTCTCGCGGCTGTTCTCCAGCGTCTCCAGCAAGGCAATCTGCATGCGCGTATGCACGCGGATAAACCAGCGCCACAGCAAGGCCACCACCACCGCAGCCACCACGGCAATCACCAACAGCAGCTCGCTGGTCGGCAGAATGCTCGCCGACAGCGCCGACAGCAGCAGGAAAATTACCAGCAGCGACAAAAGCGGGATTACCTCGGCAATCACACGGCGCACCCGCTGGGTATGCCGCCCGGCCGTTTCCGGCTTGACGCCCATCTCTGCCAGTAGCATCGACAGCGCCTTGAGCTTGCGATAGGCAGCAATCAGGAATGGCAACGACAGCAATAACGCTGCGCCCCAGATCAGTGCTTTCTGTTGGCTGGCATCGCTGACCCACTCGCTGAGCCAGTTACCGATACGCCCGGCGAAATAGCCACCACTGAAGAAGATGGCGATCACCAGCGCCAGGTTCACCCCAACCTGCAACAGGATGCGCCGGATCATCGCCGCGAGCATGGCGCCCTCGCCCTGCGGCTGGATGCTGCGCAACCATTCGCCATACAACGACAGCACCCGCGCCAGACGGCTGGGCACTACCTTGCCCAGCTTGAGCGACAGCGGGTCGGCGGCACGGATCAGGTAGGGTGTCAGCAGCGTGGTGATTGCGGATACAGCCACCGCCACCGGGTAGAGGAAGTCGCTGGTCACCTGCAGGGTCATGCCCAGCGCGGCGATGATGAAGGAAAACTCGCCAATCTGCGAAAGCCCCATGCCCACTCGCAGCGATGTACGCCCGTCATTGCCGGCAATGAACGCGCCCATACCGCACGAGAGCATCTTGCCCATCACCACCGCCAGGGTAATGACCACGATCGGCCAGGCATAGTCGATCAGCACCTGGGGGTCGATCATCAGGCCGATGGCGACGAAGAAGATGGCGCTGAACAGGTCGCGTACCGGTTCGATCAGGCTCTCGATCTTCAGCAACTGGCGCGACTCGGCCATGATCGCGCCAATCAGGAAGGCGCCAAGCACCATGCTGTACTCGAGCTTCACCACCAGCAGGCAGAAGCCGAAGCACAGGCCCAATACGGTTATCAGCAGCATCTCGTTGCTTTCGAACTTGGCCACGTAGGCCAGCAGCCGCGGCACCAACAGGATGCCGACGACCAGCGCGACGATCATGAACAGCGACAGCTTGCCGACAGTGGAGAACACCTCGCCCGAGCTGACCGTACCGCTGACGGCGATGCCCGACAGCAGGGCAATGATGCCGATACCGAGGATGTCCTCGACGATCAGCACGCCGAATATCAGCTGGGCGAAACGCTCGTTCTTCATTTTAAGGTCATTGAGCGCCTTGACGATGATGGTGGTCGAGGAAATCGCCAGGATGGCGCCGAGGAACAGCGAATCCATGGTGTTCCAGCCGAACCAGCGGCCAATCTCGAAGCCGATCCAGATCATCAGCACGATTTCCAGAAACGCCGCGATGAACGCCGTGGCGCCTACCTTGAACAGCTTGCGCAGGCTGAATTCGAGCCCCAGGCAGAACATCAGGAAAATCACCCCCAGCTCGGCGAGGGTCTTGATGGTGTCTTCGTCGTGGATCAGGCCGAACGGTGGAGTGTGCGGGCCGATGATGAAGCCGGCGACGATGTAGCCCAGCACCACAGGCTGCTTGAGGCGGTGAAAGAGAATGGTGACCACGCCAGCAACCAGCATGATGACTGCCAGGTCCTGGATAAAGCTGATGGCATGCATGGCGTGATACTCCTTTTCTCGTCCGTTGCCGGGTGCCTGGGCAGACCGCTCCTCCGCCAAGGCAACCCTGAGCGAGCAGCAAGTACATACTGTTTTAATGCAGGAAAAGCCCATGTTGCATGGGTGTAGTCAGGTTAACATCGCACCCCGCCGCAAAAAGGCGGTGCAATATGCAGAAACAGATCGGCTGGAAAAGCGCCGGTGATGGCATGATCGGCGTGACGATGGAGCGTCAGCCAACGTCCCGTACCAGGAAGGCAAATTCAAAAGAGGGGAACAGAAGTGTCTGCAGATAATGCCCCCCATTCGCCCGATTCAGCGCAACCTCACCGTGAGCACACTATGGAACCTGGAAACGCCCAGCTGAGCATGACCGTCCTGATGACCCCGGACATGGCCAACTTTTCTGGCAACGTACATGGCGGCACACTGCTCAAGTACCTCGACGAAGTGGCCTATGCGTGCGCCAGCCGCTATGCCGGCAGCTATGTAGTCACCCTGTCGGTCGACCAGGTGATCTTCCGCGAGCCCGTGCACGTGGGTGAACTTGTGACCTTCCTGGCATCAGTAAACTACACCGGCAACACCTCGATGGAGGTGGGCATCAAGGTGGTGACCGAGAACATCCGCGAGCGCTCGGTGCGCCATTCCAACAGTTGCTTCTTCACCATGGTCGCGGTCGACGACAACCGTCGCCCGGTGCAGGTGCCGCCGCGCCAGCCGCAAAGCAGTGAAGAAAAGCGCCGCTTCCTGCAGGGCCAGCAGCGCCGACAGATCCGCCAGGAGCTGGAAAAACGCTACCAGGATCTGAAAACCGACGCGATTTAAAGCGCCAGCAGCTGTGCCTCGAAGCGCACCCTTGGGTGCGCGATGCGGTCCTGGGCCCGCACCAGCTGCAGTTCATAGCTGGCACAGGCCTGGGTTTCCAGCAGCACTTCGTGTACCGCCGCAGCGGTGAATTCGAACGCCTGCACCCAGCTGTCGCCAAGCAGGGCTCGGGCCAGGAACAGGCCTGAAGTCAGGTCCCCCACCCCTACCGGCTGCCGCGGGAACGCCAGCAGCGGGCGGCGCAGGTGCCAGCTTTGCTCGGCGGTCACCAGCAGCATCTCAAACTGATCTTCGGCGCGTCCGGGGTAGGCCAGGTGCTTGACCAGCACCACCTGCGGCCCGCGCTGCAGCAGGCTGCGCGCCATGTTCACGCAGTCCTCCAGCGACTGCGCTCGGCGGCCACAGAAGCTGTCCAGCTCCAGCTGGTTGGGGCACAGGATGTCAGCCCTGGCGGCCGCCTCGTCGAGCAGGAACTCGCTGACTTCTGCTGGCACGATGCAGCCCTTCTCCGGGTGCCCCATGACCGGGTCACACAGGTACAAAGCCTTTGGGTTCACCGCCTTGATCCGCTCGACGCCGGCCAGAATCGCCCGACCTTGTTCGGCACTGCCCAGGTAACCGGACAACACCGCGTCGCAATGTCCCAGCTCGCCGATGTTGGAAATGCCTTCCACCAACGCAGGAATTTGCGCAGGGGCAAGCACTTCACCTGCCCACTGGCCATACTGTGTGTGATTGGAGAACTGCACGGTATTGAGCGGCCACACGTTGACCCCGATGCGCTGCATGGGAAACACCGCGGCGCTGTTGCCGGCGTGGCCGAACACCACGTGGGACTGAATGGCGAGCAAGTGCGGGGTACGTTTCATGCGGGAGGTTTCCAAAGCTGTTTCAGGGATTGTGCGCAACGCAGTATGAACTTGATTGCCACCTGTACGACAGGCCAGGGACGCAGTTAAGCTGGATCGACCTGTTTGGAGCATATGCAAATGTTGACCCTGGAAAACCTCTTCGTCCTGATGCTGGTCGCCACTGCAGGCGCCTGGTTGTGGCACAACCATGGGTTGCGCGAGAAAGCCCTGGAACGGGTCAAACAGCATTGCGCCAAGCTAGACCTCGAACTACTCGACGACGCAGTCGCGCTCAAGCGAATCGCCTTTGTCCGTGACGCCAACGGCCGCAAGCGCCTGGCGCGCGTCTACGCCTTCGAGTTCACCGTCACGGGCGAACAGCGCCACCCCGGTACCGTGACCCAGTTCGGCGCCCACAGCGTGCAGATAGAACTGGCGCCCTACCCGTTCGAGATCAAGACCCCACCGCGCACCGACAATGTCATCGAGATGCAGCAGTGGCGCCAGGAGCACAACCGCTGGCGCAATTGATCAGCTGACACGACATTCGCTCAACCCGGCCTGCAGCACTGATTGCGATTGCGGCTGGTCGAAAATCAGCTCGATACGCGTATCCCTGCGCCAGTCGCTGGGCTGCCAGGCGGGCATGTCCCCATTCAGGCCATTGAACGACTGCCAGCCCTCCACGCTGTGGATAACCCCCTTGGCGCGCCGCCATGGCCAAGTGCGCAAGAATGCCTGCAGCCGTTGTGGATAAAACTGCTGGCCAGGGTGCCATCGCCAGCCAATGCTCCAACCCCCCTCTCCCTGCTGGGCAAGACAGATAGGCTGGCCGGGATCAGCCCATAGCGCCGGTGGACTTCGAAAATTGTCGGTAATCCTGTTATCCACAACCAAGCTGTCGACCATGCCATGGGTTACATCGGGAAGGTCCGACAAGGGCAGCTTCCCTTGGACGGTCCAGAATATTTTCTTCCCAGATAATTTATTATTTATCAATGACTTATATTTTTCATCCACAACCTCGGATTTGTTCAAGACAATCCAATCAGCAGCATCGAACGCCTGCCGTTGAGCCTCCAGAAGCTGCTCGTTCCGGACCATGGACTGTGCGTCCACGACCATCAGTAATGGCTGTATTTTCAGCACGCCAGCCCAAGGAGGTTGTTGCAACTGAGCAAGCAACTGCAAAGGATGACCCAGCCCGGACGGCTCGATGAACAGCCGGTCAGGGCGGGACTTGCGCAGCAGTCGACCCAGGCCCACCTGGAACGGCATGCCATTGACGCAGCACAGGCAGCCACCTGCGACCTCACCGATGGCGATGCCGTCCTCGTCACGGCTTAGCAAGGCCGCATCCAGGCCTACCAGGCCGAATTCGTTGATCAATACAGCCCAGCGCTCATTGGCCGGGCGCTGGGCCAGCAAATGACGGATCAGGGTGGTTTTGCCGGCCCCCAGCGGGCCGGCAATCACGTGAGTTGGAATGTTCTGCAACATGGGGCGGCTTCGGGCGATGTTGATGCCTCACTATGCGCCGTCAGGCCAGCCAGTCAAGGCTGAGCAGCAGGCGCCCCAGCTGCCCCGAGGGCGAACGATGCACCAGGCCCGCGCCTTCGTTGCCCTGCCACTTTTCACCTTTGAGCACCGCCACGTCGCCAGCTTGCAAGTGCTGTACGTTATCCACAGGCGGCACTGCTGTGTGTAAGTCACCCCGAGGGCTCGCGTCCTCTTTCAACCACTCGCTACCTGGGCCAGCGTAGGTGGTGAGCAGGCGCAGCGGAACGTTATCCACATGGAAGCGCGGGCACATGGGACCTGTCAGTACCCGCAGGCGCAGACCGACCCGCTGCGCACCCACCAGGCAGGTATAGGCCGCCACCAGCCAGGCAACATCCGACACGAATGCCTCATAGCCGTGCAAATCGGCCGCTTCGCGCAAGAGTTCGGTGAATACCGGCATGCGCTGCTCGTCCACATCGATGACGCGCTGGTCAGCCAAGGGCTGGCCAAGGCTGACCACCAGCGCGGCAAAGTCCTCCAGTTGTGGCGGCAGACGTCGTCGCCATACCGCCAGGTTCACGCCATCCTGCAGCACATCGGTCAGCACCTGCGGTGTCTCGCCAAATACCTGGAAAATATCCACAGGCTTGCGTGCAGGGTTCATGCTGCGGCCTCCTCATGCCATGGACCAAACGGATCGGGCAGGCGCAACCAGCCCATGTGCCCCAGCTCCATTTCCTGATCGGTCAAAAGGCATGCATCGAGTTCTGTGGATAATTTTTCGAAGTCGATATTCTGTCCGATGAACACCAGTTCCTGCCGGCAATCACCGCTCTCGGCAACCCAGTTCTTCAAGATTGCGGCAGTGTTATCCACGTCCTGTGGCCACTGCTCGCGCGGCACGAAACGCCACCAGCGGCCCGCCAGGCCATGGCGCATCATGCCGCCTGCCTGCGACCAGCTTCCGGCTTCCTGGTATTTGCTGGCCAGCCAGAAAAAACCTTTCGAACGCAACAGTCGGCCATTGCTCCAGGGCGTGTGGATAAAGTCGAAAAAGCGCTGTGGATGAAGGGGCCGCCGGGCCTGCCAGGTGGTGGCGGCAATGCCGTACTCTTCGGTTTCCGGCACATGCTCGCCACGCAACTCCTGCAGCCAGCCCGGTGCCTGGGCAGCCTGGTCGAAGTCGAACAGGCCGGTATCGAGGATGCGCTCCAGCGGTACCCGGCCCATGACCATGGGCACGATCTGTGCCCGGGCATTGAGGCTGCGCAGAATGGCCATGAGTTCTTCGCGCTCGTGCTGGCTGATCAGATCGATCTTGCTCAGCAACAGTACATCGGCGAACTCGACCTGTTCGATCAGCAAGTCACTGATCGAGCGCTCGTCCTCCTCACCCAGGGTTTCGCCGCGGCTGGCCAAGCTGTCTGCTGCCTGGTAATCACGTAGGAAGTTCAGCCCATCGACCACGGTGACCATGGTGTCCAGGCGCGCCATGTCGGACAAGCTGCGGCCCTGTTCGTCCCGGAAGGTGAAGGTCTCGGCCACCGGCAGTGGTTCCGAGATCCCCGTGGACTCGATAAGCAGATAATCAAAGCGCCCTTCTTCGGCCAGCCTCGCGACTTCCTCAAGCAGGTCTTCACGCAGCGTGCAGCAGATGCAGCCATTGCTCATCTCCACCAACTTCTCCTCGGCACGGTTGAGGCTCACGTTGCGCTGCACCTCGCTGGCATCGATGTTGATTTCGCTCATGTCATTGACGATGACCGCAACCCGCAGGTTGTCGCGGTTACGCAGTACATGGTTGAGCAAGGTGCTCTTGCCGGCGCCAAGGAAGCCGGACAGCACGGTGACAGGGAGACGGTTGGACATGGCGAAACCTCTTCAGGCGAGCGCATTCGAAACGATGCATTGCACAATGTTATAAAGTAACAATACAATTTCGCCAAGCCGTTCTCGATGGACGCGTGCTCCTCCTCTGTTTGGAATGCCAAATGACCCAGCTCAAGCTCCCCGACATTGCCGCACAAACCCAGGAATACGCCTTGCCTTTGAACTGGGTGGGCATGTGCGGGATCGCCCAACCTGTGCAATTCGAAGGGCGCACAGCAGCTGCTACTGTCGACGCAGGCGTTAGCCTGGTAGACGGAAGCTCACGCGGTATCCATATGTCACGGCTTTATCTCGCCCTGGAGTCTTTGGAGCACCAACCCCTGTCGCCGCTCACAATACGCAAACTGCTGGCTGACTTCCTGAGCAGCCACGAAGGCCTTTCTTCCGCAGCTTATTTGCGTCTGCGCTTCGAGCATCTGCTGAAAAGACCTGCTTTGATCAGCCCATTGGAAGGTTGGAAAAGCTATGCCGTCGCAGTCGACGCAAAAATCGAAAATGAAATGTTCCACGTGGAACTATCCGTTTCCATCCCTTACTCCTCGACCTGCCCGTGCTCGGCCGCACTTGCACGTCAGCTGATTCAGCAGCAGTTCCAAGCGCATTTCAGCGCCGAGCTGGTCGATAAATCAGCGGTACTACAATGGCTTGGCAGCGCCGAAGGCATCGTAGCGACGCCCCATAGCCAACGTAGTTACGCGCAAATTCAGGTAAGGTTGCGCAGCAATCAGCAGGTTCTGCCAATCACCGAGCTGATCGACCGCATAGAAGCAAGCCTTGGGACAGCGGTGCAGACCGCAGTCAAGCGCGCAGACGAACAAGCCTTTGCCTTAGCCAACGGCCAGAACCTGATGTTCTGCGAAGACGCCGCGCGTCGCCTGTACAAGGCGCTACGGCAAATAGAATGGAGCACGGCTTTCAAGCTGCGCGTGGAACATGCAGAAAGCCTGCATGCCCACGACGCTGTCGCGGCCAGCCAGTGGCAATGGGACGTCAGCTGCGCGGCTTGACCGAGCCGCAGTCATTGCCCAACCACACGGCACGGGTGTTCATGCTGCCTTGCTGCTGTACACCCGACGCGTTGAACGTACCGTTGACCTGGGTAGTGAATTCCCGGTCACTGAGGAAAGTCGCCTGACCGCTGCCCTGCGCTTTGGGGCAGCTGAATTGAAACTTCCACACATTGCCGGTGCGATCGGTGATCTTCTGGGTACAGCCTGACTTCGGATCCTGCAGCGGGATATCGTTGGTTGCCACCTGTTCTGGCGTGAGGCACGAGCGCACCCCCTTACCCCCTACAGTCACCCCCTGTTTGGCCAGCACCCCTTCCATCATCGCGCGCTGCTCCGGCGGCAGGTTCTTCAACTGGCCGAGCATGAACTCCATGTCAGGTAACGGCTTGCCATCGACCTGCATGTTGCTGGTGGTCAGCTCCCACAAGCCAGGCTGCAACATCTGAGCATGCACCAGCGGGCTGCTCACACCTAGGGCCAACGCCAACAGTGGCAGACGAATCTTCATGGACGAACGCTCCTGAAAAAAAGCCGGCCAAGCGGGCCGGACTGAGCCTTAGACGCCAAATCAACCTGCAGGTTGCAAGGCGGACCGGGAACGTGTTCTGTTACTCAAGTGTACTCGGCAAGCAGGATGCATATGGACTACCACAGCCCCTACTTCTTCGGTTATCTACTCGGCCTGGTTCACCTGCTGGGTATTGTCGCCGCACTGCACGCATTGTTCACCGTGCGCACAGCCCAAGGCGCCATCGCCTGGGCAATGCCGTTGTTTTTCATCCCCTACCTAACCCTGATCCCTTACCTGATCTTCGGTGCGCGCTCGTTCTATGCCTACATCAAGGCCCGGCGCCAAGCTAACCAGGAAATGCATGTGGCCATGGCCAACCTCAACTGGCGGCCTTGGGTAGAAGAAGCACTTACCGCCCGTGAGTCGGAGAGCTATGCGGCGTTGCGTGCCATGCCCAAGCTCGGGCGCATGCCCTGTCTTGCCAATAACGAGGTGAAACTGCTGATCGATGGCAGGGCCACATTCGACGCAATATTCGCAGCCATCGAAAAAGCCCGCGAAGTGGTGCTGGTACAGTTCTTCATCATCCATGACGACTGCGTTGGCAAAGCGCTGCAACAACTGCTGCTGCGCAAGGCCGCCGAGGGGGTGCAGGTGTTCGTGCTGTATGATCGCGTCGGCAGCCATGCCTTGCCGGCAAGCTACAGCCAACTGCTGCGCGACGGCGGTGTACAGATTCATGCCTTCGCAACCCGTCGTGGTTGGTTCAACCGCTTCCAGGTGAACTTCCGAAACCACCGCAAGATCGTGGTGGTGGATGGCCTGCTCGGTTTCATCGGCGGGCACAACGTGGGCGATGAGTACCTCGGTGGCCACCCGCAGCTCTCACCCTGGCGCGACACCCATGTGCAGATCAGCGGGCCGGTGCTGGCCTGCCTGCAGGAGTCGTTTGCCGAGGACTGGTACTGGGCCACACGCCAGCTACCGCCCCTGATTCTGCCGGACGCCTACCCGGACAACGGCGTGCTGTGCCAAGCCTTGGCCAGCGGCCCGGCCGACCCACAGGAAACCTGCTCACTGTTCTTCCTTGAAGCGATCCATTCAGCCACACGACGCGTGTGGATCACCAGTCCGTACTTTATCCCCGACGAGGCGGTGTTTGCCGCGTTGCGTCTGGCAGTGCTGCGTGGGGTCGATGTGCGCGTGCTGATCCCCTCACGCCCGGATCATCGGATCGTCTATGCCGCCTCCAGCCTGTTCGCCTTCGAAGCGGTTCGTGCGGGTGTGCGCATGTTCCGCTACCAACCGGGCTTCCTGCATCAGAAGGTGGTGCTGGTGGATGACGATGTCAGCGCGATCGGCAGTGCCAACCTGGACAACCGCTCGTTCCGCCTGAACTTCGAGATCACCCTGCTCACGATCGACCGCAGCTTCGCCGATCAGGTCGAGCGCATGCTGATCAATGACTTTGAACAGGCTCGGGAAATTACTGCGGAGGACAGCCGCGATACTCATCGGCTGCAGCAACTGGGGATGCGGATTGCGCGGCTGATTTCGCCGATTCTCTGACGTGTCGCGTACATTGTGGGAGCGGGTTTACCCGCGAAGACGTCAGCGGCTGTACCGACGCATTCGCGGGTCAACCCGCTCCCACAGGGTTCGGTGTCGCGCTTGCGTGCTTTGTCGCAATTCAGCGATACAGATCCTCGCGCGTCCAGGGTAAGTCATGATGCCCATCCGCGTAAGGCTTCACGGCCAGAATCTGATGCAGGTTGATCCAGCCCTTCTGGAAGGCATAGGCACACCCGGCCAGATACAAGCGCCAGATGCGCAAGGTCTTCTCGGGCACCAGCGCCGCCGCCTTGTGCAACTGGTTCTCCAGGTTCTCGCTCCAGTGGTGCAAGGTCTTGGCGTAGTGCAAACGCAGGCTTTCCACGTCTACCACCTCCAGCCCCGCCTCACAGATGCTGGCACTGATCATCGACAGGTGCGGCAGCTCGCCATGGGGGAACACGTAGCGATCAATGAACTCACCAGCGCCACGCCCGACCGGGCGGCCATCGACGTGCTTGGCGGTGATACCGTGATTCATCACCAGGCCGCCTTCCCTCACGGCACCGAACAGCTTCTGGCTATACAGCGCCAGGTTGGCATGCCCGACATGCTCGAACATGCCGACGCTGACAACCTTGTCGAAGCGGCCATCCTGAGGCAGGTCGCGGTAGTCGAGAATCTGCAGGTCGACCTTCTCAGCCAGCCCCTCGGCCTTAACCCGCTCACGGCCGAGCTTGAGCTGCTCCTTGCTCAAGGTGATACCAAACACCTTGGCGCCATACTCACGAGCAGCGAAACGCGCCAGCCCGCCCCAGCCGCAGCCTACGTCGAGCAGGTATTCACCCGCTTCCAGGCGCAGCTTGCGACACAAATGATCGAATTTGTCCTGCTGTGCCTGATCCAGCGTGTTGTCTGGCTCGCGGAAGTAGGCGCAAGAGTAGGCCATGTCCTGATCCAGCCATAGCTGGTAGAACGCATTGGAAACATCGTAATGGTAGGAAATGGCTTCGGCGTCGGTGCTCTTGTCATGGGCCAGGCGCTGCGGTGGGGTTTCGTCCTCATCGGTCAGCAGCGCTTCGCTAAGCTCATCGCATACGCGGATGGCTTCACCAATATCGCCCTCCAGCTCCAGCTTGCCCTCGACGAATGCCGTGCCCAGCTGGTCCATGCTCGGGTGGCTCAACTGGCTGATCAGCTGTGGCTCCTTGACCAGGATAGTGACCTGCGGGCTAGGCCCCAGATCGAACTGGTTACCGTCCCACAGTTTCAGCCGCAGCGGCAGATGCAGGCTCTGCAGTGCCGGTGGAAGTTGCGCAAGCATGAACGACCCTCCTGTCCGTATTTGGCCACGACGCCTCATATTTCGAACGTCGCCGGATCAGAGTAGTTCATTCGTGGGATGTTTCCTCTAAACGAGACCATGGTCTAGAGCCAACTGATCTTACCCCCACATCAGATTGTATACAATTTTTGCATCTCAGCTTAACCTTGTGCCCCCTCTTGTGCTTCTTCATCCTGGAGTTGAACCCATGAAATCCTATGACGTGGTGATCATCGGCGGTGGCCCTGGCGGTTATAACGCAGCCATCCGTGCCGGCCAACTGGGCCTGAGCGTAGCCTGCGTGGAGGGCCGCTCCACCTTGGGCGGCACCTGCCTTAACGTGGGTTGTATGCCCTCCAAGGCGTTGTTGCATGCTTCCGAGCTGTACGAAGCCGCCATTGGTGACGAGTTCGCCCACCTCGGTATCGAAGTCAAACCTACCCTCAACCTCGCCCAGATGATGAAACAGAAGGACGAGAGCGTGAGCGGCCTGACCAAGGGCATCGAATACCTGTTCCGCAAGAACAAGGTCGACTGGGTCAAGGGCTGGGGTCGCCTGGACGGCGTCGGCAAGGTGGTGGTGAAGGCTGAGGACGGTAGCGAAACCACACTACAAGCCAAGGATGTGGTCATTGCCACCGGCTCCGAACCTACGCCCCTGCCGGGCGTGATCATCGACAACCAGCGCATCATCGACTCGACTGGCGCGTTATCGTTGCCACAGGTGCCCAAGCATCTGGTCGTCATCGGCGCCGGCGTGATCGGCCTCGAGCTGGGTTCGGTATGGCGCCGCCTGGGCAGCCAGGTCACGGTCATCGAATACCTCGACCGCATCTGCCCGGGCACTGACGAAGAAACCGCCAAGACCCTGCAGAAGGCCTTGGCCAAGCAAGGCATGGTGTTCAAGCTGGGCAGCAAGGTGACACAGGCCAGCGCCGGCGCCGATGGCGTCAGCCTGACCCTGGAGCCGGCCGCCGGCGGCACCGCAGAAACGCTGCAGGCTGACTATGTACTGGTCGCCATCGGCCGCCGCCCCTATACCAAAGGGCTGAACCTGGAAAGCGTGGGCCTGGAGACCGACAAGCGCGGCATGCTCGGCAACAATCACCACCGCACTTCCGTGCCGGGTATCTGGGTGATTGGCGACGTCACCTCCGGCCCGATGCTGGCGCACAAAGCCGAAGACGAAGCGGTTGCCTGCATCGAACGCATCGCCGGCAAGCCTCACGAGGTCAACTACAACCTTATCCCTGGTGTGATCTACACCCGCCCGGAGCTGGCTACCGTGGGCAAGACCGAAGAGCAGCTCAAGGCCGAAGGGCGTGCCTATAAAGTCGGCAAGTTCCCGTTCACGGCCAACAGCCGCGCCAAGATAAACCATGAGACCGAAGGCTTCGCCAAGGTCATCGCCGATGCCGAGACCGATGAAGTGCTGGGTGTGCACCTGGTAGGCCCAAGTGTCAGCGAGATGATCGGCGAGTTCTGCGTAGCCATGGAGTTCTCGGCCTCGGCGGAAGACATCGCCCTTACTTGCCACCCCCACCCGACCCGCTCCGAGGCCTTGCGCCAGGCAGCGATGAATGTGGACGGGATGGCGATGCAGATCTGATGCGAGATAGCCGGGGGCTTCCTTACTGCCCATCGCGACAAGGCCGCTACAGGAAAACGAGATTCCGTAGCGGCCTTTCGCGATGGGGCGCGGAAAGCGCCCCTGGCTTCTGGCTTACTCGACCGTAACCGACTTGGCCAGGTTACGCGGCTGGTCCACGTCGGTGCCCTTGAGCACCGCCACGTAGTAAGACAGCAACTGCAGCGGGATGGTGTACAGGATCGGCGCCAGGGCGTCGGCGATGTGCGGCACCTTGATCACGTGGGTACCTTCGCCATTGGTCATGCCGGCCTGCTCATCGGCAAACACTACCAGCTCGCCACCACGGGCGCGTACTTCCTGCAGGTTGGATTTCAGCTTCTCCAACAGTTCGTTGTTCGGCGCAACGGTTACCACTGGCATGTCGCTATCCACCAGCGCCAGCGGGCCGTGCTTCAGCTCGCCTGCCGGATAGGCTTCGGCGTGGATGTAGGAGATTTCCTTGAGCTTGAGTGCACCTTCCATCGCCACCGGGTACTGCGCACCACGGCCGAGGAACAGGGTGTGGTGCTTGTCGGCGAACAGTTCGGCGATCTTTTCGACGGTGGCGTCCATGGCCAGGGCTTCGCCCAGGCGGGCCGGCAGACGGCGCAGTTCTTCGACCAGTTCGGCCTCTACACCGGCTTCCAGGGTACCGCGCACTTGGCCCAGAGCCAGGGTCAGCAGCATCAGCGAAACCAGCTGGGTGGTGAAAGCCTTGGTCGAGGCCACGCCGATTTCCGGGCCGGCCAGGGTCAGCAGGGTCAGGTCCGACTCACGCACCAGCGAGCTGATACCGACGTTGCAGATCGCCAGGCTGCCGAGGAAGCCCAGCTCCTTGGCGTTGCGCAGCGCGGCCAGGGTGTCGGCGGTTTCGCCAGACTGCGAGATGGAGACGAACAGGGTGTCCGGCTGCACTACCACCTTGCGGTAACGGAACTCGCTGGCCACCTCGACCTGGCACGGGATGCCAGCCAGGCTTTCCAGCCAGTAACGGGCGACCATGCCGGCGTGGTAGCTGGTACCGCAGGCAACGATCTGCACGTTGCGCACCTTTGCGAACAGTTCGGCAGCCTGCGGGCCGAAGGCCTGGACCATCACGTTGTCCTTGCCCAGGCGGCCTTCCAGGGTGCGCTGCACCACGCTTGGCTGCTCGTGGATTTCCTTGAGCATGAAGTGGCGGTAGGCACCCTTGTCGGCAGCTTCGGCACCTTCGTGGTACTGCACGGTTTCGCGCTGGACCTTATGGCCATCCTGGTCCCAGATGGAGACCTGGTCACGGCGAATTTCAGCGATGTCGCCTTCTTCCAGGTACATGAAGCGGTCAGTGACCTGGCGCAGGGCCAGTTGGTCGGACGCCAGGAAGTTCTCGCCCAGGCCCAGGCCGATGACCAGCGGGCTACCACTGCGTGCGGCTACCAGGCGGTCAGGCTGCTTGGCACTGATCAGAGCCAGGCCGTAAGCACCATGCAGGCGCTTTACCGCGGCCTTCAGGGCATCAGTCAAGTCCGGAATGCTTTTCAGGGTGTGGTGGATCAGGTGGACGATGACTTCGGTATCGGTCTGTGAAGTGAAGACATAGCCAAGGCCCTTCAGCTCTTCGCGCAGTTCTTCGTGGTTCTCGATGATGCCATTGTGCACCACGGCCACTTCATTGCCCGAAAAGTGCGGGTGGGCGTTGCCCTCGGTCGGCGCACCGTGGGTGGCCCAGCGGGTGTGGGCAATGCCCAGCTGGCCGGCCAGTGGCTCGGCGGCAACAGCGGCCTCCAGTTCACTGACCTTGCCGATACGACGACGGCGCTGCAGTTCACCGTTCTGGGTGAGGACAGCCAGGCCGGCGCTGTCGTAGCCGCGGTACTCAAGGCGCTTGAGACCTTCGATCAGGATGGCTGTGATGTTGCGCTCGGCGACGGCACCAACGATTCCACACATGGTTTATTGCTCCTGGCTGATCGCGGCGCAGATCAGGTTGATGCCGCGGGCTTGAATTTGTTCGCGTGCCGCTGCGGGCAGGCGTTCGTCAGTAATGAGAGTGTGTACGCTGCCCCAGGGCAGCTCGAGGTTGGGGATTTTGCGCCCTACCTTGTCCGATTCGACCATCACGATCACTTCACGAGCGACTTCGGCCATGACCCGGCTCAACCCAAGGAGTTCGTTGAAGGTGGTGGTACCGCGGCCGAGGTCGATTCCGTCGGCACCGATGAACAGTTGGTCGAAATCGTAGGAGCGCAACACCTGCTCGGCCACCTGGCCCTGGAACGACTCGGAATGCGGGTCCCAGGTGCCACCGGTCATCAGCAGCACCGGCTCGTGTTCGAGGTCGCAGATGGCGCGGGCCACGTTCATCGAATTGGTCATCACCACCAGACCAGGGTGGCGCCCCAGTTCGGGGATCATGGCTGCCGTGGTGCTGCCACTGTCGATGATGATGCGCGCATGTTCGCGGATACGTGCCACCGCAGCGCGGGCGATAGCCTTTTTATAGGAAGACACCGGTTGGGCAGGTTCACCGAGCAGCTCTTGTGGCACCGGGACCGCGCCACCGTAGCGCCGTAGCAACAGGCCGTTTGTTTCGAGGGCAGCAAGGTCCTTGCGGATGGTGACTTCCGAGGTAGCGAAACGCTTGGCCAACGCGTCCACACTGACCTCGCCCTGCTCGCTGAGCAAAGCCAGGATGTTGTGCCGCCGCTGTGGGGTGTTTCGTTTCGACATGAGCGCTTAAGTTTCGATTCGAAAGATAATGATGGCAATCAAAACCTAAGATGAGCGATTCGTCAAGTTGTGGATAAACCCCAACGGAAAATGGGCACCCTGTGGGAGCGGGTTCACCCGCGAAGAAACCAACGCAATGATATGACACCGGCTTCGCCGGTGTTCGCGGCTGAAGCCGCTCCCACAGAGATCGTGCCAGCCCTTAGAGACGATTCGCCAAAAAAAAGCCGACTTATTCACATAAGTCGGCTTTCGATCGAAACAGCTGTGTATAACTCAGCTCTTCTTTATCTTTTCCGGCCGCTTCCAGCCCGAGATGTTGCGCTGGCGCGCACGAGCCACCGCGAGGTCGCTTGCTTCCACGGTCTGGGTAATGGTCGAACCGGCAGCAGTGGTAGCACCAGCCTTGATTTCCACAGGCGCTACCAATGAGTTGTTCGAGCCGATGAAGACGTCCTCGCCCATCACTGTCTTGAACTTGTTGGCGCCATCGTAGTTGCAGGTAATGGTGCCGGCGCCGATGTTGGTCCGTGCACCGATTTCGGCATCGCCCAGGTAGGTCAGGTGACCGGCCTTGGCGCCTTCCCCGAGGTGGGCGTTTTTCAGTTCGACGAAATTACCCACATGGGCCTTGGCGTCCAGCACACTGCCCGGGCGCAGGCGGGCGAACGGGCCGGCATCGCTGCCCTCGCCCATCACGGCGCCTTCGAGGTGGCTGTTGGCCTTGACCACTGCGCCTTTGCGCAGGGTGGTGTTCTTGATCACGCAGTTAGGGCCGATCTGCACATCGTCCTCGATGACCACCTTGCCTTCGAGAATCACGTTGATGTCGATCAGCACGTCGCGGCCAACGGTCACTTCACCGCGGACATCGAAGCGCGCCGGGTCGCGCAGGGTCACACCCAGGGCCATCAGGCGACGGCTTTCGCGCATCTGGTAGTGGCGCTCCAGTTCGGACAGCTGGCGACGGTCGTTGGCGCCTTGCACTTCCATCGGGTCGTGCGGCTGTTCGGTAGCCACCACCAGGCCATCGGCCACAGCCATGGCGATGACGTCGGTCAGGTAATACTCGCCCTGGGCGTTGTTGTTCGACAGGCGGCCCATCCAGTCGGCCAGGCGCGCGGCTGGCAGTGCCAGGATACCGGTGTTGCCTTCCTTGATCGCTCTCTGCGCATCGTCGGCGTCCTTGTGCTCAACGATGGCCGTCACCTTGCCCTGCTCGTCACGCACGATGCGGCCATAGCCGGTCGGGTCGTCGAGGGTCACCGTGAGCAGGCCCAGCTGCTGCTCGTTGGCCTTGGCCAGCAGACGCTGCAGGGTTTCCACTTCGATCAACGGAACATCACCGTACAGCACCAGTACGGTTTCGGCGGTCAAGGCCGGTAGTGCCTGGGCAACAGCATGGCCGGTACCCAGCTGCTTGTCCTGCATGACAAAGTTCAGGTCGTCGGCGGCCAGGCGCTCGCGAACCAGCTCGGCACCATGGCCAATGACCACATGAATACCATGCGGCTGCAGCTGGCGCGCGCTGTGGATAACATGGCCGAGCATGGAGTTGCCGGCCACCGGGTGCAGCACCTTGGGCAGCGCTGAGCGCATTCGGGTGCCTTGGCCGGCGGCGAGAATAACGATATCGAGTGACATTACTGGCTACCAATCCTGGGTGGTCAGTGAAATGACCGGGAGGGAGAAATCAGAAAAAGAAAAAGGGTAGCCGAGGCTACCCTTTTACTCAATCGCAACAGAAGTTATCAGCCGAGGGCCGATTACTTGCCTCTGCGCATTTGCTGGACGGTACGCAGCTGAGCTGCGGCTTCGGCCAGACGTGCGGCGGCGGCGCCGTAGTCGAAGTCCGCGCCTTTCAGATTCAGGGCGTTCTCGGCAGCCTTGAGGGCTTCCTGAGCCTGAGCTTCATCCAGGTCTGCAGCACGTTGCACGGTATCGGCAAGCACCTTGACCATGTTCGGCTGAACCTCGAGGAAACCACCAGAGATGTAGAACACCTCTTGGGCGCCACCCTGCTTGGTCAGCGTGATCGGACCAGGCTTGAGATTGGTGATCAGCGGCGCGTGGCCCGGAGCGATACCAAGATCACCCAGGTTACCGTGCGCAACTACCATCTCTACCAGGCCGGAGAAGATCTCTCCTTCCGCGCTGACGATATCGCAATGGACTGTCATAGCCATCTGCTTGCCTCAACCTGATAGCGCCCCTCGCGGGGCGCAGGAATTACAGTTTCTTGGCTTTCTCGATCGCTTCGTCGATGCTGCCGACCATGTAGAACGCTTGTTCTGGCAGGTGGTCGTAGTCACCTTTGAGGATGCCGCTGAAGCCAGCGATGGTGTCTTTCAGGGAAACGTACTTGCCTGGCGAACCGGTGAAGACTTCGGCCACGAAGAACGGCTGCGACAGGAAGCGCTGGATCTTACGAGCACGGGCTACCAGTTGCTTGTCGGCTTCGGACAGTTCGTCCATACCCAGGATCGCGATGATGTCCTTCAGCTCTTTGTAGCGCTGCAGAACATACTGAACCTGACGGGCAGTTTCGTAGTGTTCGTTGCCGATCACGTTCGGGTCCAGCTGGCGCGAAGTCGAGTCCAGTGGATCGACCGCTGGGTAGATACCCAGGGAGGCGATGTCACGGGACAGAACGACGGTGGCGTCCAAGTGGGCGAAGGTAGTGGCTGGCGACGGGTCGGTCAGGTCGTCCGCAGGTACGTATACGGCCTGGATCGAGGTGATCGAACCTTCTTTGGTCGAAGTAATACGCTCTTGCAGAACGCCCATCTCTTCGGCCAGGGTTGGCTGGTAGCCTACTGCGGAAGGCATACGGCCCAGCAGTGCGGATACTTCGGTACCGGCCAGGGTGTAACGATAGATGTTGTCGACGAACAGCAGAACGTCGTTACCTTCGTCACGGAACTTCTCAGCCATGGTCAGGCCGGTCAGCGCTACGCGCAGACGGTTTCCTGGTGGCTCGTTCATCTGACCGTAGACCAGCGCTACCTTGTCGAGAACGTTGGAGTCCTTCATCTCGTGGTAGAAGTCGTTACCCTCACGAGTACGCTCACCCACACCGGCGAACACGGAGTAACCGCTGTGCTCGATGGCGATGTTACGGATCAGTTCCATCATGTTAACGGTCTTGCCGACGCCGGCACCACCGAACAGACCAACCTTACCACCCTTGGCGAACGGGCAAACCAGGTCGATAACCTTGATGCCGGTTTCCAGCAGGTCGTTGCCGCCTGCCTGGTCAGCGAAGGAAGGAGCCTTCTGGTGGATACCACGACGCTCTTCTTCACCGATCGGGCCAGCTTCGTCGATCGGGTTGCCCAGAACGTCCATGATACGGCCCAGAGTGGCCTTACCAACAGGAACGGAAATGGCAGCGCCGGTGTCGACGACATCCAGACCGCGCTTCAGGCCTTCGGTAGAGCCCATCGCAATGGTACGAACCACGCCGTCGCCCAGCTGCTGCTGAACTTCCAGGGTGGTTTCCGCGCCTTGTACTTTCAGCGCGTTGTAAACACTCGGCACGACGTCGCGTGGGAATTCCACGTCGATGACGGCGCCGATGATTTGAACGATACGTCCGCTACTCATAGCTGGATCCTCTGAATTTTTGAACCGTTAAACCGCGGCAGCGCCGCCGACGATTTCCGAGATCTCCTGGGTGATCGCAGCCTGACGCGCCTTGTTGTAGATCAGCTGGAGTTCGCTGATCAAATCACCGGCGTTGTCTGTGGCGTTCTTCATGGCGATCATCCGGGCCGCTTGTTCAGCAGCGTTGTTCTCGACCACCGCCTGGTACACCTGCGACTCCACGTAACGCACCATCAAGCCGTCCAGCAGCTCTTTTGCGTCGGGTTCGTACAGGTAGTCCCAGTGATGCTTGAGATCCTGATCCGGGGTTGCCACCAACGGTACCAATTGCTCGACCGTCGGTTTTTGGGTCATGGTGTTGATGAACTTGTTCGAAACCACCGAGAGGCGATCGATGCGGCCGTCCAGGTAGGCGTCCAGCATCACTTTGACGGAGCCGATCAGATCGTTGATCGATGGCTCTTCGCCCAGGTGGCTGATCGCGGCTACGACGTTGCCGCCAAAGATGCGGAAGAAAGTCGCACCCTTGCTGCCGATCACGCACAGGTCGATTTCCACGCCCTGTTCGCGGTTTTCGTTCATGTCCTTGACCAGGGCCTTGAACAGGTTGGTGTTCAAGCCACCGCACAGACCACGGTCACTGCTCACCACGATATAACCGGCGCGCTTTACAGGGCGCTCGATCATGAACGGGTGGCGGTATTCCGGGTTGGCGTTGGCCAGATGACCGATCACCTGGCGGATACGCTCCGCGTAAGGGCGGCTAGCAGCCATGCGCAGTTGTGCCTTGCGCATCTTGCTGACCGCCACTTTCTCCATGGCGCTGGTAATTTTTTGCGTGCTTTTGATGCTCGCAATCTTACTGCGAATCTCTTTTGCGCCTGCCATGTATCACCTATCAGGTTAGCAAGCGGGGGCCGCAGCCCCCGCTGCGGCTTACCAGGTCTGGGTGGCCTTGAACTTCTCGATACCGGCTTTCATGCCAGCGTCGATTTCGTCGTTGAAGTCACCCTTCACGTTGATCTTCGCCATCAGTTCGGCGTGATCACGGTTGAAGTAGGCGATCAGAGCTTGCTCGAAGCTACCGACCTTGTTGACTTCTACGTCGGTCAGGAAACCACGCTCAGCGGCGTACAGCGACAGAGCCATGTCCGCGATGGACATTGGCGCGTACTGCTTCTGCTTCATCAGCTCGGTAACGCGCTGACCATGCTCCAACTGCTTGCGGGTCGCTTCGTCCAGATCGGAAGCGAACTGGGCGAATGCAGCCAGTTCACGGTACTGAGCCAGAGCGGTACGGATACCACCGGACAGCTTCTTGATGATCTTGGTCTGAGCGGCACCACCTACGCGGGATACCGAAACACCGGCGTTCACTGCAGGGCGGATGCCCGAGTTGAACATGGCCGATTCCAGGAAGATCTGACCGTCGGTGATGGAAATCACGTTGGTCGGAACGAACGCGGAAACGTCGCCAGCCTGGGTTTCGATGATCGGCAGGGCGGTCAGGGAACCGGTCTTGCCAGTGACTGCGCCGTTGGTGAACTTCTCGACGTACTCTTCCGAAACGCGCGATGCACGCTCCAGCAGACGGGAGTGGAGATAGAACACGTCACCTGGGTACGCTTCGCGTCCTGGTGGACGACGCAGCAGCAGGGAGATCTGACGGTAGGCAACGGCCTGCTTGGACAGGTCATCGTAAACGATCAGGGCGTCTTCGCCGCGGTCACGGAAGTACTCGCCCATGGTGCAGCCGGCATAAGGAGCCAGGAACTGCAGCGCGGCCGATTCCGAGGCGCTGGCAGCAACAACGATGGTGTTGGCCAGGGCGCCGGCTTCTTCCAGCTTGCGCACAACGTTGGCGATGGTCGACTGCTTCTGGCCTACGGCCACGTATACGCAGAAGATACCGCTGTTTTTCTGGTTGATGATCGCGTCGACCGCCATGGCGGTCTTACCGATCTGACGGTCACCGATGATCAGCTCGCGCTGGCCACGGCCAACCGGGATCATGGCGTCAACCGACTTGTAGCCAGTCTGTACAGGCTGGTCTACCGATTTACGCCAGATAACACCCGGAGCGACCTTTTCGACCGCGTCGGTTTCGGTGGTGGCCAGAGGACCTTTGCCATCGATCGGGTTACCCAGAGCGTCGACGACGCGGCCCAGCAGGCCTTTGCCGACCGGAACTTCCAGGATGCGACCGGTGCACTTGGCGCTCATGCCCTCGGCGAGGGAGGTGTACGCACCCAGTACCACCGCACCTACGGAGTCTTGCTCCAGGTTCAGTGCCATACCGTATACGCCGCCCGGGAACTCGATCATTTCGCCGTACATAGCGTCGGCCAGACCGTGGATCCGTACGATACCGTCGGAAACGCTTACGACGGTACCTTCGTTACGGGCTTGGGAGCCGACATCGAGCTTCTCGATGCGACCCTTGATGATTTCACTAATTTCGGAAGGATTGAGTTGCTGCATTGCTCTGCTGCCCCTTCAAACTCAAGATTTCAATGCTTCGGCCAGTTTCGCGATCTTGCCGCGAACCGAGCCATCGATTACCAGGTCGCCGGCGCGGATGACGACGCCGCCGATCAGGCTGGCATCCTCCGACGCGTGCAGGCGCACTTCCCGGCTGAGCCGTGCACTGAGAACCTTGGCGAGTTTGTCTTGCTGTTCTTGGTTCAACGCAAAAGCACTGGTGACTTCCACGTCCACGGATTTCTCTTGCTCGGCCTTGTACAGGTCGAACAGGGCGGCAATCTCCGGCAGAAGCAGGAGACGGTCGTTTTCCGCGGCAACATGAATGAAATTCTGTGCCTGTGCATCGAACTTGTCACCGCACACTTCAATGAATGCGGCGGCCTTTTCTGCGCTTGTCAGTCGCGGGGCCTTGAGCAGGCGCTGCATGGTGTCGTCTTCCGACACCGCAGCAGCCAGGCCGAGCATGGCTGACCAATTGGCCAGTTGCTGATGGGCCTGGGCATGCTCAAAGGCAGCCTTAGCGTAAGGTCGGGCCAACGTGGTCAGTTCTGCCATGATCGCCCTCGCTTAAATTTCAGCGGCCAGTTTGTTAACCAGCTCCGCATGCGCGTTTTGATCGATTGTGGCGCCAAGGATCTTTTCAGCACCGCCAACAGCCAGGGCACCCACTTGGGCACGCAGGGCGTCTTTGACGCTGTTCAGTTCCTGTTCGATCTCGGCTTGAGCCTGAGCCTTCACACGGTCAGCTTCGACGCGAGCCTGTTCACGGGCTTCCTCGACAAGCTGAGCAGCGCGTTTCTTGCTTTGCTCAATGATTTCGGCTGCCTGTGCCTTCGCTTCACGCAGTTGCTGACCCGCTTTCTCTTGGGCCAGCTCCAGGTCGCGAGCTGCGCGGTTGGCAGCGTCCAAGCCGTCGGCAATCTTCTTTTGGCGCTCTTGCAGGGCAGTGATGACCGGAGGCCATACATACTTCATGCAGAAGAGTACAAAAATCAGAAAAGCAACGGATTGGCCAATCAGGGTTGCATTAATGTTCACGCCAACACCTCGCTCGGTCTTTGTCCATCACACCAATCAACTCGTAGAAACGAGTGATTAGCCGGCGATCTGACCAACGAAGGGGTTCGCGAAGGTGAAGAACAGAGCGATACCAACACCGATCATGGTTACGGCGTCGAGCAGACCGGCAACGATGAACATTTTGACCTGCAGCATCGGAACCATCTCAGGCTGACGAGCAGCGCCTTCCAGGAACTTGCCGCCCAGCAGGCCGAAACCAATGGCGGTACCCAGAGCACCCAGGCCGATCAGCAGAGCAACAGCGATAGCGGTCAGACCAACTACAGTTTCCATCTTTCCTCCCGACTTTTACGTCGTATTGGTTAGGTTTTTAGTTTGAAGCGGTAAAACAAATCGTTTGGTACAGCATGCCCTTGCGGACTTTTTAAGCCCTCCCCCCAAACGAGCGGGGAAGGCTATCAGACACGCCAGGCGGTCTTAATGGTTATCTTCGTGAGCCATCGACAGGTAGACGATGGTAAGCATCATGAAGATGAAGGCTTGCAGGGTGATGATCAGGATGTGGAACACAGCCCACGCCCACTGCAGCACCACACCCAGGCCGCTGAGCCAGAGGATACCGGCGCCGAACATCACGGCGATCAGGATGAACACCAGCTCGCCGGCGTACATGTTGCCGAACAGACGCAGTGCCAGCGAGATCGGCTTGGCGATCAGGGTGACGAATTCCAGCAGGAAGTTGACCGGGATCAGCAGGATCTGAACGAAGATGTTCTTGCTGCCGAACGGGTGCAGGGTCAGCTCGCCGATGAAGCCGCCCAGGCCCTTGACCTTGATGCTGTAGAAGATGATCAGCGCGAACACACAGAAGGCCATGGCCAGGGTCGCGTTCGGGTCGGTGGTAGACACCGCGCGGAACGGAATGTGCGGATCACCGGAGATCAGGATGGCCAGCTGAGGAATCCAGTCGACCGGTACCAGGTCGATGGCGTTCATCAGGAACACCCAGACGAAAATGGTCAGCGCCAGCGGAGCGATTACCGGGCTACGGCCGTGGAAGGAGTCCTTCACGCTGCCGTTGACGAAGTCTACCAGCACTTCAACGAAGTTCTGCAGGCCGCCAGGTTGGCCCGAAGTCGCCTTCTTGGCCGCCATGCGGAAGATGAACAGGAAGATCAGACCCAGCGCGACGGACCAACCCAGGGTGTCCAGGTGGAACGCCCAGAAGCCCATTGCCTTGGCTTCTGCAGCCGAATGGGCGAAGCCCCAGCTGCCGTCTGGTAGTTGACCGTAGGTCAGGTTCTGCAAGTGGTGCTGGATATAGCCCGAAGCGGTTTCTGCTGCCATGGTTGCCTCAAACGCCCTAAGGTCTCGAAAGTCTTTTATTCATCAGCAGGGGCGCGAACCAGCTGACCAAAAGGGTCAACACGAAGACGCCGAATACTGCTAACGGCGCCAGTGGCTTCACTCCTGCGAAGGTCAGTGCAAAAAGCACTGCCGTCAAAATCATCTTGCCTGCCTCGCCAGCGTAGAACGACTTGACGATGGCTTGTGCCGCCCGGGCCCCGCTGAAGCGAAAAGCCTTCCAAGCGAAATACACATTGGGTAGCCAGGCAATCAAACCTCCGCAAAGGCCTGAATATCCACTGACCGCCCCTTTCCACTGCCACAACACCAACGTTGCCAGCAGCAGTACGACGAATTGAGCCAGCAGTACCGGGAAAACCGCCCAGCGATGGAAAGGCAGGCGGTTTGGCGTGCGGATTTCCATCACAACTGCTCCTCGGAAGTCGACCAGCAAGTCAGTTATGACTTGGCATAATTTGTGCCGACAAAATGCGCGCAGAGTATAGGGGTGGATTAACCCCTATTCAACTATTCGGTAGTGATTTCCGACTGCGCGCTACAACGGGAATTGTTTCAGCGGATGTGAGCAAGCACGCCTTGCAACTCGTCAAGCGAGTTGTAGCGAATAACCAATTGGCCTTTGCCCTTGTTGCCATGGCGGATCTGCACGGCCGAGCCCAGGCGCTCTGCGAGCCGCTGTTCAAGGCGTGCGATATCCGGATCAGGTTTGCTCGGTTCGACCGGATCAGGTTTGTCGCTGAGCCATTGACGAACCAGTGCCTCGGTTTGGCGCACGGTGAGGCCACGTGCGACAACATGACGCGCCCCCTCTTCCTGACGGTGTTCTTCCAGCCCGAGCAGTGCACGGGCATGGCCCATCTCCAGGTCACCATGGGCGAGCATGGTCTTGATCGCATCGGGCAGGGTGATCAGGCGCAGCAGGTTCGCCACGGTCACCCGCGACTTGCCGACGGCATCGGCCACCTGTTGCTGGGTGAGCTCGAACTCTTGCTGCAGGCGCTGCAAGGCCAGCGCCTCTTCCAGCGGGTTGAGGTCTTCGCGCTGGATGTTCTCGATCAGCGCCATGGCTATGGCGGCTTCGTCGGGCACTTCGCGGACCATCGCCGGGATCTTGTCCAGGCCAGCCTGCTGGGTGGCGCGCCAGCGGCGCTCACCGGCGATGATCTCGTAGCGGTTGCCGTCGATCGGGCGCACCACGATCGGTTGCATCACGCCATGGTTGCGAATCGAGTGCGCGAGCTCTTCCAGCGCCTCCGGGTCCATGTCCCGGCGCGGCTGGTACTTGCCACGCTGGATCACATCGACCGGCAGGTGTTGCAGTTCTTTCTGGTCGATCTTCACAGCCTGCTCTTCGAGCGCGCTGACGGAAGGACCACTGAGCAGTGCATCCAACCCACGTCCGAGACCCCGTTTCTTGACGGCCATACGGATTCCTTAAGTTGTTTGTGCAGTGCGGGATTGACGGCGTTGACGGCGTACCAGTTCCCCGGCCAGGGCCAGATAAGCCAGCGCGCCTCGCGATTGCTTGTCGTAGGCCAGGGCCGGCATGCCGAAGCTCGGGGCCTCGGCCAGGCGAATGTTGCGCGGAATGACCGTGTCGTACAGCTGCGGACCAAAGTGCTCCTTCAACTGCGCCGATACGTCGTTGTTCAGGCTCAGGCGCGGATCGTACATGGTCCGCAGCAGGCCCTCGATCTTCAGCTCCGGGTTAAGCCGGGCGGCGATGCGTTTGATGTTATCCACAAGGTCGCTGAGACCTTCTAGTGCGTAGTACTCACACTGCATCGGGATGATCACCCCATCGGAGGCGACCAGGGCATTGAGCGTGAGCATCGACAAAGACGGAGGGCAGTCGATGAGGATGTAGTCGTAGTTCTCGCGGATCGGCGCCAGGGCGTTGCGCAGGCGGCTCTCCTTGACCTGCATTTCCAGCAGCACCACTTCGGCGGCGGTCAGGTCACGGTTGGCTGGCAGCAACTGGAAACCCCCGTGCTCGGAGTAATGCATGGCCTGAGCCAGGTCGCATTCCCCGATCAACAGGTCGTAGACCGAGTGCTCGAGCTCGTGCTTGTCCACACCGCTGCCCATGGTGGCGTTGCCCTGCGGATCGAGGTCGATCAGCAGCACACGACGCTTGGTCGCGGCCAGCGAAGCAGCGAGATTGATACAGGTGGTTGTCTTGCCCACACCACCTTTCTGGTTCGCGATTGCGAATACCTTAGCCATTGTTGCGTGTGTTCCCAGTCATGCCTTGCGGCGCAGTATCAGCAGATGGCGCTGGCCCTGGCAACCTGGAACGGTCAGGGCCTGCTCGCTTTCCACTGTGAAGTCTGCGGGCAATGCTACCAGTTCATCGGCAGGATGCAGCCCCTTCATTGCAAGCCATTGCGTCCCGGTGTCGCCAAGGTGGCGGGTCCAGTTGGTGAAGTTCTCCATGCTGCTGAAGGCGCGGGAGATGATTCCGCTGAACGGTTGTGTAGGCTGGAAGGATTCGACCCGGCTGTGGATAACCGTGAGGTTGTCCAGCTTGAGTTCCATTTTCACCTGGGTCAGGAAACGGGTCTTCTTGCCATTGGCGTCCAGCACCGTCACGCGCTTGTGAGGATGCAGGATAGCCAACGGGATACCGGGCATGCCACCGCCACTTCCGACATCCAGCCAGTTGTCACGCTCGCTGTGGATAAACGGCATGACACTGAGGCTGTCGAGCAGGTGACGCGACACCATCTCGTCGGGGTCGCGCACGGCGGTGAGGTTGTAGGCTTTGTTCCATTTGATCAACAGGGCCAGGTAGCCGAGCAGCTTTTCATGATGCTCGGCGTTCAGCTCGACACCGAGCTGGCGCGCACCTGTGGACAACTCTTCAGCGTGTTGCGGGGTGACCAGGGAACTCAAGCGCTTTGCTCCAATTCGCGGCCAGCGCCGCGTTTTTTCAAGTGAATCAGCAACAAGGAAATCGCTGCCGGGGTCACGCCCGGGATGCGCGAAGCCTGGCCCAGGGTTTCCGGACGGGTCTGGCCCAGTTTGCCCTGGATTTCCTTGGACAGGCCGGAAATCGTCGAGTAATCGATATCCACAGGCAGGCGAGTGTCTTCACTGGCGCGCAGACGTGCGATTTCATCCTGCTGGCGGTCGATGTAACCGGCGTACTTGGTGCGGATCTCGACCTGCTCGGCGACCTGTGGATCGATCGCTTCGCCACCGGTTGCCTCGATCAGCCCGGCGTAGTCGATTTCCGGGCGGGCAAGCAGGTTCAGCAGGCTGTACTCGTGGCTGAGCGGGGTACCGAACTTATCCACAATGGCCTGACCTTGCTCGGTGTTCGGGCGTACCCAGGTCGACTTCAGGCGCTGCTCCTCGCGTTCGATGCCGTCGCGCTTGGCGCAATAGGCAGACCAACGCTGGTCGTCGATCAGGCCGAGCTCGCGGCCCTTTTCGGTCAGGCGCAGATCGGCGTTGTCTTCGCGCAGGATCAGGCGGTACTCGGCACGCGAAGTGAACATGCGGTACGGCTCCTGGGTACCCAGGGTAATCAGGTCGTCGACCAGTACGCCGATGTACGCCTCGTCGCGGCGCGGGCACCAGCTGTCTCGGCCCAGCGCCCGCAGGGCTGCGTTGGTCCCGGCCAGCAAACCCTGAGCGCCGGCTTCTTCGTAACCGGTGGTGCCGTTGATCTGGCCGGCGAAGAACAGGCCGCCGATGACTTTGGTCTCGAGGCTGTACTTGAGGTCACGCGGGTCGAAGTAGTCGTATTCGATGGCATAGCCCGGGCGAACGATGTGGGCGTTCTCCATGCCGCGGATCGACCGTACCAACTCCAGCTGCACGTCGAACGGTAGCGAAGTGGAAATACCGTTGGGGTACAGCTCATGGGTGGTCAGGCCTTCCGGCTCGATGAACACCTGGTGGCTTTCCTTGTCGGCGAAGCGGTGGATCTTGTCCTCGATCGACGGGCAGTAGCGCGGGCCGACACCTTCGATCACACCCGAGTACATCGGCGAACGGTCGAGGTTCGAGGCGATGATCTCGTGGGTGCGCGCATTTGTGTGGGTAATCCAGCAGCTCACCTGGCGCGGGTGCATCTGGGCATTGCCCATGAAGGACATCACAGGAATCGGCGTATCGCCTGGCTGCTCGGTCATCACCGAGAAGTCCACCGAACGGCCGTCGATACGCGGCGGAGTACCGGTTTTCAGGCGGCCGACGCGCAACGGCAATTCACGCATGCGGTGGGCCAGGGCGATCGAAGGTGGATCGCCGGCGCGACCGCCGGAATGGTTTTGCAGACCAATGTGGATAAGGCCACCGAGGAAGGTACCGGTGGTCAGTACCACCGATTCGGCGAAGAAACGCAGGCCCATCTGGGTCACCACGCCTTTGACCTGGTCCTGCTCGACGATCAGGTCGTCGCAGGACTGCTGGAATATCCACAGGTTCGGCTGGTTTTCCAGGATTTCACGCACCACTGCCTTGTAGATAGCGCGGTCGGCCTGTGCACGGGTGGCGCGTACGGCCGGGCCCTTGCGGTTGTTCAAAACGCGGAACTGGATGCCGCTCTTGTCGGTGGCCAGCGCCATGGCGCCGCCGAGGGCATCGATCTCTTTGACCAGATGGCTTTTGCCAATACCGCCAATGGCGGGGTTGCAGCTCATGTGACCGAGGGTTTCCACGTTATGGGTCAGCAGCAGGGTTTTCACACCCATGCGTGCAGACGCAAGCGCAGCCTCGGTACCGGCATGGCCGCCGCCGATGACGATCACTTCAAAACGGGAAGGGAAATCCACCACGCACCTCGTGCCTGTTTTTGCGAATAGAGAAGGTAAGCGGACAAGTATAGGGACTTCACACCCTTTAAAGAAACCGTCTGAGCAAATTTTGACCAGTCTGTGGATGAGTGGCAGCCAACAGAAATCAAAAAGGAGAAATTTAAAAAAGCTTTGTTTTTATGTTTATTCTTATGCACAAGCTTTTCTGTGGATAAGCTCATGCAGGCCTTTACCCATGCTGTGTAGAGCAAAATTAAACCCTGTGGCTGGAGTACCATGAGGGCTCTGGATAAGACGATTTAGCCTGTGGATTAAATGGCTTGTTACCCACAGGCGGGTTTGTCCTCAGAAAAAAATCCTGCTTATCAACGGAGCTGAAGGCGAGTTTTCCACAGGGCTCCTGAGAGAAGATTGGGGTAGGTGAATGAAAAAAATGTGAACCTGCACCGGCCTCTTCGCGGGTGAACCCGCTCCCACAGGGTTCTGCACAGCCTTCAGGTGCGGCGCGATTTCCGTAGAAGCTGCGAAATTTGAGGTAAAAAAAAGCCGCTCACGAAGGAGCGGCTCTTGGTTTTGCCTGGCTGTGAATTACTTACCGATGCAGAAGCTGGAGAAAATCCGCCCCAGCAGGTCGTCAGAGCTGAATGCCCCGGTAATCTCCCCCAGGGCCTGCTGCGCCTGGCGCAGGTCTTCCGCCAACAGCTCACCCGCGCCAGCCAAGGTCAGTTGTGCACGGCCATGTTCCAGGTGCTCACTGGCCTGGCGCAGGGCATCCAGATGGCGCCGGCGAGCGCTGAAACCACTCTCGGCCGTCTGTTCATAACCCATGCAGGCTTTCAGGTGGTTACGCAACAACTGCAGCCCTGCAGCGTCCCCTTTGGCACTGAGGGTGATCGTTACATGGCCGTCATCGCACTGTTCCAGCGCTACCTGCTCACCACTAAGATCGGCCTTGTTCCGAATCAGCGTCACCTTGGCCGGGTCTGGCCGCTGGTCGAGAAATTCTGGCCACAGGGCGAACGGGTCGCTGGCCTCGGGCGCGGTGGAATCCACCACCAACAACACCCGGTCTGCCTCGCCAATGGCCTTCAGCGCACGTTCCACGCCAATCTTTTCCACATGGTCATCGGTGTCGCGCAAACCGGCAGTATCGACCACGTGCAGCGGCATGCCGTCGATGTGGATATGTTCGCGCAGGATGTCCCGCGTGGTGCCGGCAATATCGGTGACGATGGCCGCTTCCCGCCCAGCCAGCTGGTTCAGCAGGCTCGACTTGCCAGCATTCGGCCGACCGGCGATGACCACGGTCATGCCGTCACGCAGCAAAGCGCCCTGCCCGGCTTCCCGCTGCACTGTGGACAACTCGCCGCGAACGTTATCGAGCATCGAAAGTACATGGCCATCAGCGAGGAAGTCGATTTCTTCCTCGGGGAAGTCGATCGCCGCCTCGACGTAGATGCGCAGGGCTATCAGTGCTTCGGTCAGGCTGTGCACACGCTTGGAGAACTCGCCCTGCAGCGAACGCAGTGCGTTGCGCGCAGCCTGGCTGGAACTGGCTTCGATCAGGTCGGCAATGGCTTCGGCCTGGGCCAGGTCGAGCTTGTCATTGAGGAATGCACGTTCGCTGAACTCACCCGGGCGAGCCAGCCGGCAACCAACCTGTACACAGCGCTGCAGCAGCATATCCAGCACCACCGGGCCACCGTGGCCCTGCAGTTCCAGCACGTCCTCGCCGGTGAACGAATTCGGCCCGGGGAAGAACAGCGCGATCCCTTCGTCCAGCACCAGGCCTTCCTCGTCGCGGAACGGGCCGTAATGGGCGTGGCGCGGGGTAAGCGTACGGCCGGTGATCAACTGGCCGGCCTTGGCAGCCAGAGGGCCGGACAACCTGACAATACCCACACCGCCGCGGCCTTGGGCGGTGGCGATGGCGGCGATGGTTTCACGCACAGTGTTCATGCTCGAAAGCCTCTACGACAAAAACGACAGATAGCAAAAACGCCCCACTAGGGGGCGTTTTTTATTCACAGGCTAGCGCAGTAGCCTGTCAAGCAGCAGCTTTTTTGCTGGCTGCTTCGATGCTGCGGGTGATGTACCACTGCTGTGCGATCGACAGGCAGTTGTTCACAACCCAGTACAGCACCAGACCAGCCGGGAACCACAGGAAGAAGAAGGTGAAGATGATCGGCATCATTTTCATCACCTTGGCCTGCATTGGATCCGGCGGCGTCGGGTTCAGGCGCTGCTGGATGAACATGGTGGCGCCCATGATGATCGGCAGGATGAAGAACGGATCCTTGATCGACAGGTCGGTAATCCACAGCATCCATGGAGCCTGGCGCATTTCCACGCTTTCCAGCAGTACCCAGTACAGGGCCAGGAACACTGGCATCTGCACCAGGATCGGCAGGCAGCCGCCCAGCGGGTTGATCTTCTCCTTCTTGTACAGCTCCATCATCGCCTGGGACATCTTCTGGCGATCGTCACCGAAGCGTTCCTTCAGTGCAGCGAGCTTCGGCGCAACGGCACGCATGCGCGCCATCGAACGGTAGCTGGCAGCCGACAGCGGGAAGAACAGGCCTTTGATCAGCATGGTCAGCACGATGATCGACCAGCCCCAGTTACCCAGCAGGCTGTGGATATGTTGCAGCAGCCAGAAGATCGGCTGGGCGATGAACCACAGGAAGCCATAGTCGACGGTCAGTTCCAGGCCTGGGGACAACTCTTTCAGCTTGGACTGGATTTTCGGGCCGGCGTACAGCATGGCGCTGGTTTCGACCTTGCCGCCAGCAGGCACGCTGATGGCCGGGCCGGTGTAGCCGATGATGTAGTTGCCCTGGCTGTCCTTGCGGGTCTGGACAACGTTGTTGTCCGACTTGGCCGGAATCCAGGCGGTCACGAAGTAGTGCTGCAGCCAGGCAACCCAGCCGCCGGACACATTTTCTTTCAAACTACCTTTGTCGATGTCCTTCATCGAGACCTTTTTGTAAGGCTCAGAAGCAGTCCACAGGGCAGCGCCCAGGTAGGTGGCGGTACCGGTGGCGGTGCTCGAAGACGGATCGGAGCTGGCGTCACGCTTGAGCTGGGCAAACATGTTGCCGCTCCAAGCCTGGCCGCTCTGGTTGTCGATCAGGTAGCTGACGGTCAGGTCATATTCGCCGCGCTTAAAGGTGAAGCGCTTGATGTAGTTGACGCCGTTGTCGCTGAACTTCAGGTCGACCACCAGTTGTTCCTGGCCATCGGTCAGCTGGTAACCCTTCTTGTCGGTAGCGTATAGAGGGCGACCGGCAGGACGGGCATCCGGACCGTTTACGCCGGTCAGGCCGCTTTGTGCCAGGTAGACACGCTCGCCACCGTTGTCGAACAGCTGGAACGGAATGTCCGGGTGATCCTGGCGACGTGGGTATTGCGGCAGGTTCAGCTGGACGATGTCACCGCCAACCGGATCGATAGCCAGCTCCAGGACATCGGTCTTGACCCGGATCAGGTCCTTGCTGACCGCAACCGGTGCCAGTTCGGCTGCGCTGGTTTCGGCGTTGGCGCTTGGCACATCGGCGCTGGCGCCGGCATTACCGGCCGGTACGCCATCCGGCAAACCCGGGGCAACGGTGCTGGCAGCAGTATTCTGAGTCGGCAGGGCAGCCTGGCCGTAGTCCTGGTTCCACTTGAGGACCATGACGTAGGACACGATTGCCAGGGCGACGATCAGGATCGTGCGTTTAATATCCATGATTACTCGGCTATCGAAGAAGTTCGGGAGGAAGGAGCGGGAGGAACGGGATCGAAACCGCCGTCGTTCCACGGATGACAACGCCCCAGGCGACGAACGGCTAGCCACCCACCACGCCAGAGGCCGTGGTTTTCGATGGCTTCATAGGCATAACAGGAGCAACTGGGGAAGAAACGACAGTGGTTGGCCATCAGAGGACTAATGGCGTAACGGTAAAACTGGATCGGAACGAGCGCCAGTTTACGCATCTTGGCTGTCTACCCCTGCGGAATTGGCGGTCACTGCTGGAGTGGGCCGGCTGCGCGCCAGGCGTTTCCAGAGTTTGCCAAAGTGTTGGTGCAATTCCGGGTTTTCTATCTCACCCAATCCCTTGCGCGCGACGATCACAATGTCCAAACCGGCAAGCAAATGCTGGTTCAGGCGAAAGGAATCGCGCATCAAGCGCTTGAGGCGGTTGCGTTGAACGGCGAGCTTGACGCTCTTCTTGCCGATCACCAGGCCTAGGCGTGGGTGATCGAGGCCGTTCTCGCGAGCAAGGATCAGCAGGTTTTTCCCTGGAACCTTGCCGGTTGGGGAGTCGAAGACCGCTTTGAAATGTCGGGGTGTAAGCAGTCGCTTTTCCCGACTGAAGTCCTGACTCACCACCTGTGCCGAAAAATCAAATGGCCAGACGCTTACGGCCTTTGGCACGACGACGCGACAGAACAGCGCGGCCGTTCTTGGTAGCCATACGGGCACGGAAGCCGTGGGTGCGCGCGCGCTTGATGGTGCTTGGTTGGAAAGTACGTTTCATGGCGTGTTACCTGGTTTGTCGACGACGGGCCGGGATGGCCCCCTTTTTAAGAGACCGGCGATTCTAGAGAAAGCAAGCCCGTAGGTCAATTTCCAACCAGTCTTTCCATATAGAGCACGTGATGGACGGTGCGTGCCTGCCCTCCCCCAGGGGGTGCTTGATCGGACACACGAATTGGGGACAACATGAAAAAAAAGAAGAGACATATAAAAAGCTTTTCTGAAGAATCTATAAATCTTAAGTGGATAACCTTCTGTGGATAACCTGATTTAGGCCAGAAAATACGGGCTGTACAGAGTTTTACAACTGTGTTCTCAACCGGTGCTGCGCTTGTTTTCTTCGTGGGCAGAAGCTGTGGATTAAAAGGCTACTTACCCACAGGTGAGTTATCAACAGGCCTGACCTCAGGGTTGTGCATAGCGCTCATGACTACTTATCCACAGGGCTTATTCACAGTGCGATGAAGCTGTTTTGGTCGATAAATGGCTGTTTTGTCATGGTTCCTAACGTGTCCACATGTGGATAACTGAACGCTCGACCGGTACAATGGCGGTTTGTTTTTGCCTCATCCGGCTTTCAAACTCAGGGGATATCCGTGTCAGTGGAACTTTGGCAGCAGTGCGTGGAGCTTCTGCGCGATGAACTGCCTGCCCAGCAATTCAACACCTGGATCCGTCCGCTACAGGTCGAAGCCGAAGGCGACGAGTTGCGCGTCTATGCGCCTAACCGTTTCGTTCTCGATTGGGTCAATGAAAAGTACCTTGGTCGTTTGCTCGAGCTGTTGGGCGAAAACGGCAGCGGCATTGCGCCTGCCCTTTCCTTGTTGATCGGCAGCCGTCGCAGCTCTGCGCCACGTGCCGCACCCAACGCGCCAGTAAGTGCTGCGGTGGCCGCCTCGCTGGCCCAGAGCCAGACACCGAAGGCAGTGCCGGCAGCGGTCGAACCCGTCGCCGTCGCGGCGGCCGAGCCTGTGCTTGTCGATGAACTGGCCGAGCCATCCTCGCGTGATAGCTTCGATGCCATGGCCGAACCGGCTTCTGCGTCGGCTGGCAGTGCACGGACCGAACAGCGCACCGTGCAGGTTGAAGGTGCGCTCAAGCACACCAGTTACCTGAACCGCACCTTCACGTTCGATACCTTCGTCGAAGGTAAGTCGAACCAGCTGGCGCGCGCGGCTGCCTGGCAGGTGGCAGACAACCCCAAGCATGGCTATAACCCGCTCTTCCTTTATGGTGGTGTGGGCCTGGGTAAAACCCACCTCATGCATGCTGTGGGTAACCACCTGCTGAAGAAGAACCCGAATGCCAAGGTCGTGTACCTGCATTCGGAGCGCTTCGTCGCGGACATGGTCAAGGCGCTGCAACTCAATGCCATCAACGAATTCAAGCGTTTCTACCGCTCGGTGGATGCGCTGCTAATCGACGACATCCAGTTCTTTGCCCGTAAAGAGCGCTCGCAGGAAGAGTTTTTCCACACCTTCAACGCCCTGCTCGAGGGTGGCCAGCAGGTGATCCTTACCTCTGATCGCTACCCAAAGGAAATCGAAGGCCTGGAAGAGCGCTTGAAGTCGCGCTTTGGTTGGGGTCTGACGGTGGCCGTCGAGCCGCCAGAGCTGGAAACCCGCGTGGCGATCCTCATGAAGAAGGCCGACCAAGCCAAGGTCGAACTACCGCATGACGCGGCCTTCTTCATTGCCCAGCGTATCCGCTCCAACGTCCGTGAACTGGAAGGTGCATTGAAGCGGGTGATCGCCCACTCGCACTTCATGGGCCGCGACATCACTATCGAACTGATTCGTGAGTCGCTCAAGGATCTGCTGGCGCTGCAGGACAAGCTGGTTAGTGTGGATAACATTCAGCGTACCGTCGCCGAGTACTACAAGATCAAGATCTCCGATCTGTTGTCCAAGCGTCGTTCGCGTTCCGTGGCGCGTCCACGACAGGTGGCCATGGCCCTGTCCAAGGAACTGACCAACCACAGTCTGCCGGAAATCGGCGACATGTTCGGTGGTCGGGACCATACGACCGTGCTACACGCCTGCCGCAAGATCAACGAACTGAAGGAATCCGACGCGGACATCCGCGAGGACTACAAGAACCTGCTGCGGACGCTGACGACCTGATGGCCGTCTGCGCAGCTAATTGAAGGCAAGGGACTAGACCATGCATTTCACCATTCAACGCGAAGCCCTGTTGAAACCCCTGCAACTGGTCGCCGGTGTCGTCGAGCGCCGCCAGACCTTGCCGGTCCTGTCCAACGTATTGCTGGTCGTGCAAGGCCAGCAACTGTCGTTGACTGGTACCGACCTGGAAGTCGAACTGGTAGGCCGCGTGCAACTGGAAGAGCCGGCCGAGCCTGGCGAAATCACTGTTCCGGCACGCAAGCTGATGGACATTTGCAAAAGCCTGCCGAACGACGCCCTGATCGATATCAAGGTCGACGAGCAGAAACTGTTGGTCAAGGCCGGCCGCAGCCGTTTTACCCTGTCGACCCTGCCAGCCAATGACTTCCCGACAGTGGAAGAAGGCCCGGGCTCGCTGACCTGTAACCTGGAACAAAGCAAGCTGCGCCGCCTGATCGAGCGGACCAGTTTCGCCATGGCCCAGCAGGATGTGCGCTATTACCTCAACGGCATGCTGCTGGAGGTTTCCCGCAACACCCTGCGAGCTGTGTCCACTGACGGTCACCGTCTGGCGCTGTGCTCCATGAGCGCACCGATCGAGCAGGATGATCGCCACCAGGTCATCGTGCCACGCAAAGGTATCCTTGAACTGGCACGCCTGCTGACCGACCCGGAAGGCATGGTCAGCATCGTTCTGGGCCAGCACCACATTCGCGCCACCACCGGTGAATTCACCTTCACTTCCAAGCTGGTCGACGGTAAGTTCCCGGACTACGAGCGCGTACTGCCCAAGGGCGGTGACAAGCTGGTGGTCGGCGACCGTCAGGCGCTGCGTGAAGCTTTTAGCCGTACTGCGATTCTTTCCAACGAAAAGTACCGCGGTATCCGCCTGCAACTGGCTGCTGGCCAACTGAAGATCCAGGCCAACAACCCTGAACAGGAAGAAGCTGAAGAAGAAATCAGCGTGGACTACGAAGGTAGCTCACTGGAAATCGGCTTCAACGTCAGCTACCTGCTGGACGTCCTGGGCGTAATGACTACCGAGCAAGTTCGTCTGATCCTGTCCGACTCCAACAGCAGTGCCCTGCTGCAGGAAGCTGGCAATGACGATTCTTCCTACGTTGTCATGCCGATGCGTCTGTAACCCGTAGCAGGCGAAATGTCTCTTCGACGTATCATGGTCACCGCGGTGCGCAATTTGCACCCGGTGACACTCTCACCGTCCCCCCGCATCAACATCCTTTACGGCGCCAACGGCAGCGGCAAAACCAGCGTGCTTGAGGCCGTGCACCTGCTCGGGCTGGCGCGCTCGTTCCGCAGCACCCGCCTGAACCCGGTTATCCAGTATGAACAACCGGCCTGTACCGTGTTCGGTGAAGTGCAATTGGCCGAGGGTGGCAGCAGTAACCTGGGGGTATCCCGGGAGCGGCAGGGAGAATTCACTATTCGCATCGATGGGCAGAATGCGCGGAGTGCGGCACAACTGGCTGAGTTGCTACCGCTTCAGCTCATCAATCCGGACAGTTTCCGCTTGTTGGAAGGCGCTCCGAAAATACGCCGCCAGTTTCTGGATTGGGGAGTGTTCCACGTGGAACCTCGTTTTCTGCCAGCCTGGCAACGGCTACAGAAGGCACTGCGGCAGCGGAACTCATGGTTGCGGCATGGTACACTTGACCCAGCTTCGCAAGCCGCCTGGGACCGGGAATTGTGCCTGGCCAGTGCGGAAATAGATGAATACCGTCGCAACTACATCAAGGCCTTGAAGCCCGTCTTCGAGCGAACCCTGAGCGAACTGGTCGAGCTGGACGGGTTGACCCTTAGCTACTACCGAGGCTGGGACAAGGACCGGGAACTGCAAGAAGTACTTGGTTCCTCTCTCCTTCGCGATCAGCAGATGGGCCACACCCAGGCCGGTCCGCAGCGTGCTGATCTGCGTCTTCGTCTGGCTGCCAACAACGCAGCCGACATCCTGTCGCGTGGTCAGCAAAAGCTGGTGGTGTGCGCATTGCGCATTGCCCAAGGCCATCTCGTTAGTCAGGCTCGCCGCGGTCACTGTATTTATCTCGTGGATGACTTGCCGTCCGAACTGGACGACCAGCATCGCCGCGCGCTGTGTCGCTTGCTTGAAGAATTACGCTGCCAGGTGTTCATCACCTGTGTAGATCACGAATTACTGAGGGAAGGCTGGCAGACGGAAACGCCAGTTGCTTTGTTCCACGTGGAACAAGGCCGTATCACCCAGACCCACGACCATCGGGAGTGAATGCATGAGCGAAAATCAAACGTACGACTCCTCCAGCATCAAAGTGCTGAAAGGTTTGGATGCCGTGCGCAAGCGCCCCGGCATGTACATTGGCGACACCGATGATGGTAGCGGCCTGCACCACATGGTCTTCGAGGTGGTCGACAACTCGATCGACGAAGCCCTCGCCGGTCACTGCGATGACATCACCGTCATCATCCACCCGGACGAGTCCATCAGTGTGCGCGACAACGGTCGCGGCATTCCGGTCGACGTGCATAAAGAAGAAGGCGTTTCCGCAGCAGAGGTCATCATGACTGTGCTGCACGCTGGCGGTAAGTTCGACGACAACTCCTACAAGGTATCCGGCGGGCTGCACGGCGTAGGTGTCTCTGTTGTAAACGCCCTGTCAGAAAAACTGGTACTGACCGTTCGCCGTAGCGGCAAAATCTGGGAACAGACCTACGTTCACGGTGTTCCACAGGCGCCGATGGCGGTTGTCGGTGACAGCGAAACCACCGGTACCCACATCCACTTCAAGCCTTCGGCTGAAACCTTCAAGAACATTCACTTCAGCTGGGACATCCTGGCCAAGCGTATCCGAGAGCTGTCGTTCCTCAACTCCGGCGTTGGCATTCTGCTGAAGGATGAACGTAGTGGTAAGGAAGAGTTCTTCAAGTACGAAGGCGGCCTGCGCGCGTTCGTCGAATACCTGAACACCAACAAGACCCCGGTCAACTCCCAGGTATTCCACTTCAACGTCCAGCGTGACGATGGCGTGGGTGTTGAAGTCGCCCTGCAGTGGAACGACAGCTTCAACGAAAACCTGTTGTGTTTCACCAACAACATTCCGCAGCGTGATGGCGGTACTCACTTGGTGGGCTTCCGTTCCTCGTTGACCCGTAGCCTGAACAGCTACATCGAACAGGAAGGCCTGGCCAAGAAGAACAAAGTGGCGACCACTGGCGACGACGCCCGCGAAGGCCTGACCGCGATTATCTCGGTGAAAGTACCGGACCCTAAGTTCAGCTCGCAGACCAAGGACAAGCTGGTCTCCTCGGAGGTGAAAACCGCCGTGGAGCAGGAGATGAACAAGTACTTCGCCGACTTCCTGCTGGAGAACCCGAACGAGGCCAAGGCCGTCGTTGGCAAGATGATCGACGCTGCCCGAGCCCGTGAAGCGGCACGTAAAGCTCGTGAAATGACTCGCCGTAAAGGCGCGCTGGATATTGCCGGCCTGCCAGGAAAACTGGCCGACTGCCAGGAAAAGGACCCTGCCCTTTCCGAACTGTACCTGGTGGAGGGCGACTCCGCGGGTGGCTCGGCGAAGCAAGGCCGCAACCGTCGTACCCAGGCAATCCTGCCGTTGAAGGGTAAAATCCTCAACGTCGAGAAAGCGCGCTTCGACAAGATGATCTCTTCCCAGGAAGTGGGCACGCTGATCACTGCACTGGGCTGCGGTATCGGCCGTGAAGAGTACAACATCGACAAGCTGCGTTATCACAACATCATCATCATGACCGATGCTGACGTTGACGGTTCGCACATCCGTACCCTGCTGCTGACCTTCTTCTTCCGGCAGCTGCCGGAGCTGGTCGAGCGCGGCTACATCTACATTGCCCAGCCACCGCTGTACAAGGTGAAGAAAGGCAAGCAGGAGCAGTACATCAAGGACGACGAGGCCATGGAAGAGTACATGACCCAGTCGGCCCTGGAAGATGCCAGCCTGCACCTGGACGAATCGGCACCAGCGGTTTCCGGCGTGCAGCTGGAAGCATTGGTGAATGAATTCCGTAGTGTCATGAAGACCCTCAAGCGTCTGTCGCGCTTGTATCCAGAAGAGCTGACCGAGCATTTCATCTACCTGCCGGAGGTGAGCCTGGAACAGCTGGGTGACCACGCTGTGATGCAAGCCTGGCTGGCCCAGTTCCAGGAACGTCTGAACAACAGCCAGAAGTCCGGCCTGGTTTATAAAGCCAGCCTGCGCGAAGACAAAGAACGCAACGTATGGTTGCCAGAAGTGGAGATCACTTCCCATGGCCTGGCCAGCTACGTCACCTTCAACCGGGACTTCTTCGGCAGCAATGACTACCGTACCGTAGTCAACATTGGTGCCAAGCTGTCCAGCTTGTTGGGCGAAGGTGCTTACGTACAGCGCGGTGAGCGCCGCAAGGCAATCGTCGAGTTCAAGGAAGGCCTGGATTGGTTGATGAACGAGACCACCAAGCGGCACACCATCCAGCGATACAAAGGGTTGGGTGAGATGAACCCGGACCAGCTGTGGGAAACCACCATGGACCCGACCGTCCGCCGTATGCTCAAGGTCACTATTGAGGATGCGATCGCTGCCGACCAGATCTTCAACACCCTGATGGGTGATGCGGTCGAGCCGCGTCGTGACTTCATCGAAAGCAACGCGCTGTCGGTATCGAACCTAGACTTCTGATTCGCCTAGATCTATAGGCACTAAAAAGCCCGCGAAAGCGGGCTTTTTAGTGCCTATAGAAATCAGTAACCGCTGAGGACGTTGACGATCACACCACTGGCAATAGCAACCAGCACATAGTCTCCATTCACATACAACCAGCGGTGATCACGGGGTGGCGCATACAGGTGGCGTGCTTTCCAGTCGGTCACCCAGTAACGGTCGCCACGGTAATGCGGGTCAACCACATGACCGCGATGCCACTGTTGATGCGGAACAGGCATGTCCGGTTGGGGGCGGAAGTTCGGATCGCGGTAGGCGGGACCGTGGTCATTGTCATGGCGGCCTTGGTGCTGCGGCTGCCCATGCGGTGGGTTGCCCTGGTGCGATGGACCGCCATCATGCCGGTCAGGTGGGCCTGGCTGCGCGAAACTGGCCAAAGGGGCGCTGAGCATGAGCGCGGCGCAGATCACGGTCAGGGTTTTCTTCATTTTGCGGTCCTCTGGATGTTGATGCCTGGCGAGAGCTGACGGGCTGCCAGGTTCGGTTAACTAATCAGACCACAATCATTCCCGCTTAATGTCAGGACAGAGGTAAAGGTCCGGTAAAGGTCTGAGGAGGCGCGGTGGATGGCACCGGCTTTGCCGGTGTTCGCGGGTGAACCCGCTCCCACAGGATGTGTGTTGCCGTCGGGTATACGCGGGCCCTTCTAGACCGCGTTAACCGAACGCCTCAATTCAGGCCAAGCTCCTTCAACCGGCGATATAGGGTTCGCTCGCTCAGGCCAAGGTGACGGGCCAGTTCACTGCGCGAGCCCTTGAACTGTTCCAGTGCCTGCGCCAGCTCACCCAGGTGATTGCGCCGGCCACCAGTCTTGATCGCCCCCGCTGGTCCAATATCCTCCGGCAAATGCTCGGGCCGGATCAGCCCGTCATCGGCAAACAAGCGCGCCCTTTCCAGAATGTTGCGCAGTTCGCGAATGTTGCCCGGGAATGGATGCAACCCAAGCTGCTGCAAGGCATCGTCGCTCAGCCTGGGTGTCGGCTTGCCTGCCATGCGCTGCAGCAGGCTCTGGGCGAGCAAGGGAAGGTCTTCTACCCGCTCGCGCAATGCCGGCAGACGGATCGGGAAGCCGCTGATGCGGTAGTACAGGTCTTCGCGGAAGGTACCGTCCGCGACCATTTGCCTGAGGGGTTTATGGGTTGCCGACACCAGGCGAAAATCCGAATGCACCGTGCGCAGGCTACCCACCGGGCGGAAGCTGCCGGACTCGATCAGGCGCAGCAGCTTCACCTGCATCGCCAGCGGTACCTCCCCAATTTCATCGAGGAACAGGGTGCCGCCATGCGCCGCTTCAGCCAGGCCGATCTTGCGCTGGTTGGCGCCAGTGAACGCACCCTTCTCGTAGCCGAACAACTCGCTCTCGAACAGCGACTCGGTCAGGCCGGTACAGTCGACCACCACCAACGGGCCGTTAGCCCTGGGGCTTCCCATGTGCAGCGCACGGGCGAACAGTTCCTTGCCAGTACCTGACTCACCCTGTAGCAACACCGGGATCTGCGCCGGTGCCGCACGTTGCAGGCTGGCCAGGGCCGCCTTGAACGCTGGCGCCCGGCCGACCAGCCCCTGTTCCTGAGGCTGCGCCGACGCGAGGGTAATGCTGGTCAGGCGCTCGACAAAGGCCACCACCCTGCCCTGTTCATCCAGGATCGGCCGCAGCTCGACATCCACATGCTCGGGGCCGCGTGGCGTGTGATGAATGTGCAACACCCGCTCCGGAACCTTGCTTTGCCACGCTTTGCGCATCGGGCAATGCTCGCCGGCCTGGTCGCAAGGCACGGCGTAGTGGTGCGAGACCTTGTGGCATTTCTCACCGAGCGGCGCTTGCTCATGGCGACCAAACTGGCGGCGATAGGCAGCGTTGGCCGCCAGGATGTTGTAGTCGGTATCCAGCACGATGGTTGGCAGGGCATCGTGCTCAAGATAGGAAACCAAAGCTAGGATGAGGGGATGGGCTTCAGGCATGACGGCACCGATTGGATGACCGGCGCAGGGTAACAAGGACTGCCAAACACTGCCATTGGCTGACAGTCGACTGCCATCTGCGCTGTCACTGTCGTCGGCAACTGAGAGCAACGGGCCGGTTTCATTGGCCCAGGCGCAGGAAAATGCCTGGCATGCATCTTGATAAACCTCCTGGCACTGCCTACGCGCGTACAAGGCTGGGCGGATAAATTGGAGAACGCGATGATCATCGGCAACAACCTGCACGTGGACGCCTTTTACGATAAGGCGACCTCGACCATCAGCTACCTGGTCATGGACTGCGAAACCCGCAAATGCGCATTGATCGACAGTGTGCTGGATTACGACCCCAAGTCCGGGTGCACTTGCACGGCATCGGCGGACCGCCTGGTCCAGCGCGTGACCGAGCTTGAAGCCAGCGTGCAGTGGGTGCTGGAAACCCATGTGCATGCAGACCATCTTTCGGCAGCGGCCTATTTGAAGGAAAAGCTCGGCGGCCATACCGCCATCGGCGCACACATCACCCAGGTACAGAAAGTTTTTGGTGCCTTGTTCAACGCCGAACCTGGCTTCGCCCGCGATGGCAGCCAGTTCGATGTGCTGTTCGAGGACGAGGAAGGTTTCCGCATTGGCAATCTGCATGCCCGCGCGTTGCACACCCCGGGGCACACGCCTGCGTGCATGAGCTTCATGATCGAGGACGCCGGCGAGACCGCGGTGTTCGTCGGCGACACCCTGTTCATGCCCGACTACGGTACCGCCCGTTGCGACTTCCCAGGGGCCGATGCCCGCACCTTGTACCGCTCGATCCGTCGCCTGTTGGCCTTCCCCGACCAGACCCGGCTCTTCATGTGCCACGACTACCTGCCGGGTGGCCGTGACATGCAGTACGTCACCACCGTGGCCGAGCAGCGCGCCAACAATATTCATATCCACCAGGGCATCGATGAGGACAGCTTCGTCGCCATGCGTGAAGCTCGCGACAAGACCCTCGAGATGCCCGTGCTGATCCTGCCTTCGGTGCAGGTAAACATGCGCAGCGGCCAGTTCCCCGCGCCGGAAGATAACGGTGTGAGCTACCTGAAGATTCCGCTGAACAAGCTGTGACCGCCCTGCCCCATAACCAGATTTACAGGATTTACCGCCATGCCTGCCTTGTTGTCCCCCGCCAATACCGACCACCACAAAGTGGTCATCGTCGGTGCTGGCGCCGCCGGAATCGCCATCGCTTCCAGCCTGATCAGCCGTGACCCGTCGCTGGACGTTACCTTGATCGACCCCGCCGACGTGCATTACTACCAGCCCGGCTGGACCATGGTCGGTGCGGGTGTGTTCAAGGCGCCAAGCACTGCTCGCACCATGGCCTCGACCATTCCGCGCGGCGTGCGCTGGATAAAGGCACGGGTGCAGAGGTTCGACCCGCTGGGCCAACTGGTCCTGCTCGAGGGCGGCCGCGCCATCAGTTATGAACAGCTGGTGGTCTGCCCGGGCCTCAAGCTGGATTGGGCAGCCATAGATGGCCTCAGCGAGACCTTGGGCCGCAACGGCGTCACCTCCAACTACCGCTACGATCTGGCACCCTACACCTGGGATCTGGTGCAGCAGCTCAAGCAAGGCCGAGCCCTGTTTTGCCAGCCGCCCATGCCGATCAAGTGCGCAGGCGCGCCGCAGAAGGCGTTGTACCTGTCTTGCGACCACTGGCTGCGGCACGGTCATCTGGGGGCTGTGAAAGCCAGCTTCTTCAATGCCGGCGCAGTGTTGTTCGGAGTGGCGGACTACGTGCCTGCACTGATGAAGTACATCGACAAGTACGCCGTGGACCTCAATTTTTCCCACCGCCTGGTCGCCGTGGACGGCCCGAACAAGCGCGCCACCTTCGTGCGCACCTTGGCCGATGGCAGCAGCGAAACCCGTATCGAGGCCTTCGACATGCTGCACGTGGTACCGCCGCAGGTGGCACCGGACTTCATTCGTGAAAGTCCGCTGGCCGATTGCGCCGGCTGGGTCGATGTCGACCCGCACACCCTGCGCCATCGCCACTTCACCAATGTCCATGCCCTTGGGGACGTGATCAACACCAGCAATGCCAAGACCGCCGCCGCTGCACGCAAGCAGGCTCCGGTCGTGGCCAACAACGTGCTGGTGGCCCTGGGAAGGTTGCCTACCCTCGCCCAGTACGATGGTTATGGCTCGTGCCCGCTCACCGTCGAGCGCGGCAAGATCGTCCTGGCTGAATTCACCTATGGCGGCAAGCTGGCTCCAAGTTTCCCCAACTGGTTGCTGGATGGTCGCAAGCCGACACGTCTGGCCTGGTTGCTCAAGGCGCAGGTGCTGCCACCCCTGTACTGGAAAGGCATGCTCAAGGGCCGCGAGTGGCTGGCACGGCCACAGCCGTTGGTAGCCGAGGGTCGGCAGTGATCGAACATCAATTACTGGGAGCGGGTCTGGGCGCGCTCATCGGTGCCGTGCTGGCGTTGACCGGTGCCGGCGGTGGCATTCTCGCAGTGCCTTTGCTGGTGTTCGGCCTGGGGTTGTCGATGGTCGAGGCAGCACCGGTCGGCCTGCTGGCAGTAGGCATGGCGGCGGCGGTGGGAGCAATGCTGGGCTTGCGGCAGGGCCTGGTGCGCTACCGGGCAGCGCTGTTCATCGCATTGATCGGTGTGGCAGCGGCGCCATTCGGGCTGATGCTGGCGCACCGCTTGCCGAACACGCCACTGCAGTTGGTGTTCGCTGTGGTGTTGGTGTATGCCTGCCTGCGTATCTGGCGCAAAGCGGCCAAGGAACTGCGCGGCGAAGCCAATGATGCCCATCGCTACATCGAACCCTGCGTGCTGAACCCGCTGCAGGGCCGTTTGCGCTGGACCCTGCCGTGTGCGCGCGCCCTGGCCTTCACGGGCGCATTGTCCGGGCTGCTGTCCGGCCTGCTCGGCGTGGGCGGTGGCTTTGTCATCATTCCGGCCCTTAACCGCTACACCAACCTGCGGATGGCCAGCATCGTCTCCACCTCGCTGGCGGTGATCGCGCTGGTGTCCACCGGCAGTGTGGTCAGCGCCAGCCTGGCAGGGGTCATGCACTGGCAGGTTGGCGCCCCGTTCGCTGTCGGCGCAGTGCTTGGTCTGCTGCTGGCGCGGCCGTTGGCGAACAGGCTGGCCGGGCCGCGCTTGCAGCAGATGTTTGCCGTGGCCGGTTGGGCCGCGGCTCTGCTGCTGGCCGGCAAGGCGCTATTGGGCTAGCAGCTCGCTCTGTTCCGCCGCGCACAGCGCCAGCAGGTAGTCCCACACCACCCGCAGTCGCACCGACTTGTGCAGTTCGCGGCGGGTGCAGATCCAGTAGCTGCGCTGGATGGTTTCGCCAGGTAGCACGCGCACTAGCGTCGGGTCGTGGCGGGCCATGTAGTTGGGTAGCACGGCGATGCCCAGCCCGGCGCGGGCGGCGGTTTGCTGGGCGATCACGCTGGTGCTGCGAAACACTACGCTGGGGGCCCGGCAGAAACTGTTGAGAAACAGCAGCTCCTGGCTGAACAGCAAGTCGTCGACATAACCAATCCAGCTGTGCCGGGCCAGGTCCTCGCGGTTGCGCAGCGGGGGCGCACGGTCCAGGTAGTCCTGGCTGGCATACAGGGCCAGGCGGTAGTCGGTGAGCTTGCGGGTGATCAGCAGGTCGGCGCTGGGCCGTTCCAGGTGGATGCTGATCTCTGCCTCTCGGTTGAGGATGCTGACGAAGCGCGGTACCGCCACCAGTTCCACTTCCAGGCCGGGATAGCGCTCGAACAGCGCATTCATGCGCGGGGTGAAGAACATGATGCCGATGCCTTCGGTCACCCCCAGGCGAATCTTGCCGAGCGGCGTGATGGCTTGGGTGATTTCTTCCTGTGCCAGCAGGGCGACGTTTTCCATGGCTTCTGCGTGCTTGAGAAGAGCTTGGCCCGAGGGCGTCAGTTCATAGCCCTGGGCATGCTGCACGAACAGTGCGGTACCCAGGCTTTGCTCGATGCTCTCGATGTGCCGGGCAACGGTGCTGTGAGTGGTGTTGAGGCGCTTGGCGGCGGTAAGCAGGCGCCCGCTGCGCTGCAACTCGAGGAAATAACGCAGATCGTTCCAGTCGAACATGCTGATCCTTTTTGGCAGTTCGTTCCGGCCTCTTCGCGGACACGCCCGCGAAGAGGCCGTTACAGACTTGCCACTGTGCTAAAACGCACAGCGGCTGCGCGAAATCTCGTGTTTCCTCCACGAAATTACTCACTAAGATGGATCGGGACAAGAATAATAATCAGGCCCGAGGTTGCACATGCCATCAGCCGATTCTGTCTTCGACTACGTGGTCGTGGGGGCCGGGCCCGCCGGTTGCCTGCTGGCCAATCGTTTGTCCGCCGACCCTTCCTGCCGCGTGCTGCTGCTGGAGGCGGGTGGCCGCGACAACTATCCCTGGATCCATATCCCCGTCGGTTACCTCTATTGCATCGGCAACCCACGCACCGATTGGTGCTTCAAGACCGAGGCGCAGCCCGGCCTGGGCGGTCGCGCGCTGGGCTATCCACGCGGCAAGGTTTTGGGTGGCTGCTCCTCGATCAACGGCATGATCTACATGCGCGGCCAGGCCGCCGACTACGACCTTTGGGCCGAGCAAGGCAACGACGGCTGGGCCTGGAAGGACGTACTGCCGCTGTTCAAGGCCAGCGAAAGCCACTTTGCCGGCGCCAACGAGCACCACGGTGGTGATGGTGAATGGCGGGTCGAGCGACAGCGCTACAGCTGGCCGATCCTCGATGCCTTCCGTGATGCCGCCGAGCAGAGCGGCATCGGCAAGGTCGATGACTTCAATTCCGGCGACAACCAGGGGTGTGGATATTTCCAGGTCAACCAGCGCAGCGGTGTGCGCTGGAACGCTTCCAAGGCTTTCCTGCGGCCGATCAAGAACCGCCCAAACCTCACCGTGCTGACTGGCGTTCAGGTTGACCAGGTGCTGCTCAACAACACCCGTGCGCGGGCAGTAAAGGCATTCTGGCAGGGTGCCTGGCACGAGTTTGCGGCACGTCGCGAGATCATCCTCTGCGCGGGCGCTGTGGGCTCTCCCGGTATCCTGCAACGCTCCGGCATCGGTCCACGGCAGCTACTGGAAAGTCTGGGTATTGGCGTGCGTCATGACATGCCAGGCGTTGGCGGCAATCTGCAGGATCACCTGCAGCTGCGCCTGATCTACCAGATCCGCAATACCCGTACCCTGAACCAGATGGCCAACAGCCTGTGGGGCAAGATGGGCATGGGCTTGCGCTACCTCTATGATCGCAGTGGCCCGCTGGCTATGGCGCCGAGTCAGTTGGGCGCATTCGTGCGTTCAAGCTCGGAGCAGGCCACCGCCAACCTGCAGTACCACGTGCAGCCGCTGTCACTTGAGCGCTTCGGCGAGCCGCTGCACAGGTTCCCGGCCTTTACCGCCTCGGTATGCAACCTGCGCCCGGCCAGCCGCGGGCGTATCGATATCCGCAGCAGCGACATGAACAGCACTCCGCTGATCGACCCCAACTATCTCAGCGACCCCCAGGACCTACGCGTCGCCGCCGACTCCATTCGCCTTACCCGACGTATCGTCCAGGCCTCTGCCCTCGCTGCGTTCGACCCGAAGGAATACCTGCCGGGCCCAGCCCTGCAAACCGAAGAAGAGCTGTTCGAAGCCGCCGGCAAGATCGGCACCACCATCTTCCACCCGGTAGGCACCTGCCGCATGGGCAATGGCGAACTGGACGTTGTGGATAACCAGTTGCGCGTACACGGCATCCCTGGCCTGCGCGTGGCGGACGCATCGATCATGCCGCAGATCACCTCTGGCAATACCTGTTCACCCACCCTGATGATCGCCGAGAAGGCGGCGCAACTGATCCTCAAAGGAGCTGCGACCCAGACCTATCTGAACGAAGACGCGATACCGACGCCCTGAACGAGGGTGCGTGCAGTACCGGCAGCTGGCGGTCAGAAGCTGCCGACAGTGGAACAACAAGAATAATCACTGTGGCCTGCGGGCCGAGGACAGCAACGATGTCGGATTACATCCAAGAGCAGGGTGCGGCGGCCAGCAGCTCCAACCGTCGTGAAGAACGCAAGATCATTTTCGCGTCATCCCTCGGGACAGTTTTCGAGTGGTATGACTTTTTTCTCTATGGGGCGCTGGCAGCGGTCATCAGCAAGCAGTTCTTCGCTGGCGTGAACGACACCACTGCCTTCATCTTTGCCCTCATGGCCTTTGCCGCTGGCTTCCTGGTGCGGCCGTTTGGTGCGCTGGTGTTCGGCCGCCTGGGCGACATGATCGGGCGCAAGTACACTTTTCTGGTCACTATCGTGCTGATGGGCCTATCCACCTTTGCGGTGGGGCTGTTGCCCACCTATGCCAGCATTGGCATCGCGGCACCGATCATCCTGGTGGTCCTGCGCATGCTGCAAGGGCTGGCGCTGGGTGGTGAATACGGCGGTGCGGCCACCTATGTTGCCGAGCATGCGCCACCCGGCAAACGCGGCTTCCACACTGGTTTCATCCAGTCCACCGCTACCCTCGGCCTGTTGTTGTCGCTGGTGGTGGTGCTGGGCAGCCGTTATATAAGCGGCGACCAATTCGAAACCTGGGGCTGGCGCCTGCCGTTCCTGCTGTCGATCGTGCTGCTGGCGATTTCTACCTGGATCCGCATGAGCATGCATGAGTCGCCGGCGTTCGTGAAAATGAAGGCCCAAGGCAAGGTCAGCAAGTCGCCGATCCGGGAGTCGTTCACTTCCTGGCCGAACCTGAAAGTGGTGCTCACCGCGCTGTTCAGCATCAACGCCGGGCAGGCCGTGACCTTTTACACGGCGCAATTCTATGTGCTGTTCTTCATGACCCAGATGCTGAAGATGGACCCGGCGCAGGCCAACACCCTGCTGATCATCAGCGTGGTGATTGGTGCGCCGTTCTTCGTGTTCTTTGGCTGGTTGTCCGACCGTATTGGTCGCAAGCCGATCCTGATGCTCGGCCTGCTGCTGGCCACGGTGCTTTATTTCCCGATGTTCAAAGCGCTGAGCCACTACGCCAACCCACAGATCGACGCGGCCAGCCGCCAGGCGCCGATCGTGGTCACTGCCGACCCGCAAGGCTGCACCTTCCAGTTCGACCCGGTGGGCAAAGCGCGTTTCGACAGCCCGTGCGACAGGGTCAAGACCTTCCTGGTCAAGCAGGGCCTGCCTTACAGCTCGGTCGATGTGGCCGGCAGCGATGTAGTGGTGAACATCGGCGACAAGACCATCAACGGCTTCGACGAAGCGGCCATGCGTGCGGCGGTGGAACAGGCTGGCTACCCGGCCAAGGCCGACCCTGGGCAGGTCAATCAAGTGATGGTGGTGGTGTTGATCGTGGCGATGATACTGATCGCGACCATGACCTATGGCCCGCTGGCGGCGGTGATGGTCGAGCTGTTCCCGACTCGTATCCGCTACACCTCGATGTCACTGCCCTATCACATTGGCAACGGCTGGTTCGGTGGCTTCCTGCCAACGGTGTCGTTCGCACTGGTGGTGTATACCGGGGATATCTTCTACGGGCTGTGGTACCCGGTGCTGGTGACCGGGGTCAGCCTGGTGGTGGGGATCTTCTGCCTGAAAGAAACCAAGGATGTGGATATCGACAAGATCTGACGGTTGGCACGGGCTTCTTGTTGGAGCGGCCTTGTGTCGCGAAAGGGCCGCAAAGCGGCCCCGGGGCATCAGCAGTGATGCACAAATTGCTGGGGCTGCCTTGCAGCCCTTTCGCGACACAAGGCCGCTCCTACACCGATCACCAACACCCGCATGAGTCCATAAAAAAACCGGCTGTAAAAGCCGGTTTTCTTATGCCTCAAAAAAACTTATGCACGATTTTCAGAAAAATGTCATACGCAGAAATAAATAGCTAATTCAAAGACTTAGCGATCACTTCAGGGTTTTAATCCAAAAACAGTTCACAAGTTATCCACAGATGATCAAGCCATCTGCTCTTGGGGCTTTTCCTCTGCCGGCGGCAGCGAACCCATGGCCCGCTGGGTCGCTTCGTTCCACGCCGCGGCGCGGTCGTTGAGCTCGGCGATGGCCCGTGGTCCGGTGCCGTTGGCGTACATCGGTTCGCCAATCACCACCTCGATCGTGCCAGCGCGCTTGCCCCAGCCGGTCTTCGGCCAGAACTTGCCGGCATTATGGGCAATCGGCAGCACCGGCAGCCCGGCATTCACTGCCAGCGCGGTACCGCCACGCGAGAACTTGCCCATGGTGCCGAATGGCACGCGGGTGCCTTCCGGGAAGATCAGCACCCAGGTCTTCTGCTTGAGCAGCTCGTCACCCTTGCTGGCTACCTGGCGCAGGGCTTCCTTGGGGTTATCGCGGTTGATCGCTATAGGCCGCAGCATGGCCATGGCCCAACCGAAGAACGGCACGTACAGCAACTCGCGTTTGAGCACCTGGCTCAGCGGCGAGAAATACTGGGACAGGAAGAAGGTTTCCCACGTGCTCTGGTGGTTGGACAGAATCACGCAAGGTTCAGCAGGCACGTTTTCGGCGCCAGTGATCCTGTAGTCGATACCCAGGATGGTGCGCACAAGGAACAACGCGCAACGGCACCAGTACACGTTGATGAACTTGTAGCGCTTGGGGAATGACAGGAAAGGCGCGACGAAGAAGCTCAGCGAGCACCACAGCAGCGAACTGGTGCCCAGCAGCAGGTAAAAAAGAAAGATTCTGATCGCCTGCAGGATCGACATAGTGGCTTGTACCATTGCGGGGCATGCCCGCCTGAGAAAAATGCGCCCGAAGGCGCACTGTTTAAATTAGTTCTCTGGCGATAGCTGCCAGATCGTCGAAAATCAGTGTAGTTTCCGGGACGCCTTTTTCCAGGGTCCGCTCGCCCTTGCCGGTTTTTACCAGCACGGGTTGTGCACCGACGGCCAGGGCGGCCTCTAGGTCACCTTTGCTGTCGCCAACGAACCAGACGCCTTCCAGGCCGACCTGGTAATGCTGGGCAATCGCTCGCAGCATGCCAGGCTTGGGCTTGCGGCAATCGCAGCCTTCGTCCGGCCCGTGCGGGCAATACACGATGTGGCCCACCTCGCCACCCTGCTCAGCCACCAGCGCGCGCAGGCGCGCGTGCATGGCCTCGAGGGTGGCCAGAGCATAATAGCCACGGGCAATGCCGGACTGGTTGGTGGCTACGGCCACCGTCCAGCCCGCCTTGCTCAACTGCGCGATCGCTTCGACCGAGCCAGGGATCGGCACCCACTCGTCCAGCGTCTTGATGTAGGCGTCGGAGTCATGGTTGATGACTCCGTCACGGTCGAGAATCAGCAGTTTCAAGGCTTACCCCAGCAGCGAAATATCGGCCACGCCCAGGAACAGGCCGCGCAGGCGGCTGAGCAGGGCATAACGGTTGGCGCGTACCTTGGCATCCTCCGCGTTGACCATCACCGCCTCGAAGAAGGCGTCGACCGGGTCACGCAGGGCCGCCAGGCGGGCCAGCGACTCGCTGTACTGGCGTGCAGCAGCCATGGGTTGCACGGCCTGGTCGGCCTGCTGGATGGCCGAATACAGGGAGAACTCGTTGGCGTTGTCGAAGTACTTCGGCTCGACATGATCGGCGATGGCGCCTTCGGCCTTGCTCAGCAGGTTCGACACGCGCTTGTTCACTGCGGCCAGAGCCTCGGCTTCCGGCAGCTTGCGGAAGGCTTGTACAGCCTGCACGCGCTGGTCGAAGTCCAGGGCAGAACCTGGCTGCAGGGCACGTACCGACAGGTAGGTGGCCACATCGATGCCTTCGTCTTCGTAACGCGCACGCAGGCGGTCGAAGATGAACTCCAGCACCTGTTCGGCCAGGCCGGCGGCCTTGACCTTGGCGCCGAACTGCTTGACCGCGAACTCGACCGCACCGGTCAGGTCCAGGTCCAGCTGCTTCTCGATCAAGATACGCAGCACGCCCAGTGCGGCACGGCGCAGGGCGTACGGGTCTTTGCTGCCGGTAGGCAGCATGCCGATGCCGAAGATGCCGACCAAGGTGTCGAGCTTGTCGGCGATGGCCACGGCGGCACCGGTGAGGGTCTGCGGCAGCTCGGCGCCAGCACCGCGCGGCATGTACTGCTCGTTCAGGGCAAGGGCAACGTCTTCCGGCTCACCGTCGTTGAGCGCGTAGTAGTAACCGGCAACACCCTGCATTTCAGGGAATTCGCCGACCATCTCGGTGGCCAGGTCGCACTTCGACAGCAGGCCCGCACGGCCTGCGCGCTGGGCGTCGCCGCCGATCAGCGGGGCGATGAAGGCAGCCAGCCTGGAAACGCGCTCGGCCTTGTCGTACACGGTACCCAGTTGAGCCTGGAACACCACGTTCTTCAGGCGCTCGTTGAAGGTTTCCAGCGGCTGCTTCTTGTCCTGCTTGAAGAAGAACTCGGCATCGGTCAGGCGTGGGCGCACGACCTTCTCGTTGCCTTGCACGATCTGCTTCGGGTCGCGGCTCTCGACGTTGGCCACGGTGATGAAGCGCGGCAGCAGTTTGCCTTCGCTGTCCAGCAGGCAGAAGTACTTCTGGTTGTCCTGCATGGTGGTGATCAGGGCTTCCTGTGGCACTTCGAGGAAACGCTCCTCGAACGAGCACACCAGCGGCACCGGCCATTCGACCAGGGCGGTCACTTCGTCCAGCAGCGCCGGCGGCACGATGGCGCTGCCTTCCTGCTGCATGGCCAGTTCGGCGGTACGCTTGCTGATCAGCTCGCGGCGCTCTGCGAAGTCGGCCAGCACGTAGGCTTTGCGCAGGTCTTCGACGTAGTTGGCCGGGGTGGTGATGACCACGTTTTCCGGGTGGTGGAAGCGGTGGCCACGGGATTCACGGCCGGCCTTCTGCGACAGGATGGTGCAGTCGACCACCTGATCGCCCAGCAGCATCACCAGCCATTGGGTCGGGCGCACGAACTCTTCACGGCTGGCCGCCCAGCGCATGCGCTTGGGGATCGGCAGGTCGTTGAGCGAATCTTCGACGATGGTCGGCAGCAGGCCAGCGGTGGCCTTGCCCGGGATGTGCTGGGAGAAGCGCAGCTTGGGGCCGCTCTGGTCGATTTCCGACAGCTCCACACCGCATTTCTTGGCAAAGCCCAAGGCAGCCTGGGTCGGCTCGCCGTCTTTGAAAGCAGCCTGCAGGGGCGGGCCGTCGATGTTGATGCTGCGATCAGGCTGCTGCACGTCCAGCTGGCGAATCAGCACGGCCAGGCGACGCGGCGCGGCGTAAACTTGCTTGCCGGTGTAGTTCAGGCCAGCGGCCTGCAGGCCTTTCTCGATACCAGCCAGGAAGGCTTCGCCGAGGCTGGCGAGGGCCTTCGGTGGCAGCTCTTCGGTGCCCAGTTCTACCAGGAAATCTTGAGCACTCATTGTGCAGCCTCCAGCTTAGCCAACACTTCGTCACGCAGTTCAGGGGTGGCCATCGGGAAGCCCAGGCGTGCGCGGGCTTGCAGATAGCTTTGCGCCACGTCCCGGGCCAGGGTACGTACACGCAGGATGTAGCGCTGACGCTCGGTTACCGAGATGGCACGGCGGGCGTCCAGCAGGTTGAAGGTGTGCGAGGCCTTCAGCACCATTTCATAGGTCGGCAGCGGCAGCTCAAGCTTGATCAGGCGGTTGGCTTCGCTTTCGTAGAAGTCGAACAGCTCGAACAGCTTCTCGACGTTGGCGTGCTCGAAGTTGTAGGTCGACTGCTCTACCTCGTTCTGGTGGAACACGTCGCCATAGGTGACCTTGCCGAACGGGCCGTCGGCCCACACCAGGTCGTACACCGAGTCGACGCCCTGGATGTACATGGCCAGGCGCTCCAGGCCGTAGGTGATTTCACCGGTGACCGGGTAGCACTCGATGCCGCCTACCTGCTGGAAGTAGGTGAACTGAGTGACTTCCATGCCGTTGAGCCAGATTTCCCAGCCCAGGCCCCAGGCGCCGAGGGTCGGCGATTCCCAGTTGTCTTCGACGAAGCGAATGTCGTGGACCAGCGGGTCCAGGCCGATGGCTTTCAGCGAGCCGAGGTACAGCTCCTGGAAGTTGGCCGGGTTGGGCTTCAGTACCACCTGGAACTGGTAGTAGTGCTGCAGGCGGTTGGGGTTTTCGCCATACCGCCCGTCGGCAGGGCGACGGCTAGGCTGCACATAGGCGGCGTTCCAGGTTTCTGGACCCACGGCGCGCAGGAATGTAGCGGTGTGGAAAGTGCCGGCGCCTACTTCCATATCGTAGGGCTGAAGCACCACACAACCTTGCTCGGCCCAGTAGTTCTGCAGGGCGAGGATCAGGTCTTGGAAGGTACGCACGGCTGGCGTAGGCTGGCTCACGAAATTCACCTGTATCTGGGGATGCGGATGTAAAGAGCGGGAGTATAACCTGATTCGCCTCGCCCTCTACTCATTGGAGCCTTATGCCACGCTGCTTTTGGTGTACCGACGATCCGTTGTACCAGGCCTACCATGACCAGGAATGGGGAACGCCACAGCGTGACCCGGCGTTGCTGTTCGAGATGCTTTTGCTCGAAGGGTTCCAGGCTGGGCTGTCGTGGATCACCGTCTTGCGCAAACGCGAGCGTTATCGCGAGGTGATGCACGGCTTCGATCCGGTGAAACTCGCCGTCATGAGCGACGAACGCATCGAGGAGCTGATGCAGGATGCCGGTATCATCCGCAACCGCCTCAAGCTCAAGGCTGCCAGGCGCAATGCCCAGGCCTGGCTGGCTTTGGACAACCCGGCCGAATGGCTCTGGTCATTCGTCGGTGGTGCGCCGAAGATCAACCACTTCAGGGGCCGCAGCGAGGTGCCAGCGGTTACCGATGAAGCCAAGGCTATGAGCAAAGCCCTGCAGAAAGCCGGCTTCACCTTTGTAGGCCCGACTATATGCTATGCCTTCATGCAGGCCACCGGCATGGTCATGGACCACACCACCGATTGCGATCGCTACGCCGCCTTGTTGCGCTGAGGGGTTACAATGCGCGCCTTGCTGAAATAAGGAATTCGCCTGTGGAAAAGTTCAAGGGCGCCCTGATGGTCGGGGTGCTGCGTCTGTTTGCCAAGCTGCCCTGGGGCGCTGTGCAGCGCGTTGGCGCCGGTATCGGCTGGCTGATGTGGAAGATCCCCAACGGCTCGCGCAATGTCGTGCGCATCAACCTGGCCAAGTGCTTCCCGGAGATGAACCCTGCCGAGCGCGAGCAGCTGGTTGGCCGCGCGTTGAAGGATATCGGTAAATCCTTCGTCGAAAGTGCCTGTGCCTGGATCTGGCCGCCGCAGCGCTCGCTGGAGCTGGTCAAGGAAGTGCACGGCCTGGAAGTGCTGGAGCAGGCCTTGGCCTCGGGCAAGGGCGTGGTCGGCATCACCAGCCACCTGGGCAACTGGGAAGTGCTGAACCACTTCTACTGCAACCAGTGCAAACCGATCATCTTCTACCGCCCGCCGAAGCTGAAGGCGGTGGATGACCTGCTGCGCGAGCAGCGGGTGCAGATGGGCAACCGCGTGGCGCCTTCGACCAAGGAAGGCATCCTCAGTGTGATCAAGGAAGTGCGCCGTGGTGGCCAGGTGGGTATTCCAGCCGACCCGGAGCCGGCGGAGTCGGCGGGGGTATTCGTGCCGTTCCTGGGAACCCAGGCGCTGACCAGCAAGTTCGTGCCGAACATGCTGGCAGGGGGCAAAGCGGTGGGGGTGTTCCTGCATGCCCTGCGGCTGCCGGATGGCTCGGGGTTCAAGGTGTTTCTGGAGGCGGCGCCGGAAGAGATGTACAGCACCGACGTGACCGTGTCGGCAGCGGCGATGAGCAAAGTGGTCGAGCGCTATGTGCGCGAGTACCCGAGCCAGTACATGTGGAGCATGAAGCGCTTCAAGAAGCGCCCGGCTGGCGAGGCGCGCTGGTACTGAGTTATCCACTGCTCTTCCAGTAGGCTGAATGCACTTCTGCCTGTGGTAGCAGGGACCTTGTGGGAGCGCGTTACCCGCGAATGCAATGTTGGCTTCACCGACGCATTCGCGGGTGAACCCGCTCCCACAGAGACCGCGTCAGCTTGAGATTTTGTCGAGCTTCTTCAGAAACACGGTCATCTCTTTTTCGGCCTGCTTGTCCCCATGGGCTTGCGCCGCCACGATCCCCTCCTCCCAGGCCTTGCGCGCCGCCGCCAGGTCCCCCTGCAACTGATGCGCCTTGCCCAGCAGCTTCCACGCTGCCGAGTACTTCGGGTCCTGTTCCACGCAGCGTGCCAGATGCACCGCCGCTTCAGCGCCATTGCCTTCGTCCAGCCAGGCCTTGCCCAGCCCGAACCTCAGCAGCGGGTTATCCACACCCTTGGCCAGCATCTTCTCCAGCGATTCGCGCATGCCTCGTGCTCCTAGAAGAAACTCAAGCCAACGTGGAACAGCTTCTCCACATCCCGAATATGCTTTTTATCCACAACGAACAGGATCACATGGTCGCCCGATTCGATCATGGTGTCGTCGTGGGCAATCATCACCTCTTCGTCACGAATGATCGCACCGATGGTAGTACCCGGCGGCAAGGCGATGTCTTCGATCGCCTTGCCGACCACCTTGCTCGACTTCGAATCCCCGTGCGCCACTGCTTCGATAGCTTCGGCAGCGCCACGGCGCAGCGAGTGCACGCTGACGATATCGCCTCGGCGCACGTGCGCCAGCAGGGTACCGATGGTGGCCAGCTGCGGGCTGATGGCGATGTCGATATCGCCACCCTGCACCAGGTCGACATAGGCTGGGTTGTTGATGATGGTCATCACCTTGCGCGCACCCAGGCGCTTGGCCAGCAGCGACGACATGATGTTGGCCTCGTCGTCGTTGGTCAGGGCCAGGAAGATATCGGCGTCGGCGATGTTCTCCTCCAGCATCAGGTCCTTGTCCGAGGCGCTGCCCTGCAGCACCACGGTGCTTTCCAGGGTGTCGGAGAGATGCCGGCAACGGGCCGGGCTCATCTCGATGATCTTCACCTGGTAGCGGCTTTCGATGGCCTCGGCCAGGCGTTCACCGATCTGCCCGCCACCGGCGATGACCACACGCTTGTTGGTTTCGTCGATACGGCGCAGCTCACCCATAACCGCGCGGATGTCCTTCTTCGCGGCGATGAAGAACACTTCGTCGTCTGCTTCGATAACCGTGTCGCCCCGCGGGGTGATCGGGCGGTCGCGGCGGAAGATGGCCGCGACACGGGTGTCGACGTTGGGCATATGCGCGCGGATCTGGCGCAGTTGCTGGCCTACCAGCGGGCCGCCGTAGTACGCCTTCACTGCCACCAGCTGGGCCTTGCCTTCAGCGAAGTCGATCACCTGCAGGGAGCCTGGGTGCTCGATCAGGCGCTTGATGTAGTTGGTCACCACCTGCTCGGGGCTGATCAGCACATCGACCGGGATATGGTCGTTATCGAACAGCTCTTCGCGGGTCAGGTAGGCCGACTCGCGCACCCGGGCGATCTTGGTCGGGGTGTGGAACAGCGAATATGCCACCTGGCAGGCGACCATGTTGGTTTCGTCACTGTTGGTTACCGCCACCAGCATGTCGGCGTCGTCGGCACCGGCCTGGCGCAGCACCGTAGGCAGCGAGCCGCGGCCTTGCACGGTGCGGATGTCCAGGCGGTCGCCCAGGTCGCGCAGGCGGTCGCCGTCAGTGTCGACCACGGTGATGTCGTTGGCTTCGCTGGCCAGATGCTCCGCCAGCGTACCGCCTACCTGGCCTGCGCCGAGGATGATGATCTTCATCCGCTACTCCCTACCCTTTGTTCTTATCCGCGCGAGGCGGCGATCTTGATCAGCTTGGCATAGTAGAAACCGTCGTGGCCGCCCTCCTGGGCCAGCAACTGGCGGCCGTGGGGCTGGCGCAGGCCGGCTTCGGTGGCCAGATCCAGCTCACGGGCACCTGGGGTGCGGGCGAGGAAGGCATCGATCACTTCGGTGTTCTCGGTCGGCAGGCTGGAGCAGGTGGCGTACAGCAGCATGCCGCCCACTTCCAGGGTCGGCCACAGGGCATCGAGCAGCTCGCCTTGCAGCGTGGCCAGGGCCGGGATGTCGTCGGCCTGACGGGTCAGCTTGATGTCCGGGTGACGGCGGATCACGCCGGTGGCCGAGCACGGTGCGTCGAGCAGGATGCGCTGGAACGGCTTGCCGTCCCACCAGCTGGCGGTGTCGCGGGCATCGCAGGCGATCAGCTCGGCGTCCAGTTGCAGGCGGTCGAGGTTCTCGCGCACGCGGGTCAGGCGCTTGGCTTCGAGGTCGATGGCCACAACGTGAGCCAGGCTGGCTTCGGCTTCCAGCAGGTGGCAGGTCTTGCCGCCTGGTGCGCAGCAGGCGTCGAGCACGCGCTGGCCGGGGGCCAGCTCCAGCAGGTCGGCGGACAGCTGCGCGGCTTCGTCCTGCACGCTCACCCAGCCTTCGGCAAAGCCTGGCAGGCCGCGCACATCGCAGGCTTCGGCCAACACGATACCGTCACGGCTGTACTGGCAGGCGCTGGCGCCAATGCCCGCCTCGGCCAGCAGCGCCAGGTAGGCATCGCGGCTGTGGTGGCGTCGGTTGACCCGCAGGATCATCGGCGGGTGGGCATTGTTGGCGGCACAGATGGCTTCCCACTGCTCCGGCCAGAAGGCCTTCAGCGACTTCTGCAGCCAGCGCGGGTGGGCGGTGCGTACCACTGGGTCGCGCTCCATGCCGGCCAGCAGTTCCTCGCCTTCGCGTTGAGCGCGGCGCAACACGGCATTGAGCAGGCCTTTTGCCCACGGCTTCTTCAGCTTGTCGGCACAGCCGACAGTCTCGCCGATGGCTGCGTGGGCCGGGATTCGGCTGTAGAACAGCTGGTACAGGCCGATCAGTAGCAGCGCCTGCACATCGGCATCGGCGGCCTTGAACGGCTTCTGCAGCAGCTGCGCGGCCAGCAGGTCGAGGCGTGGCTGCCAGCGCGCGGTGCCGAACGCCAGGTCCTGGGTCAGGCCGCGGTCGCGTTCATCGACCTTGTCCAGTTGCGCCGGCAGCGAGCTGTTCAGCGAGGCCTTGCCACTGAGCACAGCGGCAAGGGCGCGAGCGGCGGCGAGGCGTGGATTCATTGGCCCAGCACCTTGCCGCTGGCGAATTTCTCGCGACGGCTGTTGAACAGGTCGCTGAAGTTCAGCGGCTTGCCGCCGGGCAGTTGCAGGCGGGTCAGGCTCAGCGCCTGGTCACCGCAGGCGACCACCAGGCCGTCCTTGCTGGCGGAGAGGATCTCGCCTGGGGCGCCTTTACCTGTGGACAGGTTTGCCGCCAGCACCTTCACGCTTTCGCCATCGAGGGTGCTGTGGCAAACCGGCCACGGGTTGAAGGCACGGATCAGGCGTTCCAGCTCGACGGCCGGGCGGCTCCAGTCGATGCGCGCTTCGTCCTTGTTCAGCTTGTGCGCGTAGGTGGCCAGGGCATCGTCCTGAACTTCGCCTTGCAGCGAACCGTCGGCCAGGCCGGCAATGGCCTGGACGACTGCAGGCGGGCCCATCTCGGCCAAGCGGTCGTGCAGGCTGCCGCCGGTGTCTTCGGCGCTGATCGGGGTGACCACCTTGAGCAGCATCGGGCCGGTGTCCAGGCCTGCTTCCATACGCATCACAGTCACACCGCTCTCGGCGTCGCCGGCTTCCACGGCGCGCTGGATCGGTGCGGCACCGCGCCAGCGTGGCAGCAGGGAGGCATGGCTATTGATGCAGCCCAGGCGCGGGATATCCAGCACCACCTGCGGCAGGATCAGGCCATAGGCGACCACCACCATCAGGTCCGGCTTCAGCGCGGCCAGTTCGGCCTGGGCTTCGGCGTTGCGCAGCGTCGGCGGCTGAAACACTGGGATGTCATGGGCCACAGCCAATTGCTTGACCGCGCTCGGCATCAGTTTCTGGCCGCGCCCGGCCGGGCGGTCGGGCTGGGTGTAGACGGCCACGATCTCGTAGGGGCTGTCGAGCAAGGCCTTGAGGTGTTCGGCGGCAAACTCTGGAGTGCCTGCAAAGACGATGCGCATGGAGTTCTCGCTTCAAAAAAGAAAAAGGCTTGCCGGAGCAAGCCTTCTGGAAGGTGGGGATCAGGCTTGCTGGCGGTGCTGCTTTTCCAGCTTTTTCTTGATCCGGTCGCGCTTGAGCTGCGACAGGTAGTCGACGAACAGCTTGCCGTTGAGGTGATCGAATTCGTGCTGCACGCATACCGCCAGCAGGCCTTCGCATTCCAGCTCGTAAGGCTTGCCGTCACGGTCCTGGGCCTTGACCCGCACACGCAGCGGGCGGTCGACGTTCTCGTAGAAGCCAGGTACCGACAGGCAGCCTTCCTGGTACTGGCCCATGTCATGGGTCAGCTCTTCGACCGTGGGGTTGATGAAGACGCGCGGCTCGCTGCGGTCTTCACTGAGGTCCATGACCACGACTTGCTGGTGCACGTTGACCTGGGTGGCGGCCAGGCCAATGCCAGGGGCTTCGTACATGGTTTCAAACATGTCGTCGATCAGCTGACGCAGGGCGTCGTCGAACACCGTCACCGGCTTGGCGATGGTGCGCAGGCGCGGGTCCGGGAATTCGAGAATGTTCAAGATGGCCATAAGGTCAGGCAGTCACTGTGCGTTCGGTTGAAAACTGAGCACACATAATAAAGGGAAACGTGGATTTCAGCACCTGGCAAAGCTCGGCTAGGGTTTTCAAAAGCCGCTTATAGCCCATTCGATGGACAGGTTGTCAAAGCGTTATCAACAAAGTTATCCACAGTTTGTGCCACGTCGATGGCCCCGATTAGATCAAGGATGATCCTCATGCATACCTACCATTCGTCGCCTCTTTCGCCTGCCGAGCTGGAGGCGAGATTACGCCTTCACCGGCTGCCGGAGACGGGATTGCGTCGCTTTAACACCTTGCTGGAGGCCTTTGGCAGTGCTTCATCGGCACTGTGCGCACCGGCCGGCGCGTGGCGCGCATTGGGCATACCACAGGCCACCATCGATGCACGGCGCAGTGCCGAAGTACGGGAAGGTGCACTGGCCGCAATGGCCTGGTTAGAGCGCCCGGGCCAGCATTTACTGATGTGGGACGGCCCTGGCTACCCGCCACTATTGGCGGAAATCGACGATGCCCCTCCACTGCTCTTCGTCGCTGGCAACCCGGCCTTGCTCGAGCGACCACAGCTGGCAATTGTGGGCAGCAGGCGTGCTTCACCCCCGGCGCTCGACACCGCTGCGGCATTTTCCCGCTACTTGGCGCAGGCCGGTTTTACCATTACCAGCGGCTTGGCTGTGGGCATCGACGGTGCCGCTCATCGGGCCGCATTACAGGCCGATGGGGGCACGATTGGCGTGCTCGGTACAGGGTTGCAAAAACTTTATCCACAGCGCCACAAGTCGCTTGCGCAAGCGATGATAGACAACGGTAGCGCGCTGGTTTCCGAGTACCCGCTGGATGCCGGGCCGCTGCCCGGCAACTTCCCGCGGCGCAATCGCATCATCAGTGGCCTGTCGCTGGGCGTGCTGGTGGTCGAGGCCAGCCTGGCCAGTGGTTCTCTGATTACCGCACGCCTGGCTGCCGAGCAGGGCCGCGAGGTGTATGCCATACCGGGCTCCATTCACCACCCCGGGGCCAAGGGCTGCCACCAGTTGATCCGTGACGGCGCGCTGCTGGTGGAGAGCGTGGAGCAGATATTGGAAAGCCTGCAGGGCTGGCAGAACCTGCCGCCTGCGGTTGTGGATAAATTTGACCATCCCCTGCTCGCCCTGCTGCATGCTGCGCCACAAACCAGCGAAAGCCTGGCCCACTGCAGCGAGCTGCCGCTGGCCGACGTGCTGGCGCAGCTGACCGAACTGGAGCTGGAAGGCCGGGTCAGCAATGAAGCCGGGCGTTGGTTTGCCCGCGCGGGCTAAGTACACTGCTCACAAGCAAGGTATATAGGCGGAGTAACAGAAATGGTGAGCAGTTTTCGTGTGCAACAAGCCGCACGTGAGATCCGGGCGGGCGCAGTGATCGCCTATCCGACGGAAGCGGTCTGGGGCCTGGGCTGCGACCCATGGAACGAGGACGCGGTGTATCGCCTGCTGGCGCTGAAGTCACGGCCTGTGGATAAAGGCCTGATCCTGGTTGCCGACAACATCCGCCAGTTCGACTTCTTGTTCGAGGATTTCCCCGAAGACTGGATCGACCGCATGGGCAGCACCTGGCCGGGGCCGAACACCTGGCTGGTACCGCACCAGAACCTGTTGCCCGAGTGGGTGACCGGGGAGCATGACACCGTGGCGCTGCGGGTCAGCGACCACCCGTTGGTGCGCGAGCTGTGTGCGTTGGTGGGGCCGTTGATTTCCACTTCGTGCAACCCGGGTGGGCGTCCGGCGGCGAAGACTCGGTTGCGGGTGGAGCAGTACTTCCATGGTCAGCTGGATCTGGTGCTGGGTGGGGCCTTGGGTGGAAGGAAGAACCC
>NZ_JBNRIJ010000005.1:88789-92366 GCF_053557675.1 Pseudomonas sp. XP1 | reverse complement strand
CCGGCGATTGGGCCGCAAAGCGGCCCCAGAACCCCGCAGATTTTTCTGATTTTGTCTCGAATGGCTGTCCAGCTTGCGGCTTGGGAAATATCCTACGAGCCGCGTCCTCTGCCATCACCTTCTCAGTGGGAACCAGTGCCTCTAGGCTTCATCCGTCGCTGAATACCTTGGCGATCGGGTGTGGTAGCCCGGATGCATTTTTTCCATGGCAGTCTATGGTGACTGTGCGTGGGAGGCTTTCGAGCCTGCCTGGATTGGAAAATGCCCGGGTCTACCACCTCGCGTACAGTCGCCACCCATTCACGTGGTAGTGATTGGTGGCGGCAATGAGGAGCATTTTCCAATGATGAAGAAAATAGTCCCCGATCCACCGCTTCCCTGCACCTCTACTCGCCCCTTCGGCCGCTGCGATGCCGGCCACGAACCGCTGTTCACCGTAAACCCGAACATTTCCGCCGAGGACGCCTTGGTTCATGTAGCTCTGTATCTGCGAGGCGCCTACGAAACGGGCTCGAAAGCCCTCGAGTACCTGCGCGAAGAAGGCCGTGGCATGTATTGGTCGAGCCTGCATTCCATTGAATTGGCGGAGGGATTGGTGGAGGCGATTCTCGATGGTATCGAGTCGATGCCAACCACCCGTCCTCCACAGGCATAGCGCCATATTCAAGGCCGACGCAGTACCTGTGGGAGTGAACTCAAGGAAGCAGAATTGTGGAACCCACAGTCCGCCGAGCCGACAGCTCCGCCTGCGCCTTCGCCGCCTCACTCAGCGGATACCGCTGCTGGATATCCACAACCAGCTTGCCGCTGCCAATCATCGCAAACAGGTCATCGGCCATGGCCTGGGTATTCTCGGCATTGTTGGCATAGGTCGCCAACGTGGGCCGGGTCACATACAGCGAGCCCTTCTGTGCCAGGATACCCAGGTTCACTCCGCTCACTGCCCCCGAGGCATTGCCAAAGCTCACCATCAACCCACGCGGCTGCAGGCAGTCCAGCGAGGTCAGCCAGGTGTCGGCACCGACGCCGTCATACACCACCGGGCATTTCTTGCCGTCGGTCAGCTCCAGCACCCGCTTGGCCACGTCTTCACGGCTGTAATCTATGGTCGCCCACGCCCCCAGCGCCTTGGCCCGCTCGGCCTTCTCGGCAGAGCTCACGGTCCCGATCAGCTTGGCGCCCAAGGCTTTGGCCCACTGGCACGCCAACGAACCCACGCCGCCAGCTGCTGCGTGGAACAAGATCACGTCACCCGCCTTCACCTCATAGGTCTGCTTCAGCAGGTACTGCACGGTCAAACCCTTGAGCATCACCGCTGCCGCCTGCTCGAAGCTGATGTTGTCGGGCAGCTTCACCAGATTTGCTTCCGGCAACGTATGCACCTCGCTATACGCGCCCAGCGGGCCGCCGGCATGGGCCACGCGGTCACCCACTTTCAGCCGGGTCACGCCCTCGCCCACGGCCTCGACCACGCCAGCCGCTTCCGTGCCCAGCCCCGAAGGCAGGGATGGCGGCGCATACAGCCCGCTGCGGAAGTAGGTATCGATGAAGTTCAGGCCGATCGCATGGTTACGCACACGCACCTGCTGTGGCCCTGGCGGGGCAGGTTCGAATTCCACAAACTGCAGCACTTCCGGGCCGCCATGCTGGCTGAACTGGATACGCTTGGCCATCTCGCACTCCTGTCGTATGGGTCGGGAAAGGCCTTCTATCGGACGCCTTTGCTTGATCGCCGTCAACTGCGGCGCGCGGGCTGGGGGTGGTATGCTACGCGGCGAATTCTTCCCTGCCCGTTCCTGGTGACCCGATGACTAGCCGCACCGAGGCCGTGAAAGCCTACCTGCTCGACCTGCAAGACCGCATCTGCTCTGCCCTCGAAGCTGAAGACGGCGGCGCCCGCTTCGTCGAGGACGCCTGGGTGCGCGAAGCCGGTGGTGGGGGCCGCACGCGGGTGATCGGCGATGGCAAAGTGATCGAGAAAGGCGGGGTCAACTTCTCCCACGTGTTCGGCGCCGGTCTGCCGCCGTCGGCCAGTGCCCACCGCCCCGAGTTGGCGGGCCGTGGCTTCGAGGCCCTTGGCGTGTCGCTGGTGATCCACCCGCACAACCCGCATGTGCCCACTTCCCATGCCAACGTACGTTTCTTCATCGCCGAAAAGGAAGGTGAAGAGGCTGTCTGGTGGTTCGGCGGCGGCTTCGACCTGACCCCGTACTACGGCAATGAAGAAGACTGCATCCACTGGCACCGCGTGGCCGAGCAGGCCTGCGCGCCGTTCGGCGCCGACGTGTACCCGCGCTACAAGGCCTGGTGCGACCGCTACTTCCACCTCAAGCACCGTGGCGAGCCACGCGGCATTGGTGGCCTGTTCTTCGATGACCTGAACGAGTGGGACTTCGACACCTGCTTCGCCTTCATCCGCGCCATTGGCGACGCCTACATCAACGCCTACCTGCCGATCATCCAGCGCCGCAAGGACACCCCTTACACCCCGCAGCAGCGCGAGTTCCAGGAATACCGCCGTGGCCGCTACGTGGAATTCAACCTGGTCTACGACCGTGGCACCCTGTTCGGCTTGCAATCCGGTGGTCGCACCGAGTCCATCCTCATGTCGCTGCCGCCGCAGGTGCGCTGGGGCTACGACTGGAAGGCCGCGCCTGGCAGTGAAGAAGCGCGCTTGACCGAGTATTTCCTGCAGGACCGCGACTGGCTCGGCCAGTGAGCCTGTGGATAACCAAGGAGCCGTCATGGACCAGTACGTCGTTTTTGGTAACCCCATCGGCCACAGCAAGTCGCCGCTGATCCATCGCCTGTTCGCCGAACAGACTGGGCAGGATCTGGAATACGCCACCCTGCTGGCGCCGCTGGACGAGTTCAGCGATTGTGCACGCGGTTTCTTCAAGCAAGGCTGCGGCGGCAATGTCACCGTGCCGTTCAAGGAGGAGGCCTTCCGCCTGTGCGACAGCCTGACCCCGCGTGCCCGGCGCGCTGGCGCGGTGAACACGCTGAGCAAGCTGGCCGATGGCAGCCTGCAGGGCGACAACACCGATGGCGCTGGCCTGGTGCGAGACCTGACGGTGAATGCCGGGGTCGAGCTGGCGGGCAAACGCATTCTGATCCTGGGTGCTGGTGGCGCGGTGCGTGGCGTGCTGGAGCCTATCCTGGCGCACAAACCACAGTCGCTGGTGATTGCCAACCGGACTGTGGAGAAGGCCGAGCAGCTGGCGCGTGAGTTCGATGAACTGGGGCCGGTGGTGGCCAGTGGGTTTGCCTGGTTGCAGGAGCCGGTGGATGTGATCATCAATGCCACTTCGGCGAGCCTGGCCGGTGAGTTGCCGCCGATTGCCGACAGCCTGGTCGAGGCGGGGCGCACGGTTTGCTACGACATGATGTATGGCAAGGAGCCTACGCCGTTTTGCCAGTGGGCCGAGAAGCTGGGGGCGGCCAAGGTGCTGGATGGGCTGGGGATGCTGGCTGAGCAGGCGGCTGAGGCGTTCTTTATCTGGCGTGGGGTGCGGCCGGATACGGCGCCAGTGTTGGCTGAGTTGCGCCGGCAGCTGGCTCGCGGCTGAGATTGCCG